>JAGQQW010000088.1 GCA_020426005.1 Planctomycetota bacterium | reverse complement strand
GCGCGAACGGCGAAATCGCTCACTCGTCGCGTGCCCGACTTTTTCAACGCGCTGCTAAGCTGCACGCTCCACCGCCTGATCCCCCGGCTCCGTCCACCGGATGGAACGCCACTCGACCTTCACCCAGATGCGCCACTTCGTCGTCGGTTCTTGGATCTGTGCTCTGGCGTCGCTCGCGTGGCTCGCGAGCTTCGTCGTCACTCCCGAGTCGTGGAACGGTATCGGCGAGTCCTGGAGAGCTTGGGTGATCGCCCGCGAACACGCGGAGTTCGCCGAACTCGCGAACGCGAGGGCTGCTGGCCCTGAGGCGGAGATTCGCGCCCTGGAGCGCTGGATAGACGGTCACGCGTCGGTCACCGCGAGCGACACGATCGCACTTGCCGCCCGCTACGCACGAACCCGCATGTACGAGTTGGCGAACGAGCGCGGCGACAGTCTGGCAGCTCGCACCTGGAGCGAACGCGCCGTCGCCTTCGACGCACACGATGCTCTGGCTCGCACTCGCCTCGCTGTTTCGGACACGCGCGACGCAGGGCGGCGCGACGAGGGAATCGCGGAGTTGCGACGCCTTCTCCGGCGCTTTCCCGACAACGAGGCGATCGTGACCGCGAGTGTCCGTGCGCTCGACAACGTGGACCGCCTCGATCTCGTCGAGGATGCGCTCGTCGCCGCAGCAACGCCACATTGGGGAAACACGTGGCGTGTCTCGTGGGGCAGCGACGAATCGAGTGCATCGACGACGTTTCATCCGCGGTCTTCGAATCGCGCGGACAGCGGGGCATTCGTCGCGGACTTCGTGCTCGAGGATGACGTTCGTGGACTCAGCATCGAGGTGCCCACGGGCATGTGTGCACGCGTCGGCCAATTGGAACTGTCGATCGCAGAAGGCCCCTCGCGTCCACTGACGTTCTTCGGCCCTCGTTTCGAGGGTCTCATGAACCAAGGCGATGGATTTCTGGCCACGGGAGAACTCCGAGGCAGCGTCGCATTGGACGTCGACCACGAAGGCCCCTGTCGCGTACGCCTGTGTGGAACCGTGACTCCCTCGCTGCCTCGATGGGTTGTCCGGCAACTCGTGGGCGAAGTCGGAATCGCGGTCCGCCGCAAGTGTCACGACGAAGCTCCGTTCGTCGCCTATCGGCTCCGGGCGATCGCAAACGACGAACTCGATGTCGAGTTCGACGGTAAACACCATGGATTTCACCTCGACGGCGACGTGCACGAAGGAGCGATCCACGGTCGCTTCGAGTTCGGTCTACCTGCCGACGTGCGCGAGTGCACGGTCACGCTCGGCGACGTCTGGGCCGACCTCGAGATCGTTCGACTCGACGTCGAAGGCGGTGCTCCGCCGTTTCGTATCGACTGGAGTCGATCGGACCGGTGCCGTCAACACGATCTAGGTGCAGCCGCCACAGGAGCCGGACCTCGCATCGTGTTCGTGCGAGAGAAGTCGAATCTCGATCCACACCGCGTCGAACGAGCACGCCTCGAGGTCGTCCTCCGATGAAACGTCACTTCGGCTTCCTAGCCAAGCTGTCCGTCGCGCCCTGCCTCGCGTTGACGGCGTGGACAGCTTCATGGTCCATCGATGTGGCCTCGCACTTCCGACGGTTCGCGATCGAACGCGACCTGTCTCTTTCCTCGCTGCGGCTCGGCACGTTGGCGAGAGAGGATCTGATACTCCGCTTCGACGAGTTGTTTGCCAGCACGTCGCGGACCGAAGCTGCACCGAGACTTCCCACCATCGAACTCGAGGCGAAGAGTAGCGATTTCCGCTCTCTCGATGCACACCTCCCCGATTCGGGACAACACTGGATCGACGCGCGGCTACGGTGCGACGAGGCGGACTGGGGCTTCGAGGACGGCAGCGTCGAACTTCGTTATCGCGGCGACACGTACATCCATTGGGGAGGACGAAAGAAGTCGTTTCGCATCCAGACGCCCAAGGGTCGCCTGCTCGACGGCATGAGGAAGTTCAACCTCGTCGTACCCAAAGGTGGCGACGCACTCTGCAACCACATGACGGCCTGGCTCGCCAGTCGCATGGGCCTACTCGCACCGAAGACCGCACTCGTACGAGTCGGCTGCAACGGAGAAGATCTCGGGATCTACATCCTCACGGAACAACCGGACGAGACGTTGTTGCGCTCACAGCGCAGAACACCTGGCCCGATCTACTCGGGCGAAACGTGGTTCCGAGACACGTGGAGCGGCGTCGTGCAGACCCTGTTCGCGCACTCGGGACTCTGGTCGCAAATGGAAAAACGGGACACGGAGCCCGACGATCGGCGTAAGCCGCTCGATGTACTCCTCGAGTGTCTCGCCGGACTTCGCGACGAAGCGCGCACACGCAGGTTGATCGAGCTCATCGATGTCGATGCGTTCGCGCGACTCGCGTTCCTCGAAGAGCTGACACAGAGCACGCACCTCGACGCACACCACAACTGGCGCCTCGCTTGGAACGAGTCGACACGACGTTTCGAACCGATCGTATGGGACCTCGTAGGCTGGCACGAACAGTGGCGCCCTTCGACGAAGCGGCGGCGTGGCCGCTTCGTCCATGCCGCATGGACACCGCTGCACGACGCCCTGCTGTCGAGCATCGCGTTTCACCGCAGTCGGGCGAAGGTCGCGCGCAGCTTCTTCGACGAGGGGCTCGACCGTGTCTTTCTCGACGAACTGGGGCGCCTAGCTCCCATCCTCGATCGAGAAAGCCGCTCGGATACGTCACGAGTCGATCTCACGCATTCTCACGCAATAGCGGCACGCGAATCGTGGTTGGCATTCGCGACCGAGTCGATCCGGGCTGCACGACAGACGTGGATCGACGCTCCGCGGGAGGCGCTGACGAACTCGGTTCACGCGTGCAGCATGACCTACGCCGCATCGACGGGAGACGAATCGATACGCCTCCTCGTCGATAGCGACGTCGCGTTCGATGGAGTCTCGATTCGTTACTCGGATCCGGTTCGCGTGGACTCCGTTCAGCTGATTCTCACGAGGGACGGCGTATCGACGGAGTACGACCTCGGCGAGCAATGGAGCTGCGACGGGGATCGGGTGCAGATCGACTTCCCGTTCGTCTCGGCGATGGAACGGCGCTTCGGCTTCGACGGCGTCGACCCCGTACGCAACCGGGAGGTCACCAAGCGTCCGACGACCTATTCCCTTCGCATCGTCGGTGTCGGCTCACAGCAGATCATCGAAGTCGCTGCTCATCAGGGGGAGGAGCGTGCCCCGATCGCGGCCCTCGCCACGATCCCGGAGCGCGATTTCGGCGATCTCTGGCTCGGCTTTTCCCCGAGATCGCGCCCGGCGCGCGCACCGCGATGGACTGGAACACGTTCGATTACCGGCCACGTCGTCCTGAAGGACCGGATCGCGATCGCAGCCGGCACCAAACTGGTGTTCACGAGGGGTGCGAGCCTGACCTTCGAGCAAGGTGTGCACGCACACGGCACCGAGGATGCTCCCATTCGCTTCGAAGGGTCCGGTACCGGCGTCGTCGTCGTGCGCGGCGTTCACGATGCAGCCTTCGAGCACTGCACGTTCGAAGGACTCGGCGGTTCGACCGATGCACTCGGAACTCTGCAGGCCAGCCTGTGCTTGTTCGGAACGAACGCGGTCGTCGAGCACTGCGAATTCACTTCCCCGAGGGCAGTCGAGGACGTGATCCACGTCGCACACGCGAACGTGGAATTCGATCATGTGCTCGTCACGGGCGGCATCGACGGAATCGACTGTGACGTGTCGCGAGTGCGCTTCCATGATGTTCATGTCCACGCGTGCGACGGCGACGGCATCGACCTGATGGACAGCCAAGCATTCGTCTCGAAGTGCGTGATCGAACGCTGTGCGGACAAAGCAGTGTCGGTCGGCGAACGGAGCCGCACACTCGTTTCGGAGTCCATGCTCACAGACTCCGACATCGGCATCGAAGTCAAGGACGGCTCCTTGGCGCGCGTTCAGCACACGAACATCTCGAACTGCCGCACCGGAGTTCGTGCCAGTGAGAAGAACTGGCGCTACGAGCAGGGTGGTCGCGCCGAGTGCGTGCGCAGCGTACTCGAGGCTCGCGACACGATCGTGGAGTGCGCCCTTCGATCGACGGTTCAGGTGCTCGATTGTCGAGTTCCTCCAGGAACAGTCGAACGATCGCCAGCGCTCTCAGGGGTCGAATGGACGGCATCGGACAACAGCGCCACCGCACGCAGTAGCCGGCACGATGGAGCCGCGACTCCGATGCCCGAACTCCAAGGTCTCGTGCGGAAGAACGAAGCTGTGGTCCACGAGCACCGCGGACCAAGGGGACGATGATGACTCACCCAGAACTCGCGACGCCTCGGTCGCGTCTCGATCCGAGACTCTTCGACGTATGTGCGCTGCTGTCCGACGCCGCTTCGACGTTCGTCGAAGAAGTGCACACCCTCGCAGACGAAGAATACGAGGCCTGGATCGACACCAATGCCTACTCCGGCAACTGGCAGGTTTTCCCTTTCTTCGTCGCACACGCCGCCGCGAACCAGGTCTACGACATGGAATCGAATCGTCGCCGTTGTCCACGCACGGCAGCGTTGCTCGAGCCCCTACCGCGTGTTCATATCGCGTCGTTCTCTCGGCTCTTGCCCGGCACCCGGCTCCCGCCCCACACGGACTTTCCCAAGGAAGGCATCCTGCGCATTCACGTCGGGTTGCGTGGCGGCGAACACGCGAAGTTCGAGCTCGACGGAGAAGTCGTGAAGTTGAAGCCCGGTGAGCTCCTGATCTTCGACCATTCGTTGCCACATACGTCCTACAACGACGGTACGGCTCCACGCGATCTCTTACTCGTCGACTACGAGGTCTCCGACGAAGAGCGGCGAACGCTCGTCTCGCTCCGCGGAGGCGTCAATCTCGGTCCGACGGCCACCGCGCGACCGGATCCCCACTACAAAGAACCCGAGTGAATACGAGGAGGCACGTTGCAAACAACGAACATCGATGGGCTCGTCCGCATCGAACCCCAGGACGACGGCCTGTTTTGGCGCATCGTACTCACACGCCCGCCAAACAACGCGATCGACCGCGACATGATCGTTGCGCTGACGCACGCGTTCGAACGCGCACGCGAAGAACCGGAACTGAGGGCCACGGTTCTCATCGGTGAAGGCGACAACTTCTCGACCGGCGCATCCCCCGAGTCGTTCCTCCCGGACGAAGCTCGACGTTCGGTTCCTGCCTTCCTCGACTTGATTCGCCTCATCCTCGATACGCCGGTGTTCCGCATCGCGGTGCTGCGCGGCGAATGCATGGGGCGTGGACTCGAGCTCGCACGCATCTGCAATCGCGTCTACGCAGAGCCGGACGCACGCGTCGGCTTGCCCGAGATCAAGATGGGCGTCCTTCCACCCGTCGCGTCGATCCTGCTACCCGAGCGCATCGGCCGTGGACCCGCCGGCGAACTCTGCGCCACCGGGTACATCAAAGACGCGCGGGAAGCGAGCTGGATGGCCCTCGTCGATCACGCGGTCGACGATGCCGAGAACTTCGCGATCTCGGAGGTTCGCGCCTTCCTCCGTGGGGTTTCGGCCGCGAGTCTCCGCAACGCGCTCCAGGCCATCGATCTCGGATTTCGCGAACGCATTCTCGACGGCCTCGCCCGCGTGCAAACGTTGTACGAAAACAACGTGCTCACGTGCAGTGATGCGATCGAGGGCGTCGAAGCCGCCATCGAGGGACGCGAGCCTCGTTGGAAGCACGCATGAAGCCGGACGACGGCGGTTCACTCGCAGGGCGAGCCATCCGCGTACTCGCACCGGGTCCACCCGCATGGGCACGGCCCTCCACCATGCCTCCGATCATCGCCCGGCGCGCGCGGGGTCCGTATCTCTTCGATATCGAGGATCGACGCTACGTCGACTTCGTGATGGCATGGGGTTCTGTCGCGCTCGGCTACGCACATCCGGTCATCGACAGCGCCGTTCGATCTCAGCTCGAGGACGGCAACCTCTTTTCGCTCACACATTCCCTCGAGATCGAAGTCGCCGAGAGGTTGATCGAGGTCATACCCCATGCAGAACGCGTCGCATTCGGGAAGAACGGATCCGACGTTTGCTGCGCCGCCGTGAGGCTCGCTCGGGCTATCACGGGTCGCGAAGGGATCCTGCACTACGGCTATCACGGCTTCCATGATTGGAGTCAAGCCGTCAATCCAACGGTGCGCGGCGTTCCGAGTAGCCTTCGGGCCGGCATCCACACCATCGAGTATGGAGACGAGAAGGCACTTCGATCGATCTTCGCGGAACACGGCAGCGACATTGCCGGCGTCATCCTCGAACCGATGCGGCACGTCGAACCTCCGCCAGGGTACTTCACCGCCATTCGTGCGTTGACCGAGAAGCACGGCGCTCTACTCATCTTCGACGAGATGGTCACCGGGTTCCGAAGGGCGCCCGCGAGCTGTAGCGAGCTCTTCGGGGTCGAACCCGACTTGTCGTGCTTCGGCAAAGCTCTCAGCAATGGCTACGCGTTGTCGGCGCTCGTCGGCCGCGCGTCGCTACTCGACGAAGTGTCGTCGATCGGCTTCGGGATGACGGCGCGTGGAGAGTCACTCGCACTTGCAGCGTCTCGAGCGGCCTTCGACGTGCGCGCGACGCTGGACGTCTCCAGGAGGATCGCGGATGCGGGCCGGGCACTACGCGACGGAGTGCACGAACTGTCCATCGCCCACGGTCTCGACATTCGCCTGGTCGGCCATCCCTCCATGATGACGTTCGTGCACACGGTCCCGAATGAGGTGTTCTTGGCCGCGTGCTTGCGCGAGGGAATCCTCACGAACGGACACGTGCTGCCGAGCGCGGCGCACGACGACGATGCGATCCGAACCAGTCTCGATGGCTTCGACCGAGCGTTCGCGGCGCTCGCGCGAACTCATCGAACATAGGTCTGATCGAGCGGTCGACGGACGAAACGATCGAACATCCACCGTTCGACTGGTGTGGACATCGAACCACTGCGCAGCCGCTGCCGTGCTCGAGATCGAAGCTGACGATACACCCGATCCCGGATCCTGGACTCGATCGGGATCCTCGATGTCGCGAGCGGCAGATCGTGATTGATCAGCTGCTTGACGACCCGCTCGTCGCGAGCGGACAGCCAGGGCAACGTGCGTCGCTTCTCGTCGATGAAGTCGTCACGCGTCGCGAGCCACGCATCGAGACGAGTCGGTGCATTCGGCACCTGCGCGATCGCACGCTCGCCGAGCGGTGTGTCCCAAGTCGGTTGGTAGTAGCGATACGTGAAGTGATTCCCCGTCGTACTCACTGCGGCCAGTCTGTCGATCATCTTAAGGTTCGCGAACCGGTCGTCGTCGCACTCATCCGGAAAGCCGAACAAGAAATTGTTCATCGGCACGATGCCACGCTCGAGCATCTTGCAACTGATCCGGTAGATGTCCTCGGGATCGTGCGACTTCCCGATGAGCGGAAGCAGGCGCGACGATGCGGATTCGCTCCCCATCTCCACCTTGCGCAAGCCACCGTCGCGCAACGCGTCCCAATCGTCATCCGAGAAGCGGGCGAGATCGATCGGCGAACCGAGCGCGAACCACACGATGTCATGCGTGGAGCTCGCGATGAGTTCGGCGAGGCGAAGCGCACGCGAACGACTCACGAAGAAGTCGAGTTCGCCGATGTGGAACTGACGAACGCCGTACCGCTCGAACAGGATCTCGAACGTGCGGAAGATCGTTCCGGCTTGCAACAGACTCGCGGGATGATTGCTCCACGCGCAGAAGTCACAGCCTTTCGTGCATCCTCGACCGAGCGCGAGTGTGAGCGTCGGCTGATCGTTGCCGAAGACGCCACCCGTCTGGATGTAGGGCCGCATGTCGATGTGCTCGTAGATCGCGGCCATCGCGTCGTCGAGCTTCGGAGCGCGGGTCGCGCGTGGCTGAGAGACCCAGCCACCCTCGGTACGCCGCACCAAACCTGGAACGCTCTCCAAGGACTTCGAGCCAGTCAACGCCTGCAGCAGATCGAGCGTCGACTCTTCGCCATAACCCTGCAAGACGAAATCGAACGGATGGTCGAAGTCGAAGAACTCCGGTGGACAAATCGAAACGAACTCACCACCGAGAACGATCGGTAGGTCGGGCCTTACGCTTCGCAGGCGCTCGGCGAGCGCGAACGAGTTGTGGCACTGGTTGGACGGATACAGTTCATTGAGCCAGATGAAGGCGGCGTCGACCGCCTGCACCTCAGCCGCGAACTCACCCCAACGATCGGTGCGGTGTTCGTCGTGTTCTTGGTCGAAGAACACGACTTCGACACCACGAGCCATCATGGCCCCGACGAGCAGGAGAACGCGAAACGGCGTGCCCTGGGTCTCGACTTCGCCGCGATCGGTCCATCGTGGCACGAGAACGGCAGCCTTCAGTCCGGAGCCCGGAGTACCGGAAGTCAGTCGTTGCATGGGTCTTCGAGCGCGCAACCATGTAGCGGCAGACACGTCATCTCGTGTGCAGCCGATACCGAGCCTGGGTGAACGGCTCTTGAAACGGAACTCGGTGGGCACCCGCTGTCAGGTTACCGCAGTGGCCGGTTCGTGCACACGGGCCGCTACGGCAGCGACCACGGATCGTCGCGTGGCGTGAAGGGCGGAGGCCACGGGACTTCGTCCTCGAACCGGGGAGCTGTCGTGCCCCGGGCCGCACCGTAAACCCCTTCGACGCCGAGAACGTCGAGCGCGATGCAGCGCGTGTCCGCGTCGAGGAGGTCGGCGAGCGCGGGTGAACTGCGTCCGTCGTCGCTCGAGATCCACTCCTTGACGTAGGTACCGTGCTCGCACTCGATCTCGATGCCGAGCATCGTGATCTCGTCGTCGTCCGCGAGACCGTCCTCGAACCATGCGTCGCGAATGACGATGCGCCGGTTGCGTTCGATGTCCGCACGGCGATGCGCGACGCGCTGCGGAGTGCGCTGCACGACGTCGAGCACGCGGCCGACGAGGTCGGAAACGTCCGCCTCTTCGAGTACCGCTTCGACCTCGACGAGCGCGCCGTATCGCTTCGTGGACTTCGTCTCTTTGATCTCCGCGACGCGGGTCCGAGGCACGGGCACCAATTCCGTGATCTCGATGCGTCCGTATCCGTAGTCGAGAATCTCTTCGCGAACTTCCTCGAGATCGACGGCGAGGTTCTTGGGCGCGACGACCTCGAAGACGAACGGGCGACCACTACCGAGCATGCGGACGTCGATGTCTTCGCGGCCTGCACCGTGGAACTTGCCCTCGCGGGACCGGTATGCGCGCAGCACCTTGCGCGAGATCAACTCCTGCACGGAGTCCTTCGTCAGCTTGCCGAACCCCTCACAGTGTCGGCATTTCCCCTTTCCGCGGCCCTTACACTCGGGGCAGTAGAGAATCGTCTGTGGAAGATCGCGGACGAACTTGCGGTAGCGCGCTTCGAGGAAGAGCTTGATGCGCGGCTTGGGAGGGACGGCGTGCGACACCCGCCCGGTTGTAGGCGATCGACGGCCCTCGATAAAGAGCCGAAGCGTCAGTTGCTCGCGCTGACTTCCCGGCGACGAAGTCGCGCGACGAGCCGGAAGAAGTCCGCGGGCTCGATCGGCACGTACAGCATCGAAAGGACGTCGAGGCGCGTGCGCAGCTGCTGGTGCGACTTCGACTTCTTCGCCGTCGTGACGAGGATCAACGACGTGTTGGTGTCGGTCTCGCGCAGCTTCTGAGCGAGCTGCATGCCGATGTCGTCCGCGCAGTTCGTGCCGATGAATACGAAGTCGTAGGCCTTGCCTCGCGTGAGGTTGAGGCCGCCGAACCCTTCTCCGGTGTCGACGGCGAACTCCGGAAAGTTCTGGAGCCCGACGACGATCTGGTCGCGAATCCGCTTGTTGCTTTCGAGAACGAGAACGTCCATCGCTGGTCTCCTTGACTTCCAGGGTGCGGTGCTTTGCGCCACGGGGAGGTCCCTGGTACGCTCCCCCTTCTCGCATCGGCTCCTCGGGGGGGGCGTCTTCAGTCGACGCTCGAGGATCGACAGCGACGGGATTCCAGGGCGGGGAGGGCGAACTTGGGCCTACGAAACGACCAGGCAGCTGGCGACGGGACGGCAGGCCGTCACGTCATGGCAGGGATCGACGAGGCCGGTCTCGGGCCGATCCTCGGACCACTCGTCGTCGGCGGCATGGTGCTCGCCGGCCCTGCAGGCCTCTCGGCCTGGGAAGCGCTCGGGAAGCACTTCTGCAAGGCCAAATCGGGCCGCAACGACCGCCGGATCCGTGTCGACGACAGCAAGAAGGTCAAGACCGGTGTTCACGGTCACAAGGAGCTCGAACGCACCGTCTTGACCCTCTGGTATGCGGTGCACGGTCGACTGCCGGACACGGTCGCGGACCTCCTCGGGCACAGCGAGGGAGAGCCGGACTTCGAACGGTACCCGTGGTACGGAGGGATCGGCGCGACACCGCTTCCTCGGTGGCAGGACCGGGACGCGCTCGAACTCGAGGCTCACGTCGCCGCCAAGAGCTTCGAGCAGGCAGGACTCGAGCCCTTGCACTACGCGTTCCACGTCGTGGACGTCGCACGCTACAACGCGTCCATACGGGAGTTCGACAACAAGGGTCGGACGCTCTTCGAGGCTGGCGTACCCGTGCTGCGCACGTGCTTGCGCACTGCCCAGCGCTATCGCTCCCGAAACGGCAACGGCGACGCGCGGATGCTCGTCGTCGCGGACCGACACGGCGGACGAGGCCACTACAAACGGCACCTCGAGGGAGCGCTGCCCAAGGTGCGCATCGAGACGTTGCTCGAGTCTCCGTCGCTGTCGCGGTACTCGATCGGTTCTTGGTCCGAAATCCTCTTCACGGAGAACGGCGAGGACCGCGCGTTCCCGTGTGCGGCTGCATCGTGTCTCGCGAAGTACGTGCGCGAACTCTGCGTGGAGCGACTCAACACCTTCGTCGCGTCCAAGCTACCGGACATCAAGCCGACGGCTGGGTATTGGACGGACGGCAAGCGCTTCTTGAGCGACCTCGGTGCGCTTCGACGCACGATGCCCGAGGAGCTGCTCGTTCGCATCCGGTGACGCGTCGCTACCGGATGCGAACGCGCTCAGCCTGCGTTCCGTGGAACGCAGGTCGAGCGTTCGGCTGAACGCTCAGTTGAACGCTCAGTTGAACTCGGTCGAGACCGGCGGCGTGACGTCGAGGCCTTGCGACTGATTGAACGTCACGAATTGCCAAGCGAGGTTGACGCCCTTGAGGCCCGGGTCGTTGGGCAACGGGAAGTTGTAGGAGACCTGCCCCTTCGCGTCGGTCGCACCACCCGGGAAGACGGTCCAGCCGATCGGCGGGTAGAAGTACTGCCAACCGCCGAGCGTCGCACTGACGTCGACGCCGACGAGGTTCCCGCCCTTCGTCGCGCCACCGCCGAAGCTGATCGCCGCGACCGGGAAGCGCGCGGTCACACCCTGGACCGCGAGGTCGACCGTCGGGTCGGTGCCGACCGTGAAGACGCCGTCCTTACCGCCCGCATCGCCGACCGGGAAGCCGTACGGCGCCTTGACGTTGTAGCCGCCTTCGACCCAGCAGAGGCCTTGGAGGAGCGGCGACGCCGCGAGCGTCTGGCTGTCCTGGAGACCGAGCCAGCTCGCGTCGGCCTTCGTCATCGAGCCCAACTGGACGCCGTTGACGACCGCGATCGAGCCGAGTTGTTGCTGATACATCGCGGTCGAGTGGACCGTGCCCTTCCAGGAGCCGCAGGTCTGGAACGCACTGCGCACGACCGTGAAGATGAGGTTCGGACGCGTGATGTTGTTCCAGTCGACGAACGTGCCGCCGTTCGGGTCGATGTCGAGACCACCCATCCAGAACGTGATGTCCGTCGGGCAACCGAGATCGTCCTTCGCGCCCGAGTTCTTGCACAGGTCGCGGACGTTCGGCTGGTTGGTCGGGTTGTTGATCTCGTTCATGACGACCTTGGCGGACGCCGCCTTCACGTCGACGACGTTGCCCTTGGCGTCGTACGTGATGTCGGCCTTGTCGATCGCGACGATCCCCGCGTCGTACGTGTAGTGCGTGCCGCTCGGGAGACCCTTCTCGATCCAGATACCGCCAGCGGGGCCACCACCGGAGTTCGTCACGCCGTACGCCGGCGAGAAGTAGAGGTTCCCGTCCTTGTCCTGCGTGAGGCAGTTCGCACCCGGCGCCCAAGCGCCGGTCTGCGTGCCCGCAGCCTTCATGATCAGGTCCTGCGTGATGAAGTACTCGACTTCACCGCTCGGGAGGAAGCGCACGAAGTCGCCAGGACGCAGAGCCACCGGCTTGTTGTTGGCCGCAACGGTCAGAGTGGCGGACGTGCCCGAGTAGACCTGGACGGTGAAGAAGACCTTCGACGGCGAGAAGTTGGTCTTGTCGGCCCACTTGACGAACGGACCACAGATGTCGAACGCACCGGAGCTGTACGAGAGAACGCCGCTGAGTTGCGAGACGCTGCCATCGCCATCGATGTCGCCTGCCATGGCCTGGATCGACGTCGAGGGAATCATGCTCCATGCCGTCGCGCCCGCGCCGGGCGTGACCGCGGCGATATCGTGTCCGCGAATCGCATCGAGGATCGTCTGTCCACCTTCGGTCGAAACCATGTCGTACCGACCAGTGAAGAGCAGGGTCTTTGCCTGCGCGCCGAGGGCAGCGGCCGTGGCAGCGGCCGCGAGAATCGAGAGAGTCAAACGCTGCATATCGTGACCTCGTGAGGTTCATGCCCGCCACCGGGTGGGTGCGCAGGCGGTTCAAGGAACGCGCGTGAGCCTAGCAGCCGATACCGGTTCGTGCACATCAAGAGCACCACGCTGCACACGCAGACCGGATACTCCCCAGCGCCGCAGGGATTCCCTCCCTCCGACGCGGCGTGCAGCCTGGAGAAGCGCCCGCGAATCGCTCCGTGAGGCCCCCTTGACACCGCACGTTGCGTGCGGTCGCGCTATGGTAGGCAAGCGCTCGGGGATCTCCCCGAGCCGCCAGCTCTCGTCTCGCTCGCGGCGCGCACCGCCAAGGAGATCGCATGCCTCGTCCCCCCATCGCGCACCTCGCTCCGTCACGAATCGTGATGTCGATCGTGGTCACCACGCTGCTCACCGCAGGTGCAACCTCGCAGACCACCAAGACCATCGCCTGGATTCCGGGTGATGACATCGCTTCGCTCGACAACACTGCCGGACCGCAGTCCGCCATCGAGCGGTTCGACCTCGTCGTCGTGACTCCGGACAGCGGCGGCTCGACAGCAATCGCGGCTCTGCCGACCGCAGCGTGGTCGGCACTCTTCGGGGACCCTGACAACGACGGTGTCGTCGCCGAGTACTACAAGGATGCGAACCGACGCGTCTTCAATCACTCGGGTTGCTTGTTGAAGCGCGAAGACAAGGGCTCGAAGGATCGCCGTGACGTCTACATCAGCGTGCACCGCCTGACGTCGAGCGTGCCGGTCGTGCAGGTTCACACGAACGCGGGCAAGAACGTCGTCAATGTCGAGCCGGGCGATTTCTTTCGGATCCGCAAGGGTGGCGACGCGGAGTTCTTCATCACGCAGAAGCTCTTGATGAAGGCCGCTGGCCCGCAAACGAGCACCTCGGCGAACATGGGCGCTTCGGCACTGACGCAGAGCGCGAGTGGCGACCTCTACTACAGTCCTGCGCCGCCGAACGGGCACGAAGTCTCCGACGGCACGAGCCGCGTCAAGGCAGACGAGGGTTCGATCGTTTGGATCCCGGCGAGTGCGATCACGTACGACGCAGCCGGCAACGTGCAAGACGTGACGTCCGCGAGCGCACGTCTCGTGATCGAGATGGGAACCAACTCCCCGAGCCCGAATCCGACCTGCGTCGGAATCGCTTCGAACTCGGGCGCCATGGACTCGTCCGGCGTCCCGCTCGCGACGACGGTCAGCAACTGGGTCACCAACCTTTCGGGTCTCTGCATCGATCCGAACGGTGGCACGTTCACGAGTCGATTGACCGGCACGACGACGCATCCGAACCTCTGGCTCGTCTTCGACAACCCGACCCATCGCGGAACGATCCTGTCGACCAAGCCGCGACCGACGCAGACGAACCTCGGGTCGATCGGGACTCTCAATGGAATCACGCTGGGCTCGACGTCAGGCGCAGCGTCCGGCGCGTGGCTCGGCGTCGTCGGCGACGCGCGAGGTCCGGCGCCCTTCGGCCTCGAAGTCGTCGATTGGGGGGTCGCGCCGAAGGCACCGCATGGCATCGAAGTCGCCGACGCGAGCAACTCTGGTGGAGTCGACCTGACCAACGACAAGAACTTCACCCTCGTTCTCCAAGCACTGAGGCCACGGCTGCCATCCATTCTCGTACTCGGAGGTGGTCCTGCGCGGGGCGGCTACCTACCGAGCATCGACGTGCCTGCGCTCAACGGGTTCGCATCGCTCTGGACGCTCAATGCGGGGCCGATCACGGGCTATCAGGGTCTCACGGACAACAGTGGCCGCACGACCCTGGTCGTGCCGTTGCCGTCGAACCCGTCGTTTCTGAAAGGGATCTCCCTCATCTGGCAGGGAGCCTTCCTCAACCTTGCACCAACTCCTTGGGGCCTGACGAATCCGGTCGTCACCGACTTCCGCTGACGCGACTACCGGCGGTTTGCGCGCGCGTTTTCTTACGGCTCGAAGACCAGATCACGATCCCGAACAGACCCGCACCGATCGCGATCAATGCGGTCGTCCACCAATCGGGCGGCGTGTCGCTGATCGTCGCTCCACGACGAAAGAGGCCGGCGTATGCCTCGTCGACTTCGGTCGACGTCGGCGGGAACATCAAGTGTGCGGAGTACCGGCTGAGGCGTGGACGTCGACCCAGCCACGACTCGATCCGGTTCTTCGCGCAGAGACCGGTCAGAAGCGTGACCGCGAACGGCGGCGCATCTCGCGAGACGCAAGAGGACAGCCGGGCGGTCCAGAGACGTAGACCGTTGTCGATCTCCTCGTCGGTCAACCGGACGATGGCTTGACGGCCGATGGGTTCCTGTCGACCGGCCTCGAGCCTGCGGTTCTGCTCGAGGTATTGCTTCCTGAGTTCAGCGCTCGTCAAGACCGAGCGGCTGCGCCCCCACAGTTCGTCGAAGAGCACCGCGCCCGTCGTAGCGCGCAACCTGGCGAGCACATCGACGAACGTGGGTTCGAGTTCGATGTTCGGAACCGACAGAATCTCGGAACGGTCGAACTGCTCCCACGGACGGACGAAGACTCCGTCTCGAATCGTGACGAAACCGTATGCCACGACGTCGGTCAGTAGGGAGACGCGTTCTTTGCTCCCCGCGTCCGCGGGGATGCCACGCAGGCGACCCGCGCTCTCTGCACGATCGACGAGAAAGCCGGGAATGAGCACAGCGAGGTCCCAGGTCGACGTGATGGGTAGACCCTCCGGCGGAGGATAAGGACTCGGGTGATCGCGGATGTCGATCCCCGTCAGCGGGAGTGCATGCTCCGAAGCGACGTCGCGGATCGCGCGCTCGAGTGCATCGTGGCGGACGGCTCCATCCCCGACGAGCACGTACAGCGGCTTCGAACGCCCCTGCTCGCCCTGACCACGCAAGACCTGCGGCAGAGCGCAGCAGAGAGTGAGCAGCATGAGGGCCGCCCACCGAGTAGACTTCCGCACCCTCTCCTCGGGATCCACTCGCGACCTCCTACACCGAGACGAACCTTGAAGATCTGTATCCTCGGCGGCGGTGTCACGGGCCTCAGCGTGGCACGCCTGCTCGATCCCGCCCGCTTCACCGTCCGAGTTCTCGAACGTGCACCGGTGCTCGGTGGCCTCTGCCGGAGTTCGGTCGTCGACGGCTTCACCTGCGATCACGCAGGCGGGCACATCGTGTTCTCGAAGAACAAGGCCGTGCTCGACTGGATGCTCGACCACGTCGGTCGCGACAACATCGTCGAAAAGGATCGAAACACTCGGATTCGCTGGCATCACCGCTACGTACCTTACCCGTTCGAGAACGGGGTCGGTCACCTGACTCCCGAGGCGAAGTTCGACTGCCTCAAGGGCTATCTCGAAGCCGCGGACCGTCGCGAACGTGGAGAGCCGTGCCCCACGGACTTCGAGAACTGGGTGCTGTGGAAGATGGGCCGCGGTTTCGCGGAGCATTTCATGTTTCCCTACAACCGCAAGCTCTGGGAATGCGACCTGTCGAAGATGGCTTCGGCATGGGTCGCGGGTCGCGTGCCGGATGCGCCCGTCGACGACATCCTCAAGGCCGCCGTCGGCCTCGAGACGAAGGGCTACGTGCATCAGGCGAAGTTCTGGTTCCCCCTGACCGGCGGTTTCCAAGCACTCACGGACGGGATCGCGCGTGCATGCCCGCACGAGGTCCTGACGGACACGCCCTGCGAATCCCTGCGACGCAGTGGAGACGGGTGGGTCGTCAATGGCGAACACTACGACTTCGTGGTCAACACGATGCCCCTTCCCGAACTCGCGAAGGTCTTCGAGGACCTGCCGGGTGACGTCCGTGGCGACATCGACGCTCTCGTGCCGATCTCGCTCGTCAACGTCCTCGTCGCGATGAAGGCCGATCGCCCGCTCGACGATCTTTCGTGGATCTATCTTCCGTTCGAGGATCAGGGGCCCGCGAATCGCATCACGTTCTACAGCAACTACAGTCCGCGGAACGCGCCCGAAGGCCACGCTTCGTACATGGCCGAGATCACGTATCGGGGGCACTACGACTTCGACGCCACCAAGGAACGAGAGCTGCTCCAGGGCCTCGAACACGCCGGTCTCGTGCGCCGCAGCGACGTCGTCCTGACCCATCACTGGCACAATCGCTACGCCTACATCGACCAGGACCTCGAGTTCGCAGCGCGCATCGCACGTGTGCGTTCGTGGTTCGATGATTCAGGCATGCTGACGCTCGGCCGCTTCGGCCGCTACGAGTACCACAACAGCGATCAGTGCATCGAACGCGCGTTCCAAGCGGTCGAGCAGATCGAAGCGCGCGCACGTGCCGGCGATCGGATGACGTTCGAGATCGGCGCCTGACCGCTCGTCACACACCGCCAAGGGGCGGCAGCGGCGTCAGCGCTTCAACCGTTCTGCCGGGAGGCGATGGTCTCGCGCGCCCAGGAACGCACGGTCTCGTCCGCGTGCTCGAGTAGCGGCGTCAGCAGCGCGACATCGACATCCGCCTGCAGGAACTGACGGCGAACACTCGCACGCACCGAATCGTCATCGTGCACGAAGTCGAGCATCCAACGCCGCAGTCCATCGCTCTGCACGTCCGCGCTCTGCCCCATCGACGCAAAGGCGGCGTTGCCCAAGTACGCAAGCAAGAGATCGTTCATCCGCCCCCCGAGATCCTGATCGACAACCGACCGACACGCGCCTCTCGCATCGACGCACGAGCGACCGAACTTCAGTCGTGACCAGAATCACGCACTGAGGTCGAGGGGTCCGGGCCACGGCACCTCGCCCCCTTCGAGCACGAGGCGTGGCTCATCACCTACGACCCATCGCGCATGGCCGCATCGAGAAGCCTCGAACTCCGGTAGCACGAAATAGCGGTGAGTCGTGCTCCCGAGCGGCCCCGATGCGGCGACGTGGACATGGCCGAAGAGCAGATCGGCATCGATACGAGCGCCGACCTCGTCGAGTGCCGCACTGCTGACGAGCATCGACTCGGGATCACGCGACTTCTGCGATGTCTTCGAGGCGTTCCGCCCACGTGCGACGAGGCCGCGAGCCCACGAATACGGCGTGGTGTGCATCAGGGCTTTGAGCGGCATCGAGCGGAGCCAACGCTTGGATTTCTGGTACGCGACATCGTTCGTGCACAGCTCGTCGCCGTGCATGACGACCATGCGTGGTCGCCCCTCGGCACGGACGAGCAGACCGCCGCGCACGACCTGTGCACGACTCATGCGCTCGAAAGCACGTCCGAGTTGGAAATCGCGATTCCCGTGCAGCACGAAACTGCGCACGCCGCGCCTCGATGCAGCTTCGAGCAGCATGGGCACGCGCTGCCACGCATCGACGCGAAGCTGGGAGCGACCGAGCCAGAACTCGAACAGGTCCCCGGGGATGATCAGAATTTCGGGACCCGACATCCCCCCGACGATCCGTTCGAACGCATCGGTCTTGTCCGGCCAAGCGGGATCGAGGTGCAGATCCGACACGAACGTCACGCGCGCGCCGAGCGCGAGATCGAGGTCGTGGATGCGCGTGCCGAGTATGCTCCGCGTTCTCACAGGGGCTCGATGACGAAGTAGCTGCCGCGCAACGGATCTAACGTCGCTTGGATTTCTCTGCCGGCGAGGCCGACGGGTTCTCCCGTGAACAGATCACGAAGGCGCGCGGCCATCGGGAGCACGATCGTCATCGGCTGGGGACCACGATCGGTCAACGACCGGAAGAGCGCGTCGTCGTCGAGCATGTTGGCCCGCACGACGAGGATCTGTCGTCCGCCCTTCTCGAAGACTTGACGCTCGAGAATCGTCGGATAGTCCGCGACGCGCACGAGGCAGACTTCGCGAATGCCATGTGCGGTGAACAAGGCACGCACTCGAGCACGCAAATCCCGACAACGCAGCGCGTGTTCGGGCTTCAACCGGTCCCCGGCGTACTCGAACACCGCGAAGTTGAGCAGCACCGCTCGACCATCGCCGGTCACGTGCTCGAACTGACACCAATCCTGACCGAGCGTCGAAGCGTTGCCCCCGGTTCCGCGTGCACCACGCTCGCCGTCGCCGACGAGCAGCGTGGTTCGATCGCGCAAGCGTGCCCCGTCGCGAGCGCGCCGCGCGGTCGTGAGTCCTTCGGGTAGGAGTCCGATCTCACAGAGCCCGATACCGGTCGGCAGACGCAACGCTCCCGTGTGCAGTTTGCCGCCTGCCACGGTCCGGTGATCGTGCTCACGCCGCACACCGAACAGAGTGTCGAGTGCAGGACGTTCATAGCGACGCAGTCGCTCGTCGTAGCGCGCCGGTGTTTCATCCGCGAGCACGAGTCCACCACCGCGAACGAAGGTTTCGATCGCTTCGATGCTCCGCGTATCGAGAGCGAGTGTCGACGGCAGAATCAGGACTCGTGGAGTACGCGTGCCGTTCATCCGCGGCGCGAGGAGATCGCGCGGGGCGACGAACCGAAACGCGTAGCCGAGGTCTTGCAGGAGTCGAACCCACGACTCCCGCGCGTGAGCCATCGTCGAGTTCTTCCGGTCGTAGCTCGCGAGCCGGTTCGGCCAGGTCTTGCCATCTTCGCGGCTGTCGATCATCCAGTGGAGCCGCACGCTCGGCTGACTCTCGAGGATCACGATGTCACCGGTGTAGACCCGCGCATCCGTGAGGGCCTCCGCCGCGGGCTCCTGCAGTCGCCGGAGCTCGGTAGCGAGCAGCTCGCCATAACCGGACAACTCGTTCGATCCCTTGACGAAGAAGTGCTCCGAGCTCCACAGGATCGCTCCGGAGAGCGCGTGTGCGTACGCATCCCAGAGCTTCGCTACCGCGCGTCGCGCGAGCGTCGGGTCCGACTCGGGGAACACGGTTTCGAACTGCTGCTGACCCGGTCTCCGCCAAGAGCGAACGAGCTCTCGCAGACCAGCGAGATCGTAGGGCTCGACCCAATCGACCGAGCGAAGCAGTCGCGACCAATCCGAACCGCCGAAGGCTGCAGGCGGTTGCCCGCCTTCGAAACCGATCGGTGTCGACGGCGCCGCGGCTCGTGCCACGCCAGCGAGTCGCGTCACCGCGCGCGCCAACGCGATATCCATGAACTCTCTATGGTCACTCCACGCGGCGAAGCTCCGCGGCCAGGGCTCCGATCGCGTCGCTGCACGAATCTGGTCGGTCGTCGGCGGCACCACGTCTTCGAAGCGCTCGAAGCGCTGTCCCCACGCGCGACCGAGTTCATCGACGGTTCCGTAGCGTGCGGCGAGCCACACGCGCATTGCAGCGAGCGTGCTCGGCGCGTGACACCAGTCGATCGGGTTGGTGAAGCTGGTCGTCGAAATCTCGTCGTCCAGGGAGATCCGTCTCGCACCGAGCGCATGAGCACGCTTGGCACGCTCCCGCACGAGCGACGAGGCCCTCGACATCACCTGTTCGTCGAGCAACGGAACCGGACGCGCGAGGACGAGCCGCGGATCGGCGTCCCGCCGCTCGAGCCATGCCTGTTTGGCCTTTTCGAACGTCTCCTTGCGGACGTGGAGAGTTCCCTTCCCCGCGGCGTGGTCGAGATAGAAATCGAGTCCGAGTTCGCGCACCGGCCTCGGATCCTCCGCCTGGTCGACGGAGACGATGCGGACTCCGGCGTCCTTCAGCCGCGTCGCGACGTTCGCGTCGAGCTGGGGCCCTCCGTTGCGCCAGAGAATGACCTCGAAGCCTTGGGTGCTCGCGCACGGTGCGAGTGCGCACAGCGAAGCGATCGCGACGAAGCATGCGAAGCGTCTACTCGATGCCATAGTCCTTCAACTTCTCCCACAGGACCTTCCGGCTGATACCGAGCACTTTGGCAGCATTCGTACGATGGCCACCGCTCGCGGCAAGCACGAGCGCGAGGTGCTGGCGCTCGCATTCGACGAGGACTTCCTTGAGGGACCGAGTCTCTTGTCCGGGCTTGCTGGCCTTCTGCGCTGATCCGAGCAGCGTTTCGTGCGGGAGCAAATGCTCGCGTCCGAGGTGCGACGACGAACCTGCAAGGGCCACAGCGCGCTCGATGTGATTCTCGAGTTGGCGGATGTTGCCGGGCCACTCGTAGTGCTCCATCGCTGCCAGATCTTCGGCGCGGACCTCGAACTCCTTGTTGGGTGAGAAGCGCCGCAAGAAGTGCGCGACGAGCAGTGGGATGTCGCCCTGTCGCTCCCGAAGCGGCGGCAGGAGGATCGGCACGACCTTGAGACGGTAGTACAAGTCCTCACGGAAGCGCCCCTCGCGCACCCGATCCTCGAGCGGGACCTTCGTTGCGGAAACGAGCCGGATGTCGGCCTGGATCACGCGTTCGCCCCCGACCCGCTCGAACTCACGCTCT
>JAGQQW010000087.1 GCA_020426005.1 Planctomycetota bacterium | reverse complement strand
GCGCCACATGGCGGGGTTCTCGCCTTCCCGCAGCTTCTTTGCCTTCGCATACGAGAGCACCAACTCGATTCGCGAGCGCACCCGACTGGCGGTTTCTGTCTTGGTGGCCCAGATCGGTGACAAGATTTTGAGCACGTGCTCGGTCGCACATCGGTTGCGGGGTGCATTGCGGGAGAGCGACACCGTCGCTCGGCACGGCGGCGACGAGTTCAATGTCTTGATCGACGACGTTCGCAGTCTCGCCGACGTGCAGAGCGTCGCGATCAAACTCCTCGATGCGCTACGCGCACCGATTCGGCTCGATTCGCACGAGATCCTCGTCACGACGAGCATCGGCGTGACCATCGCACCCAAGGACGGAAGCGACTCGGAGACCCTGCTTCGCAATGCCGACATCGCGCTGTACGACGCGAAGGCGTGCGGAGGCGGCAGGCTGCGCTTCTTCAGCACCGACATGAACGAGCGCGCGAAGAAGCGCCTCGAGATCGAAAACGAAGTGCGCCGTGGTCTGCGGAATGGCGAGTTCCGCCTCGATTACCAACCTCTCGTCGATCTCGCCTCCCGCCGCGTCGAAGCCGTCGAAGCTCTCTTGCGTTGGGATCACCCCGTACGAGGACTCGTGCCACCGAGCGAGTTCATCGACATCGCCGAGGAGACGGGCTTGATCGTTCCACTCGGCAACTGGGTGCTGCGACGCGCTTGCGAGGAGATCCTGTCCCGAGACGATCTCGGCGCCGATGGTCCGCGCGTGGCCGTGAACCTCTCGCTGCGTCAATTCCGAGACCCCGATCTCCTAGTCGTGATTCGCCAGACACTCGAGGACTGCGCCATCGATCCGAAGCGGATCGAACTCGAACTCACCGAGAGCGCGGTCATGGAAGATCTCGAAGAGACGTTGCGGATCCTCGCCGAGCTCAAGACGCTCGGCATCACGATTTCGATCGACGACTTCGGCACCGGTTACTCGAGCCTCGCCCAACTCAAACGCCTGCCGGTCGACACGGTCAAGGTCGATCGAACGTTCGTGCGCGACATTCCCGACGATCACGAGGACCTCGCGATTACGAGCGCCATCATCGCGATGGCGCACAAGATGAACCTGCGGGTCGTCGCCGAAGGCATAGAGACCGAAGCGCAGCTGCGCTTCCTCGAAGAGAACGGCTGCGACGTGGGTCAGGGCTTCTTCTTCAGCAGGGGAGTTCCGTCGGACGAGCTCCGCGAAACGATCGAGCGCGTGCTGACCGTGCGCTGAGTTCGACCGACTCCCTCGACACACGCACGCGATCCCGAACACCGAAAGACGGGTGGTGTCAGGATAGCTTCACTTTGTCGTGATCACCGACGTTCTGAGGCGGCTCACCGGTCAACAGCGACCTTCCGGCTTGCCAGAGATACGCGACACTCTTGAGTCCACTCATGTCCCAGTACTCTCCGTACTGTCCTTGAACACGCAGCAGAGCCAGCCTCGGATCCTCGGGGCCGTCGGGGAACCATATGTTCCACGTCGATTGCCAGTATTCTCCGATCATCTTGCGATCGTCATGCACACTCGCGAAGCCCGACAAGGACAAGAACGTATCGCGTGATTGAAACGACACGTTGACGCGAGGCGCCTTGGCGATCTCGTCGACCTTCATGCTCGTGACGTCGGTCGCGAACCAAACCGACGCATCCTCCGCCACCCGCGCGATCGCCATCGGTCGCGCGCGGAGCTCACCGTCGAGAGATCGCGTCGTCAGCATCGCGGTCGTGAAGCTGCGCAGCAGCTCGAAGAATTGCTCTTGTTTTGCAGTTTTGGCGTTCATGCACGAGCAGCGCGCAACGAGCATGCCGGCCCTTCGGTCGACGCAACTCACGTGGCACGGGATGCCAGCACTGCGTACGTCACTGCAAAATGTGCAAGTTTCGTTTCCCGCAGCGGACACGCGGCATCACGCCCACCGCCGCGCGTCGCAGGAGCGGATCAGCCGTCTCGGCGGGCGGCGCGCTTCTTCGTCGTCGATCGCCCACCCGGCGACGCACGACCGGAGCTGCGTTTCTTCTCTCGCTGCGACCTGCGTCGCTGTGTGGCCCAGATACGTTTCCAGTCCTCGAGACTCTCGGCATTCATGCTCACACCGAGGCGGTGGAAGTGCTCGACGACGGCGAGCGCTTCTTCGGGATCGTCCGTCAGGTGGAAGAGCGACGGGTCTCCGGGACTGATCGTCTCGAACTCGACCATCTGCTTCTTGATCCAGCGAACGAGGCCGCCGTAGTAGTCCTTCCCCATCAAGACGATCGGAAACCCGCGGACCTTCGCGGTCTGGACGAGCGTCATGGCTTCGAAGAACTCGTCCATCGTCCCGAAGCCGCCCGGCAACACCACGTAGGCCTGTGCGTATTTCACGAACATGACCTTGCGTGCGAAGAAGTAGTCGAAGATGAGCTCGATGTCCTGATGCGGATTCGGCTCTTGCTCGAACGGCAACTTGATGTTGAGGCCGATCGACAGCCCATTGCCGGCCTGTGCGCCCTTGTTGGCAGCCTCCATCAAGCCCGGTCCACCGCCGGTGATCGTCGCCCAACCAGCCTGCGCGAACAGGCGCGCGACTTCTTCTCCGAGCTTGTAGTAACGATGCGACGGCTGCATCCGCGCCGAACCGAAGATCGAAACGGACTTTCCGACCTTGCGCAGCGTCTCGAAGCCCTCGACGAACTCCCCCATGATCTTGAAGACCTGCCAGGTGTCGCGACCGGTCCTCAGTTCGTCGTCCGCGTGAGGCGCGAGTTGGTTTCTCATGCTGCTATCAGGGATGTTGGTCGTGCTGGATGCGCGAGGAGGACTCTTCGACTCCTGCCCACGAGGAACTCGAGGTGGATTCGGCGGCTTTTCACCGCTCTTTTGGCCCTGATGACCCTTCCACTCGCGAACTCGATCATCCGATAATGAGGCGTCTGACGATGCGGCACACGAAGAAACTCGTCCTCCTCCTCACAGCGTGTCTCGCGCTGCCTTCCTGCCTCTGGATCGAGGGGGATGCACGCGTTTTCGTGACCAGTGATCCCGCTGGTGCGGACATCCTCCTCGATGGACACGACACCGGACTCACGACTCCTGCGAAGTTGGATCTCGATGGGCTCTTCGGTGACGACCACACGATCCAGGTGCAGAAGATCGGCTTCGAGCCCGAAGAGCGTATCGTCACCCACTATCGCGCGTGGAACACGAGCAAGTGGAACGACGGTGCGGCCGACTGGTCGACGTTCGCGTTTCCGCTGTTCTGGACCTTCGGCGACCTCGTCTTCCCGTTCGAGGTCAAATACGCGTACGTCCCGCACCAGCTCCATGTGAAGCTCTTCGAGCAGGGCACGTTTCGTCGGAGCGACGCAACGGATTCGATCCGATGAGTTCACCTGCGGTCTTTCTCGACCGCGACGGCGTGCTCAACGAAGAACGCGGCTTCGTCACCGACGTTGCGGACTTCGTCGTGCAGCAAGGCGTCGCCGCCGCCCTCGAGCGCCTCGGTCAGCGCGGCTACCGCCGTGTCGTCGTGACCAACCAGTCGGGTGTCGGTCGCGGCCTCATCTCGCTCGGATCGCTCGAACGGATCCACTGCGCACTGCGTGAAGAGACGGGCGGCATCGACGCTCTCTACTTCTGCCCGCATCACCCCGACGCCGCGCACGGTTCGTTTCGCACCGCGTGCGCGTGCCGCAAGCCGGAATCGGGGATGTTGATCCGAGCGGCGCTCGACCACGACCTCGACCTGGCTGCGTCGTGGATGATCGGCGATGCCCCACGAGACATCGTCGCTGGTCAGCGCGTCGGGTGCCGCACGATCTGCGTGACCGGGCCCAAGATGCCCTCGAGTGACGCGTGGCCCGAGGATTCTCCGCGGCCCGAAGTCTTCGTGCCGGACCTCAGCGCCGCGGTGGACTACATCCTGGGCGCGTGAACGATCACGCAGCCTGGAGCGCTTCGCCGCGGCGCTTTGGTGCTGACGATCAGCCCTTGGCGAACTGCTCGATGAGCCCCTGCACGCGGGCTTCGAGGTCCGTGCCCTTCACCTTGCTCAGAAGGATCGCGAGCTTCGACTTCGCACCCCGGGCGTCTTTTTCTCCGAGCTTCTCGAGTTCGTCGACGTAGGTCGTCGCGGCGTCGATCACGCTCGCCTTGATCTTGGCGACTTTGGCAGTCGCGAGTTCGGGCCAACCCTTCGCCGACTTTTCGATCTTGGCGACGGAGCTCAGCGCCTTGTCGAGCTTCCCCTTGGCGAGGTGCCCAGCGACATCGTCCGCCGCGGCCTCGATCTTCGCGAGATCCTTGCGGGTGAAGTCCGGCTTGCCGTTCTTCTCGACGAGGACCTTCTGGGCTTTTTCGACGGCGTCGATGATCTGTCCCGCGCCCATGCCACCCGACATCCCGTCGATCTTCTCGAGCGTGAACGGGTCGACGATGGCCGTGTACGGGATCTTGCCCGTGTCGTTGTAGCTGCCGGCCTTCGACGAGTTCATCTTGTTGATCTCGTCGACCGTGAGGTTCGGAAACTCGACGAGGAGCTGAACCTTGTTGCCCTGCGCATCGACGACTTCGTAGGTCTCGGCCTTCTTGTCCTTCTTGGCGACGCCGTCGTCGAGGCTACCCAGAGCCATGACTTCGACGGTGTTCTCACTCGCGAACTTGATGTACTTCTTGTTCTGCAACACGGCAGAATGCATGCCCCAGCAAGGGCCTCAGTAGAAGCCGTGCGAGTGCACGACGATGGGCAGCTTGAGGAGCTTCGCTTCCTCGACCGCCGCATCCCAGGTCTTCGCGTACGTGACGCTCGGTTTGATCTTGGGCTTCTTGCTCTGGGCGACGAGATCGCCGCCGAGGCTGACGGAAGCCAGCGCCAGCATGGTGAGGGGGATCGAGTAGTTCATGAATCAGGAAATACGGTCCGTTTCTGAAGTCCGCGAGAACCTCGAGCGAGATTCTGACGACGATTCTCACGATTGTCTGTTCGTCGGCTGCCATCGGAGGAAAAGCTCCGCACGGGAACTCGCCGCCGTAACGCTCGACCGCGTTTGGATGCCACGCTCTCAGGGCAACTGCCGGAAGAGCCTGCCACCGAGCCCGCGCACGACCGGTCTCGGCAGCTTCTGCCATACGCGCTTGTATCCACTGAGTTTCGGATTGTCGGGTGTGAAGTCGGGCAGTTTGCCCGTCGGCGACAGCCAGTATTGGTAGCCGAGCTGGATCTGCTCGAACCCCATGTTCTTCTTGAAGCTCGCGGGCCCACTGTCCTTGCGACTCCGTCCGAAATCGAAGCTGCGGATGCCGTTCTCGACGGCCCAGGCCATGAGGCTCCAGTACATGAAGTTGTTCACGCCCGGGACACCGGGGTCATCGAGCACACCCGAGTAGTACGGCAAGATCTGATCCCGGAATCGCAACGAGAGCACGGCGGCAACCGCACGCCCCGATCCTGTTCGGACTTCGTGAAGCACGAAGTCCTTACCGAAGTTCGTGCGCAACCGCTCGAGCATGGATCGCGGGACCGTCGGCGAGCCGAGACCCTGCTTGTTTTCGGTGAACAGGCGGTGGAATCGCCCGAGATCGTCGGATGGCACGAGTTCGAGCCCCGCCTGGATCGCCTTGCGAACCTCGGCGCGCGCCTTGCGAGGAATCGCCGTCAGGCATGCCTCCGGATCGTCCGGAAGCTCGCGGACGAAAGTCACGTAGCGGTCATTGGGTTCGAGTTCGATCCCGAGCTCCGCGCAGTCGTACGGAGCGTAGTGCCGGAGTTCGAGATACGAGTGACCGCGTTCTCGAGTGCGCTCGATCGCAACGTCGAGAAGCCGCCGTGCAACGTCGGCCCCTTCGGCGACGATTCCGCCGTAGACGGCGAACGGCATCGAGATCGACACCTTGCCGAGGAACATCGACTTGATCGGGAACCACGGTAGATAGCCCACGATGCGGTCGTCTCGTTCGACGATCAGGCAGTCCGCGTCGGTCTTGAGTTCGGACTCGACCATGCGTCGCCACGCACTCGTGTGGTAGACCGTCCCCCGTTCGCAGTCGCGCAGGAAGTCGTCGATCATCGCGTCTTCGCCCGGCGACGGCCGGCGGAGGCTGAGTTCACCTCCGGATGCCTCCCCCGACAAGGCGGGAAGCACTTCGACTCGGTGTGGACCCGCGCTCCCATCGCGGCGACCGACCTCCGTGCCGCCGGACGTCTCGCGCCCGAGTGCATCGGAGGAAGCATCCGTCCCCGCATCGGTCGCGATCACGGCAGCACCCGGCGGCCCGCTCGTGAGGATGCGATCGATCTTGTAGTCCTTCAGCTCGCGACTCTGCGTGAAGATGATGATCTCCCCCACGAGCCCGAACCCGATGAACTGCAGTCCGAACGAAATCAGCACGACTCCGAGCAACACGATCGGTCGATCCTGAATACTCGACTGGACGAAGATCCTCGAGATGACGGGTGGCAGCGCGACCGCGAGCCCGATCGTCACGAGGATCATCCCGATGATCCCGAAGAAGCGCAGCGGCTTGCGCGTGAACCGCGTCAAGAAAGTGACCGCGAGGATGTCGAGCAAGCGGCGGAAGTAGACGCCGACACCGAAGAACCCGGTCTTGCCGCGCTCCTCGCGATGGACGACCTGCACCTCGCGCACTTGGAACCCGCGCCGCGCTGCCATGATCGGCAAGAACCGGAAGAGGTCGCCGTAGAGCGCGACCTCTTCGAGCACTTCGCGTCGCATCAGGCGGAAGCAGCAGTTGAGGTCGTGAAGACCGACCTTGGAAAGGAGCCGCAACGACCAGTTGAAAAGCATCGACTGCCACTGGTTGAGCTTCGCGTCGATGCGCGGATGCCGCCAAGGGCTGATGAGGTCGAGCTCTTCCTGTTCGAGCTTCTCGATCATCGGTCCGATCGACTTCGGATCGATCTGCAAGTAATCCCAAGCCGTCAGGATCAGCTTGCCGCGCGCGTGTTCGAGCGCTGCACGGAACGCGATCGACTCCCCGTGCCCACCGCCTTGGAGCGTGAGTACGCGCACGTCGTCGCGCTCGGCCTGCAAACGCTCGAGACGCTCGACCATCGCCGGACTCTGGCCGTCGAGGATGAAGACGTATTCTCCCGTGCGCCCGATCTCGGCCAGCGCATGCGAGTAGCTCCGCAGGAGGACGTGGATCTGGGCATCCGGATCGCTGACGTAGATCAGGATGGAGATCTCGGGCCCGTCCTTGGGCTCCTGCGTCGGTGCTTCGGCGACGTCCAAGACTTGGCTCACGAATGGTCTCCGGTATCGACGAGTTCGCGACCGGCGTGCTGGAAGAAGCCCGAGACGTGCACGGAGAGCTCGCAGAGCAGACCGAGGAGGAAGAGATTGAGCGCGGTCACGAGCGTGAGCACGCCACACGTGATGTAGCTGATGTCCCAGGACACGAGGAAGCGCACGCCCTTTCCGTCACCGAACTTGAGTAGCCCCAGGAGGATGAACCCGAACGACACGAAGAAGAGGGGGAAACTGATCAGGCCGAAGTAGCGAACCGGATGACTCGCGAATCGAACGAGCAAGCGCACGACGAGGAGGTCCGTCAGCACGCGAAAGATGCGGCCAATCCCGTATTTCGACGTTCCATAGCGCCGGGCGTGATGCTTCACCGGCATTTCTCGCACGCGTCCTCCGACTCCGGCGGCCAAGGCGGGAATGAAGCGATGCATGTCCGAGTAGAGGTGCAGCTTGCGAACGACCCACGATCGGTAGGCCTTGAGCGTGCAGCCGGTGTCGTGGATCCGGACACCCGTGAACATCGAGATCAACCGGTTGGCGATGCGCGACGGTAGCTTGCGCGAAAACGCCCGATCCTGCCGATCGCGGCGCCAACCACACACCACGTCGAACCCGTCCTCGAGAGCATCGACGAGCCGCGGGATGTCCGACGGGTCGTTCTGCAGATCCCCGTCCATCGTCACGACGCGACGTCCGCGGCAGACGTCGAAGCCGGCCGCCATCGCAGCGGTCTGCCCGAAGTTGCGGCTCAGGAGCACGACGCGAATGCGCGGGTCCCGCCTCGCCGCATCGGTCAGGAGCTGCCTCGTGCCGTCCGTCGAGCCATCGTCCACGAGGACGAGTTCGTAGGTCCAGGGCACCGGGTCGAGTGCGCGCCTCAAGGCCGACAAGAGCGGCTGGACGTTGTCGTATTCGTCGTACAGCGGAACCACGACGGAGAGGTCCGGCGCGGCTCGCATCACGAGTTCGGGGCTCGCTGGATCAGGGCGCGTCTCCATCATGCGGCGGAAGAGTATAGCAGCCGGTCGAACGACTCGGACACGCGCTCGGTGCGTGAAATCGCCGTCCTGCCATACGCGTCACCGAAGACTCCCATGGCCTGGTTCACGTCGTGGCAAACAGCGCGAAGAGGAGGCTGCCGAGCAGAACGAAGCCGAGGACAGCGGTGACGAGCACCACGACCAGAGGACGCAACACGCTGTGGTCGTCGAGGACCATGCGCAGAGGCGCCGGTCGCTGCGGCAGATCGACGACTCGGTCCACGAGACCGGTCGCGAGGCGATCAGCCCGCGCGAGGCGCCCTTTCGTCACCTCCACGTGCATGCGTCTCGCTTCGCGCGACAACTCGCGGGCAGCGTCCTCGTCGACGAAACTGCGCTCGAGGACCCCGCTCTTGACTTCGCGGAGCAGCCGAGTGAACCGCTCGTCATCGCCGTCGCCGTCTCCCTCCCACTCCGTCTCACTCTGCAGAGCCGGCAGGAGCACGAACGTCGCACGCCGCCGTGCCGCGCATTCGCACGGCAAGGGCTCTCCACACGACGTGCAGCGAGGCGACTCGTCCATACGCCAGGCTATCGGCCCGCGCGGCCCGGCGGCTCCTGCGTCCACACCACCGCGCGCTGGCACCGGACGTACGGCGGCGGGCTCGAAGGACGTCGTCGCGTCGAACGCGTTCAACTCGGAGGCCCGGGACTTCCGATCACAACCTCATGTCCTCAGAGATCCTGGTTGTCGAAGCCCACGGAAGCGAGTTGTGGCACATCCTCGAAACGAAGGGTCACTCCGTGTCCCGGTGCGCGAGTTTCGACGAGGCCCACGACCGCCTTCGGCACCACGCGGTCGAAATCTGCGTCTTCGACCAAGACCTCCCCGATTGGGATCCGTCCGTCTTGTCGCAATGTCGCGAGGCCAAACCCGAGGTTCCGATCCTGTTGATCAGCGGATTCGGCACGGTCGAGTCGGCTGTCGAGGCGCTCCGTCTCGGTGCGTTCGACTTTCTCGGCAAGCCGGTCCTGACCGACGAGTTCTTGCTCTCGCTCGAACGGGCCCTCGCCCAGCGCACCCTGGTCGCCGAGAACCGCACCCTGCGCCGCGCACTCGATCGCCATCGCAAGCTCGACAACATCGTTGGCACGAGCGATCGCATGAACCGAATCTTCGAAGTCGTCGAGTCGGTCGCTCCGACCCGCGCGACCGTGCTGATCACAGGCGAATCCGGCACCGGAAAGACGCGCCTCGCCCGGGCCGTACACGAGCTGTCGCCCCGCCACGAGGGGCCCTTCGTCGAAGTCAACTGTGGCGCTCTGCCCGACTCGCTCCTCGAATCCGAGCTCTTCGGACACGCCAAGGGTGCGTTCACGGGTGCGCTCCGGGACAAGGCCGGCAAGTTCGAGGACGCGGATGGCGGGACGATCTTCCTCGACGAGATCGCGACCGCCTCGACCGCGCTCCAGATCAAGCTCCTACGCGTGATCCAGGACCGGATGTTCGAACGCGTCGGCGAGACCAAGACGCGCACGAGTGACGCGCGGATCGTGCTCGCGACCAACAGCGACCTCCTCGAACTCGTCGACAAGGGCGAGTTCCGCGAGGACCTGTATTACCGCATCAACGTCGTCAACGTCGAACTCCCCTCGTTGCGCGAACGGCACGAAGACGTGCCCTATCTGCTCGACCACTTCCTGCAGCTCTTCTGCGACCTGCACGGGAAGGCCGTCGAGGGAATCGAGCCCGCCGCACTCGATGCCGTGCTGACCCACAGTTGGCCCGGCAACATCCGCGAACTCGAAAACGCGATCGAGCGCGCGGTCGTGCTGGCCCGTGGACCCCGGATCGAACTCGCGGACCTGCCGCCGGCCCTCCACCGGCGGGATCGTGGCGAAGCGTCGCGCTTCGAGGAGTCGGACGAGATCCTGCCGCTACGACAGGCCCTGGAAGAGCCTGAGCGCCGTATCATCGAACGAGCACTCGAGCTGAATGACTGGAATCGGCAGCGCACCGCCGACATGCTCGAAGTCAATCGGACGACGTTGTTCCACAAGATGAAGAAGTACGGGCTTCTCGAAACGGCTCGGTCCGTGCGCCCTCGTAGCCATTGATCCGCGAACGGTTCGAGCCCCGATAATCATGCTCCGGCATTCCCTCACAGTCATCGTTCTGCTCTTCCTGCTCGGTCTCGCGATGATCCTCGGCTACGCCGCATGGAATCGTGAGGCAGCACCCGACGCCCTCACGGAGGCAGCACGTCTCCTCGACGAGGATCGTGCGCAGGACGCATTGCGACTGCTCAATCACGTCGAGCGAACGCTCGGTCCCAACGGGGACTCGGAATTGCGGCGTCGTGTCTTCGATCTGCGCTATCAGGCGCACGATCGTGTGGGCAACCAGAAGAACGCGTTGTCCGACCTCAACAACTTGCAGCGCTCGTTCGGCGAACCGTCGCCCGAGGACAAACGGACGTACGAGTACGCCAAGATCAGGCTCCTCCTCGCACTCGGGCGAAAAGAACCCGAGCAGTGGGATCGTGCCCTCGAAGAAGCGCGCGCCAGCCTCAACACCAACAACCAGGACCACGAACTCCGCGAGATCGTCGGGCAGGTCCTGCAGGCGATGTACGAACGCGACCTGCGCGTCATCGTCGAAGAAGATCTCCCGCCGCTGCTGCCGAGCGAACCCCTCGAGCGCACCGTGGCCGCGATCGACGAGTTCGTCTACCGCGAGCCCGGCGATCCGGAAGGTCGCCGGCAGCTCGACCTGCTCCGCGAACTCCTGACCGATCAACTGCGCGACCCGCAGCACGTCGACCGATTGCTCGGTCGCTTGACCTCGATTCGCGATCGCGTTCTCGAAACGAGTGAGCACTTTCGCTTCGCGTTGCGTGGACAACTCCCCGCATGGAACGCGTTGCAGGGGTATTGCGGCCAACTGCTGCGTTCGGACCGTGCCCAAGAAGCAGGGGCGATCGCATGGCTCTATCTGCTGCGCTTCCCCCGTCGCTACGGCAGCGTGATCGCCGCGAGCCGTGCCCTCGAGGCCTTCGTCGCCATCGGCAACATTTCGCAGGCGTGCAAAGCCGGAGCGTATTGGCTCGAGAAGAACCCCGTCGAGACCGTCGTCAAGAACAAGTGGTTCAACTACACCGTGCTCGACGCCTACCTGCTCTATGCGCGCGCGTTGCATCTCCAAAAAGACGACATCGCGATCGACACGCTCAACACGCAACTGCTCAAGCACGGCAAGGCGAACTACATGACCGTCCTGTGGCCGGACATGAACTGGAACCTCGGCCTGCTCTTCGACGTCCGCAAGGACATGGGTGGCGTCGAGAATGCCTTGTCGCAGTTCTGCCGTTCGTATGCGTGGCGTGAAGCCGGACCGGGCGGCGAGGTCGATTGGTACCGTGAGGCACTCGAACTGCGCTACAAGGCAGCCCGCTCGCGCAACAACGACGCGGGTGCGGACCTCGTGCTCGAAGAGTGGATCAAGGCGCGCCCGAAGGATCGCACGGCGCGGTTCCTGCGCGCGCAACGCTTGCTCGAACGCGGTGAGTATCTGCTCTGCGTTCACGACACCAACGTCATCATCCAAGCTGCCGACGCGACGGCGAAGGAACGGGAGACCGCGCTCGGTATCCGACTCGAAGCGCGCAATCGAGAGTTCGCGAAAGAAGGTCGGGACGCTGCTGGCATCCTCAAGACGCTCGTCATCGACGACGGAGCCACGATCGTCATCCCCGACCCGGTGCTCCACATCGGCGTGGCGCGGCTCGCGCTCGACGCGGGTCTCGAGAAGATCGCACGGCGACAGATCCGGGCGGCAGCGGAGACCTTGCAATGGTCGTCGACGCTTCGCTTGCTCCAAGCTCGGTCCGCACTGTTGCGTGACGAAGATCCGCTCTACGACATCGAGCAGGTGCTCCAGAGCGATCCGGACTCACTCGAAGCGCACCTCCTGTGGATCGAAGCACTCGAGAAGCAGGACGCTTCCAAGGCCCGGATCGAGCGCGCGTGGTACGACCTGATCCGCACCAACCCGACCAATCTCGCCGCCGCCATGCGTCTCGGCGATCTCTTGATCGAACGCTCGGCCTTCGATCTCGCACTCGATCTCGGCACGAGCGCCGGCGTCGACGAACAAGGCAAGCGGGAACTCGCATGGATTCGCGGGCGCGCGTTGCTCGGCCTGGGCCGCACGAACGACGCGATCGACGAACTGCAGAGCCTCCCGAACGAATCGCCGAAGCGGATCCCCGCGCTCGCGCTCGCGATGGAAACGTCGGCGCAGCTCGGCAAGTTCGACAAGCTCCCCGGACTTCGGCGGCTGCTGGTGCGGGCCCAACCCGACGCCGAGACGCTCAAGCGCACCGCCGAGTCGCTCGCGAGTCATCGCCGCTATGGCGAAGCACTCGAACTCCTGCTGGAGGTCTCGGATCGCAATCCCGATCTCGTCGAAGGACGCGACGGCAAGCTGTTCATTCTCAGCGGCCGATTGCGCTACGCACAGGGGCAGACCAAGGCCGGACAAGAGGACTGGGAACGTGCGATTTCGTTCCCCGACGGGAACGAGGCGATTCCACTCCTCGCGTTGTCATTCACGCTCGAAGGACGGATCGACGAAGCCAAAGAGATCTTGCATCTCACGCCGCAGCCGCCGGGCGATCCCCTGATCCTCGCGTACCTCTACCTCCGCCTCGATCGGGGCGACGACGCGATGGCAGCCGTTCGCGGGTTCCGGACGGATCGCAGCGCCTTGCTCGCCAAGATCCTCCAACAATCGCTGCACCTCGCGACCAAGACGCCTGGCGAACCGCCGACCACGCCGTACCCGCCGTTCACGACCATCGTCAACTCGGCGCCCGAACTCTGCTTCGAGGCACTCGCACTGTCCCGCGGGATCGCGTTCGAGGGTCATGCCGAGGAAGCGATGAAGAATCTCGCCAAGTCGCTCGAAGGCAGTGAGGCGTTCGTCCAATCCGCGATCGAGACGCTGCGCAGCTACCAGAATTTGCTCGCGGGTCGTGATCGACTCGCCGCCGACGGACTCGCTCAGGTCGTCAAGACCAACCCGGACTTCTTCCCCGCGTATGACGAACTCTTCCTCCTCGCAGAAGAAGATCGTCCCGAGATGTTGATGACGCCGGACATGCTCCAGCGGTACGAGAACCTCACGCTGAAGCTTCCGGCCCACCTCGTGCGCGATTCCAAGTGGGCGATCTTGGCCGTCATTGGGAAGGGTCAGCGAAGCAGCGACCCGGCCGAAGCGAAGAAGATCTACGAACAGGCGAAGATCTTCGCCGACAAGATCGGTTCGAATGATCCGGCGCCCCTGCGAGCACTGGCACGCATCGCGCAGGAGAGTGGGGATCTCCAGACCGCATTGGAGCGCCAGTTCGAGGTCCTCGACAAGACTTCGGGTCGCATGCAACTCGGCGAGTTGCGATTCACGCTCACGCTCGCCCTCGCCGCTCTCGAGACCGAAGAGGCCCGTTCGGCCGAGACCGCGATCGGTCGCTTGGTTCGCAAGGCAGGCGACTACGCCAGGCTCCACCGGGATCGCGTTTCCCGTCGCGAAGCCGATCCGCTCGGCGCTGCTGCCGTCCTCCAGACGCGGCTCGACGACATCGATCGAACGCTCACCGACTCCGAACGTCACGATCGCGCGGTTCGCCTGCTCGAAGCCACGTTGCGCCCGGTCCTCGAGGCCCGTGTCCCCCCGCAGAGGGACATCGAAGGCATCGTGCTCGTCCTGCGCGAACTCGCCGACCGTAAGCCACCCGCCGAACTTCGGTCGCTCGTCGAGGATCTGCTCGTGCGCGACCCGTCGTTGTTCGACCTGTGGCTGCTGCGCAGCGAGTTCGAGGAGCGCTACCGCAACGTCCCCGAAGCACGGGCTGCCGTCGCTTGGATTCCGGACGTGCTTCCGGACTACCGACCGGTCCTCGATCAACTCGTGCGTTTGCGCGGTCGCTATCCGGTTTCGGATCCCGCGGTTTACGAGAAGCTGCTCGCCGCGATTCCCGACGACAACGAAGGGCAGTGGGCACGGGCCGTGCTCTTCGCGCGCCTCGGCAATGCGACGGTCGCCGAACAGACGTTCGCGAAGGTCACGCGCCCGTTGGCACGCCCCGAAGCGACGCTCCGGGATCTCAACAAGATCTTCGCGGGTGGACCCACGGGTGACTTCGGCGACGTCGAAGCGTCGTTCATGGCGCGCGCGAAGACCGAAGGCGATGCGATCGCGGCGTTCTCCGACGATATGGCGACCCAGCTCGATCTCCTCGTGGAGGACCGCGCACGCGAACTCGAAGCCACGGCGGTCGAAGAAGAACGCGCGCTGCTCCGCAACTCGACGAGCGCGCCCGAAGAAGAGGTGCGGCGTCGCCGCGACGAAGAGCGGATCCGACGCGCCGCAGAACAAGCAGCCCGTCGCCGCTGACGCGCCATGCGGCGGCACGCGACGCTTCTTTGGCTAGGTCTGCCGCTCCTCACGTGCGCCTTGTTCGCGGCGCTCGAGATGTCGCTGCAAGTGCCGGCGCGCCTCGGTGACGACTGGATCTACTTCCACGAGTTCGACTCGCTCCCCCTGCTCGGATCCGACGGAAGCGGCGCACTGACCAAGAACGGCACGCCTGCAGACGGCTTGCGGTTTCGGCCGTTCTGTTACGCCTGGCTCTTCGTCGAGCGACGTCTCGTACCGAACTTCGTCTGGAGTCATGCGATCGGCATCCTGTGGATCGCACTCGGCGGCATCGCACTCGCGAGCTGGCTCGTCACGCTCGGCATCGATCGCATGCGAGCCGGCATCGCAGGCACGATCTTCGTGTTGCACCCGGCGCAGGTCGAAGTGTGGGGCTGGGCTTCGGCGCGCATCGACACGATGGCGATGGCGATGGCCCTGTTCGGACTGACCGCACTCGCAGCTCGAAAGCCGAAGAGAATCGTCGCGTTCGTGCTCTTCGCATGTGCCTACGGATCGAAGGAGTCGGCGTACCCGCTCGCGATGTTCGCACCGCTGGTGCCCCTCTTGCGCGGCCTTCGGGTCCGGCGGGCGATCGAGGACGCCGCGATCTCGCTCTCCGCCCTCGTGGCGATGTTCGTGACCAAAGGATTGGTCCTCGGGTCGGCGTTCGCTGGGTCGTGGACTTCGGCACTGCGCGAGATTCCTCTCTGGATGCACGTGCGTGGATGGCTCGCGGATCTCCATGTCCTGCTCGTGGATCCGCACTCGACGGCGGCGCCCTTCGGACACGTCTGGGCGGCGTTCTGGTTCGGCGTTCTCGTGCTCGCAATCACGACACCGCTGGCAGTTCTCGCCACGACGTCGCGCTTACGTCAGCGTCGCATGCTCAGGACTTGGCGCTCGCGTGCCCCGATCCACGCGCTGATGGCGATCGGCTTCGTTCTGACGATCGCGGTCAGCTTCGGAGTCGGGGTACGCCCGGATCTCGCCGGCGGCTGCCTCTGGTATCTGCCGAGCGCGTTCGTGTGCGCCTCGATCGCGATCTGGAGCCCGCGTGTCTTGATGGCCGTATGGATCGCGACCGGTGCCGTGCTCCTGCACGAGAATCTCGCACCGTATCGCGAAGCGTCGAAGATCATGACGACCGTCGAAGAGCGACTCACCCGTGAGGTCTCGAATCCGCGCGCCGCGATTCGCATCGACAGTCTGCCGAAGGAGCACGGTCCGGTTCCGCTCTTCTTCCTCATGGCCGAGCTCTGGACGTTCGGTCGCGACGACCTCGCTCCGGACACGGACGCGACACGCCCCTCCGGATACCCGCGGGTCTTCTTGACGTGGACGTCACCGTCGGAGCCTCGAGACCTCACGGCCATCGATGCCATCTGGTCCGAAGAAATGCAGCGCCGTGGTCACGACATCGTGCATCTCACCTATCAGAACGGTGAGCTCGTCGAGCGACGGTGACGCTCGTCGTGCGGCGCCCCCCTAGTGGGGCTGCGTTTCACGCCACGTGCGTTCGACGTTCTCGAGGGTCGTGAACCGATGGCGCGTCAGGAGCCAACGGAGCTTGTCAGCCGTCTTCTCGAGTCCGACGTAGTGGCGGAAGCCACGGAGGCCGCCGACGCCGAAGCGCGGCTGCTCCGGATCGAGTTCCCACGGATGGAGATAGATGCAGCTCGGTTCGCTGCGCCGCTCGCGGCCACGCAACGCTCGTGAGATCAGCCGAACGGGAAAGAGCCGAAGGTACCCGCCACCGCCGAGCGGGAGCCGCTTGCCGAACGCATCCGCGACGAGTGGCGGCAGTTCGAAGAGTTCGCCCTTGCCGTCCGGATGCAACAGATGCGGTCCGAGCGGAGCGTCGGGCACTCCGTAGTCGGGATGCCGTACCGGATGAATCGACGAATCGCGCGTGTAGCCCTCCTCGACGAGGATCGGGAGCGCCCACGGGGTCTTGGCTGTGATGGACCACGTGCATGCGCGGAACGACCGGACCTTCGTTCCGCCGATTCTCTCGAGGATCTCGCGCGTCTTCCGGCAATCCTCGCGGAACCCGTCCGCGCCGAGATCCGGCAGGAGCTTGTGGTCGTAGCCGTGCGAGGCGAGTTCGTGACCACGCTGCACGATCTCCTGGATCAAGTCCGGGGACCGTTCCGCGATCCAACCGAGGCAGAAGAACGTCGCGCGTACCGACACTTCGTCCAAGATGTCGAGGAAGCGACGGGTCGAATCCGGACACCGCAGCTCGTAGTCGTCCCAGCGATCGCGTGGGCAGTGCGCGGCGAGGTTGAGGACCTGGAAGTAGTCTTCGACGTCGAGCGTGAGTGCGTGTGCGACGTTCGCGTCGCCGTTCGAGGGAGCCATCGTTCTTCAGGTCCGGAGCAGGTCGGTAATGGAGGGCAGCATGTCCTCGTAGAACGCGGCGATCCGCGCTTCGATCACGCTGCGATCGACGCCATCGGGCCACGGAACGTCGAGGCGCAGGAGGACGGCACGGGAACGCCGCCGCAAGAGGGCGCTCGGAATGCTACGCACGAAGAAGTCGAGGAACGAGGGCGTGCGAAACTCCTCGCCAGCGAACACGTACGCAATCAGGTAGCGCCGCTGATCATTCGCGTGGAAGGCCTCGAGCAGCGTGAGATCGAAGCGCTCTCCGCCGGCCGTCGCGCTGCGCCGCCGACTCTCGGTGATCTCGAAGCCCGCGCTCAGCAAGCACACCTCGGGAGGATGGAGGCTCTTCCAGCTCGAGCCCTGAAAGATCGCCGTGACATCGAGCGTCGCCACGTCCTCGCGTCCTCGCACGCCGTACCGCCGCCAACACACGTCGCGCGTGCCGAGGAGGCCGTACCACTGCTCCGGGAACTCGAGTTCGCGCGCCGTCACGAAGCGTTCAGAGGACATCGCGACCCGCGGAGCGAAGAGCGCCCGATCGTCCTCGGGCACGCTCAGGGCCAAGAAGAGCGCGAAGCCACCGACGATCGCGACGACCGATGCGACGACGGTATCGAATCGAACCGTTCGAGGTGATGGCGCAATGCGTTCGAGGGGCGCTTCGCGTTTCTTCGCATCCCGTCCCGGGAGCAATCGATCGAGTGCGAACAGCATCGCGAGCGCGATCACGTAGACGAAGACGCCCGACACGTCGTGCACGGTGCCGGTCGCGACCTCGGTTCCGTACGCGTGAGCCACGAGCGCGAGCGTCGTGATCCTGACGATGTTGGCGAGGAGTGCGATCGGCACCGCGGAGACGACGATCACGATGCGCGAGGCGAGCCTTCTTCGCGTGAAGAAGAACGCGAAGACGTACCCGAGCGCAACCAGTGCGACGAGCGAGCGGAGCCCGGAGCACGCGTCGCCGACGAGCAGCGGTTCGGCCTGTCCCGGCACGAGGATCCTCGCGCCGTCCTGTTCGAATGGGACGCCGAACATCGATGCAAACGCGGCCGAAGCCACCGTCGCGAGGTGCTTCAGTGCGTAAGCGAGCTTGCCGGTCACGAAGATCGGAAGCGGAATCGCGAAGCCGAACGCGAGGATCGGTGGCGCCAAGGTCGCGAGTCGTCGTCCTCCTTCGAGCGCCAGCACGAGTGCCAGCGCTGACGGCACGAGGACGAGACCAGAGAGCCCATCGACGAGAAGCGCCTGGCCCGCGACGTGCACGAGCAGGCACAGGGTCAGCAGCACGAGTCCGAGTCTCGACGAGGAGCGGTGGATCGATCGCGCGGACCGGGCCGCCCTCCACGTCACGAACCCCGCGACGGCGCACAGGATCGGGCCGTGTTCCCAGTAGCCGTGCTCGAGCATCCAGCCTTCGATCGTCCACCGAATCGTCGGTGCGAAGACGATCGCGAACAGGAACCAAGCGAGGACGCGCATCACCGAGCCGCAGCCTCCTCGAAGTACCCGGCGAGCGCTTCGATCGTGTGCTCCCAAGACAGCTCTTCGGCACGCTTGCGCGCACCGTCGCCAGCGCGACGTCCATCGCGCAGCAGCCGCGCGGCTGCGCCGTCGAGAGCAGCCCCCCACGCGGCAGCGTCGGCATCGACGTCGAGCACGACACCTGCATCCTTCTCGGACGGGCCGAGAATCTCGGGCATGCCACCTGCCGAGGACACGACGGCGAACATCCCGCTCGCGAGTCCCTCCATCAGCGCGTTGGGCCAACCTTCGTGCTTGCTCGCGAGCGCAAACACGCCGCCACGGCGAAGCTCTGCAGCGACTTCGTCTCGGGTTTGCTGGCCGACGAAGCGCACGCGCTCGCCGAGACCGAGTTCGTCGCGCAGCCGCTCGAGCTGCGACTTCTGAGGTCCACTACCTACAAGATCGAGCCTGATGCCAACGCGCACGTGTTGCATCGCGCGGACGAGAAGGTCGATGCGCTTGATCTCGGCGAGTCGCGCGAGGCACAGGATACGAGGCTCCGGTGTACCGTCGCCGACGGCAAACCGATCGAGGTCGACTCCGTTGCGCATCGTCACGACCGAGTCCGCTGGAAGCGACGCGACACGCTCGAGTTCACGCGCGAGCGCCGTGCTCACGGTCATGAGTCGACGCGCCCGTGGAAGCGTCTCGGCGAACTGAGCACGCACGGCATCGACCGAACCGAGGACGTTGACGTCGCTTCCCCGCGCCGTCGCGAACGCGGGCTTGTCATGACTCGTCGCGAGGCGGATGCCTGCACACGCATCGGGATAGAGGTAGTGCGTGTCGACGACGTCGGGGTCGAAACGTCGAACGATCTCGGCAAACACGTTGCGGCAACCGCGTTCCATCCGCATTGCCTGACGCCCGACGCCGAAGCGAGGCACGTGGAAGTACCGTGGATAGTGCACACGGACACCATCGACGATCTCCTCGGCACCGAGTCGCGAATGGCGCGCGGCGAACGACTCCCCAGGCAACTTCGGATACAGAGGCAACGGGTGCACGACCTCGAGATCGAACCCGAGACGCGCGCGCAGACGCCGAACGCGTTCGCGGACGAAACTGCCGTGCTGAGGTGCGACGCTGGTCGGCCAGAGGTTCGTGAAGACCAGGACCCTCACGCCTGCTTGCCCCAACGCTCGTTCCACTGATGGAGCACGATCACGTTCCAGAACGCATGCCTATGGTCGCGTCGCCCTTGCTGGTGCTCGACGGCCATGGCTTCGAGGCGCTTCTGGTCGAGGAACCGCTGCGCGAAACTCCCGCGGATGGACGCGTGTAACACGTCCGCGAGCGGGCCACGCAGCCACGAATCCATCGGCGTCGTGAATCCCTGCTTCTTGCGCTGCAGCCACTCCATGCCGAGCCACGGCTCGAGGGCGGCTTTGAGCACCTTCTTGCCGCTGCGCGCGTCGAGTTTGTAACCGATCGGTAGCCGAGCGGCCCACTCCACGATCCGTCGATCGAGCAACGGCGAACGCACTTCGAGAGAGACCGCCATGCTCGCGCGATCGACCTTGGTGAGGATGTCACCGGGCAAGTAGGTCTTCTGGTCGAGATCGAGCAGGCGACTCGCGTGATCGGGCGCGGGCGACGCATCGTAGACACGCCGCAACTCGCGGAAGGGATCCACCGCACCGGCGATGCCTGGCGCGAGCAATCCATGGACTTCTTCAGGGAGGAGTGCGGAGACCGAACGGAAGTAGGCCTCCGCCGGATCCCGCGCGAGGTTCTCGAACGTGCGCTTCATGCGCAGTGGTTGCGGGAGCCAATCTCCCTTGGGGACGACCTTGGCTGCGACGCGTGGCAATGTCTGACCGATCCAGCGTCGTGCTCGGTTCTCGACGAAGTCGAAGCGATAGCGTCGATACCCCGCGAAGACCTCGTCTCCACCATCACCGGACACCGCGACCGTCACGTGTCGCCTCGCCGCGCGACACACGAGCCACGTCGGCAGGATCGAGTCATCACCGAGTGGCAAATCGAGGATCTCGGTGAGTGCCGCGATCTGTTCTTCGGGCTTGGACTCACAACGCTCGATGTCGAGGTCGACGCCATGCCGATCCGCGAACTCACGCGCGAACTTGCTCTCGTCGTGGCGCCCGTCATCGAATCCGACATTGACCGCATGCACGCGCCCCGTGCTCGTCTTCAGCATCGCGTAGACGACTCCGGAGCTGTCCACGCCCCCGGAAAGGAACGCTCCGAGCGGAACGTCCGCTTCGAGACGATCGCGCACGCACGTCGTGAACAAGTCCCGCAGCGTCGTGACGGCTCCTTCGAAGTCGTTCGCGTCGCCGACCTTCCACGAACACTCGAAGTAGCGCTCGGGCCGCAACGACTCTCCGGGACGGTGCACGGCGAGATGGCCCGGAGGCAGCTCGAGAACGCCGTTCAGAATGGTTCGACCACCCGGCACGTATCGCAGTGCAAGGAACTCGGCAAGCGCGTCCGGATCGAGATCGCGATGGAACCCATCGAGCACCAAGAACGATCGCGCCTCGCTCGCGATGAGCAGATCGTCGCCGTGTTCGGCGTAGAAGAACGGCTTCTTGCCGAGTGGATCGCGGGCGACGAGGCTCTCGCCCGTCTTCACGTCGTGCAGCACGAACGCGAAGAACCCGATCAGGCGTGAAGGGAGGGTCTTGCCC
>JAGQQW010000086.1 GCA_020426005.1 Planctomycetota bacterium | reverse complement strand
GAGGTCGGGCATGAGCCCGAACGACACGTAAGCGATGATCCAGAGCGTCGCGAGCACGAGTTGGAGGACCATCAAGACGCCGCCGACCGCGAGGAATCGCCCCCAACCGATCTTGATGCCGGCTTCCTTCGCGAGCGCGTGGAGGGCGATCACGCAGGAGATCGAACCGATCGGCGTCGCGTTGCCGCCGAGGTTGGCGCCGAGGATCAACGACCACCAGAGGGGCTCGTGGGGCACGCTGTCCATGGCGGGCACCATCGGGATCATCGTCGCGGCGACCGGAATGTTGTCGACGATGGCCGACGCGATGCCGCTGAACCAGGTCACGCAGGCGACATTCGCCGCCACCGAGTCGCCGGTCATCGAGGTCAGGGCGCCCGCGACGCGTTCGAGTGCGTGGGTGTGTTTGACCAGTCCGACGATGATGAAGAGTCCGGAGAAGAAGAGGATGACGACCCAGTTGACCTTCTTGACGGTCTCTTCGACGTGCTTGCCGTGGAAGAGGAGCATCGCGGCACCGCCGATCAGCGCGATGAAGTCGGGGCCGACCCCGAGCGGCTTGGCGACGGCGAAGCCGACGATCGTGAGGCAGAGCACGATTGCCGCCCGCGTGAATGCAGCGAGATCCGGCGCCAGCGCCCACTCGTCGAACGCGTCGACCGTGGCTTGCAGCTCGGCGCGCTCCTGATCGGACTTGGGTACCGTCAGGTCGTCACGAAACGCATAACGAGTCCAGCAATAGCAGACGACGAGGGAGACGAGTGCGAATGGCAGACTCACGACCAAGAACTGGACGTAAGGGATCTTCGCCGCCGAGCCGACCATGAGCGTCGGGAGTCCCGAGGCGAAGGTGCAGAGCGTCCCCGAGTTGCTCGCGAACGCGATCCCGAGCAGGTAGGGCGTCGGCGAGAGCCGCAGGCTCTTGGCGATCACGAGCGTGAGCCCGCTCACGATGAGCATCGCCGGGACGATCGTCAGCAGGGCCGCGAAGACGAAGACGAGCATCTGCAGCGCGAGGAACAGGCGGACCGGATGTCCGCCCGTGCGCTTCACGATCTTGATCGCGAGAAAGTGGAAGAGGCCGGATTGACCCGCGAGCTCGACGAGGATCGACGTCCCGATGATGACCGCGAGGATCGGCAGGTCGTGTCCGAGGATGTCGTAGACGCGCGTGTACGGGTCCACGAGCCCGGTCGCGATCGCGGCAGCGGTCATCGCGAGGGCTCCGACCATCGCGGCCACGGTCTTGTGGAGGAGCTCGAAGGCGATCGCGGCGTAGGTCGCCAGCATCAAGCCGCCGAAGAGGATCTGCAGTGCGGTTTCGCTCATGCGACCGCGATGATCGCCGAGGCGGTCGCGCAGGGCAGCTCAAAAAAGGTCGGGGAATTTTGCGAACCCGAACGGAACCTTGCCCGGAGCGCGCTGCGTCCCAAGGACGGCTCGCGGGCGCTCCCCAGGGATCGCACTCGAGTCACGTTCCCTATCATTTCGTCGTCGAGGCCTCGGAATCCCGCTGGTCTCCGTCCCCTAGGGCCCGAGCGCGTGTCCCGACCTCCGCCGCGAGTTTCTCGCGCGTCGAGGGCGTCGCATGCTCGGACCTCCTACGCTCTCGAGTGGGCTGCGAACCGCTAGCGTCCCCAGACGCCGAGGCGGGGAGCACGAGAGCCTCCGTCTCCTGACTCTCTCTCCAGGATCCATGCAAGGCGGGGACCAACTTCTCTCCCGGGTCTTCGCCGGGGCCTCGACGTCGTATCTCCCCGCGCAGGATCTCCCCGCGCAGGATCCCCCCGCGAACGGCGGCGCGGACCGCGCAAGTTCACCCGGAAAAGCGTAGGACCCACGAGGCGCCTCGGACCAGGATGGCGCACGATGGATCACGAGTCGGGAGCGCCAATCGTCGTGGTGGGTGCGGGCCTCGCCGGTGCCGCGGTCGCCTTTGCCATCGCGAGGCGAGGCCTCGGTTCGCACGTGCACGTCTACGAGCAGGAAGCAGCGCCGGGACGGCATGCGACCGCCCAGAACGCAGCGATGGTTCGCTCCATCCTCGACGAAGACGAACTCGAGACGTGGGGGCCCGCGGGGACGCGCTGGTGGAACGCACTGCCTGCAGAGCTCGACGCTCCAGGCCTGTTCCGTCGCACGGGGTCCCTCCTCCTGGCTGATCGTTCCGCGACGCGGGTACGATTCGAGCGACGCGTGGAGGTTGCCCGCGAAGCGGGACTGCACGCCGAGATCCTCGATGCCGAGCAGGCGCGACGACGCATGCCACTCCTCGAGTCGGTGCCGTTCTGCTGGGCTGCCCATGTCGCCGAGGACGGAGTCGCGGATCCGGTCGCGCTGACGACCCGTATGCTTCGGGCGGCCGAGCAACGCGGCGTGACGGTGCACGCAGGGACTGCGCTCGTCGGCTTCGACGTCGTCGAAGACGCTGCGGAACGAAATCGGCAACTGCGGGCGGTCGATCTGGCCGTCGGCGCCGGCGTCCCGAAGCGCGTCGAGACTCGGACGGTCGTGCTCGCGGCGGGTGCATGGTCTCCGACGCTCCTCCGAGCGGTTCCGACATCGGACCGAGATCTCGTGCCATGGCGTCGCCACCTCGCGCTGGTCGGCGACGAGACGGACGCGCAGCGACTCGGCCTCGGGCCGGACAGCCCCTTCGTCTGGCATGTCGACCGTCACGCGTACTTCCGGCACGAGGCCGGAGGGATCCTGACCTCGGCGTGCGACGTGTCCGTGAGTGCGCCGGGACTACCCGAGGTCGCGAGCGACATCCATGGCAAGCTGCATGCCCGCTTCGTCGACGTGTTTCCGTTCCTCCTCGACCTACCGGTCCGCCGGATCTGGGCCGGGCTCCGGACGTACCGGCCGAGCCACGACTTCGTCCTCGGTCGGGACCCGGATGTCGCCGGTCTGCACCTCGCCTGTGGCCTCGGTGGTCATGGTGTCACGTGCGCAGGTGCGGTCGGCGAAACGGTTGCCGCGACCCTCGTCGAGGGGGTCGCTGGATCGGCAGTGCGCTGAATCCTCACGCGAGTGCGCGACTGAGGAGCATCGGTGCGGCGAGCACCGCCAGCCCCGCTCCACCCATGGCGAGTGGGTCGTCGAACAGCATCGGCACGACCGATAGCGCGATGCCGATCAACAGAGTCGGCGCATGATGCTGCTTGCGGCCGTAGACGAAGTACCCGAGGCCGACGCAGCTGAACACGAGAGATTCCGTCCACCAGAGTGCGTCCATAGTGTCCCCTTCGAGAGTGGGACGGCGGAACTTCACTCCGTCTTCGCGATCAGTACGCTTTCCGTTGCGTCGAACTCGGGATGCCAAGGGCCTTGCGGTACTTCGTGACCGTGCGCCTCGCAATATGGATTCCGTGCTGCTCGAGCTGCTGCACGATGGCGTCGTCGGACAGCGGCTCGGAGGTATCTTCGGCCTCGACGATCTCCTTGAGCTTCTGCTTGACGGCCTGCTGACTGACGAGTTCGCCCGAGTCCGCGCGCGTGCCTGCCGAGAAGAAGCGCTTCATGTCGAAGATGCCCTGCGGCGTCTGGATGTATTTCCCGGAGATCGCGCGGCTCACCGTCGAAATGTGCACACCGACCTCGTCGGCGATGTCCTGCATGCGCAGCGGCTTCAGGTAGCGAATGCCTTTGCGCAAGAACTCTGCCTGTCGTTCGACCACCGCGGAGGCGATGCGTTGGATCGTCGACTGACGCTGGTGGATCGCATCGATGAACCACTTGGCGCCTTCGATCTTCTTTCGCAGATACTCGAGGACCTTCGGATCGTCTTTCGCCTCTTTGAGAAGGCGACGATAGATCGGCGACAGTTGGAGGTCGGGCAAGCCTTCTTTCTCGACTCGCAGTTCGAGGCGCCCATCGATCTCCTCCACGACCACATCGGGCGTGATCGCCTGGTTGACGACATCGCCATAGGGCGCCCCCGGATGGGGGTGCAGATTGCCGCGAAGGAAGTCGATCGCTTCTTTGACCTCGTCGACCGAGGAGCCCGTCTCGCGTGCGATCCGAGGCAAGCGGTTCATGCTCAGGTTTTCGAGGTGGTCGCGAACGATCGTGCGCGCGAGGTCCGGCGCTCCCCGAAGACGGTCGAGTTGGAGCAGCAAGCACTCGGGAAGCGTGCGCGCGCCGACGCCCGCCGGGTCCAGGCTGCGCACGATTTCGACCGCCTCCAGCGCGTCGTCGGTCGAACACTGCAGCTCGGCCGCGATCTCCTCGTCGCTGGCATGAAGCCGGCCGTCGCCGTCGAGCGAGTAGATCACGAACTCGACGCGTTCCCGAACGTCGTCCTCGAGATCCTCGTCGAGCGCGATCTGGAAGAGGAGATGATCGTAGAGCGTCTCGGATCGATCCGGGCTGTTGGCGAGCGCTTCGAGCTTCGCATCGCCGTCGCCGCCGTAGGACGAGCTACTCGGTCCGACGCGGTCGAGACGGCGCTTCTCGAATTCCTCGAGCTGTTCGAACGTCGCAAGGCTGACATCTTCGGGCGACGGCTCGTCCTTGCGCGGCTCGTCCTCCGTGACGCGGTCGCTCTCCTTGCGATCGAGAAGCGCATTCTCCTCGAGCTCCATATCGATGCGGTCCCGCAGCTCGACGAGCGGGTACTGCAACACCTGCATCGCCTGGATCATCTGCGGCGATTGGATCAGGCGCTGTTCTGGACGAAGGACCTGGCTGAGACCTAAGCGCATCGAAACTCTCGAACAAAAGGGGGAAGCCAGCAACGGGCGTGCCGCTGACCTCGGACACCTGGAGTATAGCTCGCGAGAGCCCGTGACCTACGCCTCGGATCGCTGCTCTCCTGCGGCCTCGGGACCCACGGTCCGGCCGGGGAGGTCGGGAAGTACGGGGAGGTAGAGAGATACGGGGAGGTCGAGACCCGGGGGCCGACCGTGCGCTGTTTCGTGAGGTAGGGTTCTTCGGTCCCTTCCCCGTGATGCCGTCCTCTTCTCCTGATCGCGCCCTGGTTCGCTCTCGTCCTCATCGCCGGCGACGTCTGCACTCATGCACGCTCGCCGCGATTTGCGTCGCCGCATTCGCGAGTCCCGTCGCGGCGCAGCAGCAGGACACGCCCGTGCGGGCCGTGCGTTTCGAACGCCTCGTCGTGCCGATCTCCCCGGCGGTCGGCGAACGCTTCTTCCTGCGTGCGACACCGGGGATGGAGGCCATGCGCGGCGAGCTGGATCATCCAATCGCGGCGCGGCGCGCTCTCGCGCGTCTCCGACTCGCGGACCTCGATTGGCGCTACCTGCGCATCGTCGAGGCCTGGCACGCGGGCTTGAAGAAGAACGGGAACAATGCCGAAGGTCTTCGCGCACTCGCGTGGGTCGTGCAGCAGCTGCGCGACCGTCGTTACAACGGCGAGTGAACCGACGCCCTACTTCTCGAGATCCTCGAGCTCGATCGCGAGGGTCGCTGCGACCATCTTGTCGTAGACCGCCGTCTGCTCGTCGCTCGCTTCCGCGCAACCGTGCACGAGCACGAGTCGGCGCCCGTGCGGGATCGCTGCGGCGAACGCCCGAGCACTCTGCGAGCACCCGCGGGACGCACAACCGAAATCGACCCATCCCGCTCGCTGGCCGGCGATGCGACGGCGTACGATCTTGTCGGGATCGAGCTTGCTCAGGGTGCCGCAGTTCGTTTCCCGCGCGAGCCAGGAAGCGAGGTAGCGCTGCGCTTGTCCCTCGTCGATTTCGTCCTGTGCCGAGTCGAGGACGAACACGACGAAGCGACCGAACTTCTTGTGCGCCCAATACGCTTCGAGCGCGAAGCTCCCCATCGGCTGGACGAAGGTCCAGCCCTCGTCGCCACTCTCCTTCGAGTTCTTCGGGGTCGCGACGAAGGGCGGTTTGATCGTCACACCGAACTTGCGCGAGCGGTAGATGCCGTCGTTGCCGAGCTTGCCCGGCGCGTGGACCCGCAGAATGTGATCGAGGTCGAGTTCGGAACCCTGCTTCAAGAGGTGGAACGTGCCGATCGCCGTGTCGACGCGTTCTTTTTCTCGTGCAAGCAGCGCCGTGGGACCGTGCACGTTGACCAAGTAGGTCATCGGTCCCGAGCGCAACCCGAGAATGCGCCACGTCCGGTCCCGAGCTTCGAACGACGTCTCGCGCGCCGGACGGCCACCGAGCATCGATGCTCGAACACGCGCGGGGTCGACCCGGACCCCGGACATCTTCGCGAGCATCTGCCGTGTCTTCTCGAGATACTTGTCGAGGTCGACGCGGAGGCCTGGAAGCGCGTCCGGCTCGACGCGAAGTCCGATCATCAGGTCGTGATCGAGGTCATAGACTTCGACGTGTTCGGCGCAGCCGCTGAACGTCGCATCGCGTAGCAAGATGCCCCAATTGCCCGTCGCGGGCAGCTGGACCGACCAGTTGCATGCCGGGCAACCGCCGCGGAGAGCGTTGCCGATCGGCAAGCCTCGAAGCTTGTCGTCCGATCCATCGATCGGGCGCACGTGCTCTTGAGCGCGTCGCGTCGTCGGGATCAGGAGCATGCCCTTCGGCGGGTCGGATGGAGTCGACCGTGGCGCGAACACGAGGACTTCGAACAGGCTCTGCGAACGGTGCGGAGTGGCAACCGGACGGATGGCCGTCGTCAGGAAGCACGCGCGCTGGGTCTTCCCGTCGTTGCGTTCGATCTCGAAGACGCGTTCGATCGTCGAGGTGCGTTCTTCGCGCCGCATGCCCGGGTCGAGTCGCCCGATGAGGTGGATGCGCAGGTTCTCGTGGACGAACTCGAAGAGCCGAAGCACCTGCTCGGCCTTGCCGGTCGCCCACGCCGCATCGAGTGTCGTCAAGAACTCGTGTTCGGCAGGCAGCGCTTCGACGCGCTTCTGGGCGCTCGTGCTGGTGGCGAAGTTCGCCATGGCCGCGAACGTACATGCGAGGGACATCGCGATCGTCGGTACTGCGCCGCGCGTGCCCGTCATTTGGTGGCGTCCCCGCTTTGCTGCGCGTGCGGTTCTCTCTGTGCGCGGAGTTCGCGGTGCCTGGCCTCGAGATCTGCGGCAAAGAAGTCGTCCAGGGACGGCGGGGCGAAGCGCGGCACCTCGAACAGCTCGTCCGCCGCTTCCGTCGTTGTCGTGAATTCCGCCACCGGGATCAGCCCGCCGATCATCGAGACGGGGTCCGACGAGGTCCGTGTGCGATCGAAGAGGGGTTCGGCGATCGCCTGGACGCGAGGCATCGTCGCACCCGGGCCCTTCGGCCACATCAGGGCAACGGCGGTTGCGACGAGCATCGCGGCCGCAACGAGGTAGGGGGCGACCCGCGAGCGCAGCTCGACGGGCGCCGGTGCTCGTGCCGGTGCATGCGCCCCAGACCCCGTTTCCGATCGGGCGGCGGGCGTCTCGGCACTGTCGGAGGACGCCGTTGTGTCTCGTGCGATGCTCGCCGCGGCGGCGATCGCCGGTGCCGTCCGGTGACCGGCGCGATCCGCAGCGAGAGCCGCACAGACCCGGTCCGTGAAGTCGGGCGAGACGGGCGGGGTCGCACCCAACGGATCGTGGCGGCCCATCGCGATTCGCCAGAGCGTCGCGTCTGCGAATCCTTCCGACGGCTCGGGCGTGCGATAGCACCGCAGCAGTTCCTGCCAGGCGGCGTCGTCGCGATCTTCGGGGCTGTTTCGGGGGCCGTTCATGTCTTGAGGTAGGGCTCGAGTCGCGCGATCAGGGCCTGCTTGGCCCGGTGCAGACGGGACTTGATCGTCCCCTCACTGACCTCCATGGCTTCGGCGATGCTCTTGAGGTCCATTTGTTCGTACTCTCGCAGGATGAACACCATCCGATGATCTGGCGACAAACTCTCGATGGCAGCCTCGATCCGAGCTCCGAGTTCGGAGTCGAGGGCGGCATGGGGGGGCATACGAACCGACCCGTCCGCGAGTTCCCACTGGCCCTCGTCTTCTTCGGCCACAGCGCCGGAATCGATGGAGACGGCGGAGATCCGGCGCTTCTTGAGCACGTCGAAACAGTGGTTCTTGACGAAGGTGAACGCCCACGTCGTGAACTTGACCCCGCGCTCCTCGTCGAAGCGATCGAGCGCCCGGAAGAGCTTGAGGAAGACGTCCTGAGCGATGTCCTCGACGTCCTCGCGGAACCGCCGCCCGAGGAAGCGGTGGATCGTCGCGATGATCGGCCGCTGCAGCTGCTCGACGATGCGCCGACTCGCGTCGGGATCGCCCTCTCGGGCCAACCGGATGTCGGAGAACGGAATGTCGTCCATCACAGCATGTATTGAATGAGCTCGGGATCGTCACCCGCATCCCCGAGGCGCTTCGTCACGAACTCGCCGTCGATTCGAATCGTCTGGCCGCGCAGATTCGGCGCGTCGAACGAGATCTCTTCGAGCAAGCGTTCCATCGTGGTCATCAGGCGACGGGCACCGATGTTCTGTGTGGTCTTGTTTGCCTTGAACGCGACGGACGCGATCCGCTCGAGACCACTGGGGTCGAACTCGAGCGTCACGCCCTCGGTCGCGAGGAGTTCACGATACTGCTTGATGAGGCTGTTTCGTGGCTCGGTCAGGATCTTCGTGAAGTCCCCTTCGGTCAATGGTTGGAGTGCGACGCGGACCGGAAAACGCCCCTGCAGCTCGGGGATGAGCTCGCTCGGCTTGTGGAAGTGGAACGCGCCGGCGGCGATGAACAGGATGTGATCGGTCCGGATGTAACCGTGCTTGGTGAAGACGGTGCAGCCTTCGACGACGGTCAGTAGGTCGCGCTGGACTCCTTCGCGACTCACATCGGGGCCCGAACCCTTGCTCGAGCCGACGATCTTGTCGATCTCGTCGACGAAGATGATGCCGTCCTGCTCGGTGCGACGCAGCGCTTCTTCGGCCACCTCTTGCGCATCGATCATCCCTTCGGCTTCTTCGTCCTCGAGGAGCTGGCGCGCGTCGCGGATCTTGAGCTTGCGTGTCTTCATGCGCGAGCCCGGGCTTCGACCCCACAGCTCCTGCAACGCGGTCGCGTCGATGCCCATCGTCTCGGTGCCCTGCGGCCCCATGACCGAGAGACTCGGCGTGCCGCGGTCCTTGACTTCGACCGGGACGATCATGTCGTCGAGCTCGCCACTGTCGAGTGCCGACGCGAGCGCGTCGCGCTTGCCGCGACGTTCGTCGAGTCGGGTGCGCAGCTCTTCGTCGCCCATGATTCCCGCGTCCTCGCGCGCGCCCTCTTGCGGTTGGGTCGGCACGACCATCGGACGCCACAGGCCACCGTCGTTGACGAACTGCACTTCTTGCGTGGACTGGCCACCCGAGAACCCGGGATCGTCGTCCTCCTCGCGCAGGTCCTCGATCGTCAGCAGCGCGTCGAAGATGCGCTCGCGCGCGGCGTCCTTCGCCTTCTCGCGTACCTCGGCCGTCTTCTCGAGCATGACCATGCGGAAGCCGATCTCCATCAGATCGCGCACCATCGACTCGACGTCGCGACCGTGGTAGCCGACCTCCGAGAACTTGCTCGCCTCGACCTTGAGGAAGGGAGCCTTCGCGAGGTCGGCGAGCCGTCGACTGATCTCGGTCTTGCCGCAACCGGTCGGGCCCATGAGCAGGATGTTCTTGGGGTAGACGTCCTCCGCGAGTTCGGCCGGCAGCTGACGCCGGCGCCAACGATTGCGCAATGCGACCGCGACGCTGCGCTTGGCCTTGTCCTGGCCGACGATGAACTGGTCGAGATGGGCAACGATTTCGGTGGGCGTCTGGAACGACATGCCCGTGAGGGTAGCTCGCGGATCGCGCCGCGTCGCGAGCGAAACGCGCGAGGGCCCATCACCGCGACGAAGGCTTCATCGTGTGGGCGCGACCCGGGTTCGCGCTCGTTACGGCACCCGTTCACACGCATAAAAGACGCAGACCTCGGTTCCTTGCATGCCCAGCTCGGCCAGTCAGGTAGCCCCCTGACACACAACCCCCATGGAGACGCTTCGATGAACTCACGCGTGACTTCGTGCATGAGCGCAGCCCTGCGGCTCGCTTGTGCGAACACCCTCATCTGTGTCGCTTCGCTGATGGCGACGGACTACTACGTCGATGGTGCCTCGGGCACGGACGTCCCGAACGGAGGGACGCAGTCCCAGCCTTGGAAGAGTGTCGACTACGCACTCACTCGGATCCCAGTACCGACGAGCGGTCGGCATCGTGTCTTGATTCGGGGCAACCAAACCTACGTGTTGACCTCGACGATCACGCTACGGCGCGGCATCGACCTCGTCGGCGACGGTGCCATTCGCCCCACGTTCGTCGCTCCATCCACGGGCGTCGCATTTCGTGTCGATAGTGCGGCGGACGCTGACCACGGATTGCGTTCACTCGTCGTGAAGCAGGGATCGGTCGCCGTCCAGTCTGGGTCGACGTCGATTCAAGTGTTCGCCCTACGGCTCGCGATCGAGGACTGTTCGTTCGAGGGCCAATCGAAGGCGTCCTTGGACCTCGACTCTTCGGGGTACTTCCCGAGCGATGTTCGTGTGGCGTCGTGCGACTTCGAGAATGCACCGGCCGGACTGCGCGTCACGGCGGAGTCGCGTCCGATGCGCCTCACCGTCGGCGGATGCAATTTCTCGCAGGCGCCTTGTGCGTTCGTCAGCAGACAATCGTACGGGCTCGGAGTGGTCACGTTCAATGTCGCTGTCGAGGACTGCAGGTTCGTTGGCTGCAAGTCTGCAGGACTCGACGTGTACACGGCGTCGATGAGTTCGCGTCAAGAGCTGCGGATGGATGTCCGGCGTTGCGCGTTTCGTCACAACCTGATCGGCATGAAGGCGTCGCTTGCCGTCGACGGACGTCTCGCCGTCGATCAGTCGACCTTCGTCGGCCATGACAAGGCGATGCAGGTATCCAGCGTTGGATCCTTGTGGCAGGACGTACGTCAGAGCTTCGAGTTCACGCACAACGTGATCCAGAGAGCGCTCGGTGCCGGCATCTCGTTCGTGTCGGGCAGCCGTGTGCCAGCGCTCGGCGTCTACACACGATCGAATCTCATCTCCTACTGCGGCATCGGCGTCGACGTCGAGATCGGAGCAGGCGCAACCGGTACGGTCGCGTCGCACGGAGACGTCGTGCGCAATAACATCGTGGCGGCGATGTCCGTCGTCGGTCAGTCGAGGACTTGCCCCGTGACCATTTCGAATTCGATCCTCGCAGGTTCGCACACGGGTCTACACGCCGGCGGGACCAGCCCTACCCACGTGGAGTTCTCGACCATCGCGGATTGTCCGGCCTATCCGCTCAATCTCGGATCCCAGTCGGTCACGCTCGACCATTGCGTGCTGGACAACCCGTATCTGCCCGAAGTGAGCGGTGGCGCGGGGTTGTCGGTGCGCTACACCTGTTCCCGCACGACGCAGTTCGTCGGCACTGGAAACATGCTCGCCGATCCGCAGCTCGTGCGGCCGTACTACAAGCTCGGCGCCGGCTCGCCCTGCATCGACGCGGGCGATCCTGCCGCGACCGGGACCACGGACTACGAGGGTCACGTCCGCGTGTTCGGACCCCGTGTCGATCTCGGGGCGGATGAAGTGCTACCCGGAACGGGATGGCGTTTCGGCGCGCCGATGCCGGTCGCGCGCAACGGATTCCATCCGCAGATGGGGACTTCGGTCGGTGGCGTGCGAATCGGGCAGACGATGAACTCCGTCATGTTCGGTGGCGTCGACTCGGCACAGAACGCTTCCCTTGGCGCTGTCCTCATGCTCGGTGCATCGGACGGTTTGCAGTTCGAAGACATCGACGCGGTCATGCCGGGTGGGCAGCTCTACTTCACGCCGATCGCGTTCACGAGTTTGCTCCCCGTGAGCAACACGGGCGTCTGCATCGCGCGGATCCAGATCCCCATGCAGAACGCGCTGGTCGGTTCGACCTTCGCCGCGCAGTGGCTCTGCTTGACGCCCGGTTCGTCTGCGCTCGGAGCGATGGTCACGGACGGACTGCGCTTCACGATCGGGCAGTAGCAGCGCGTGCTCGGTGCATGTCTGAGTTTTCAACACGTTGGTAGCCGCCGCACGATCCTCACCCAGTGTGCGGCGATGACTGTATCCCCCATGTCCCCAAGTTGACGGTTCCCAAAGGGTTCCCATGAACACGATCATGACTTCGCTGTTGCGCACAGCGGTTACACACACACTCCTCGGAGTCGCGTCGCTCACTGCGGCGGATTTCTACGTCGATGGAATTGCTGGCTCGGACGTTGCGAGTGGAGGCTCATCGGCACAGCCGTGGAAGAGTGTCGGTTACGCCCTCACGCAGGTCCCGGCGCCGACTTCCGGTCGGCATCGCGTCTGGATCCTTGGCAATCAAAGCTACGTTCTGAGCTCGCCGATCACGTTGCGGCGAGCGATCGACCTCGTCGGGTACGGAGCGAAACGTCCGACGTTCGTGGCACCGTCGATGGGCACCGCGTTTCGCGTCGATCCGCTTGCGATCACGGACACCTCGCTGCAATCGCTCGTCATCTCGAAGGGAACGTCCGGTCTGGAAGTCGCACCGACGATGGGGCTCGTGCCGAGCCTCACTCTCGCCGTCGAGGATTGTTCGTTCGAGGGTCAATCGGCTGCATCGATCGGCATCAACCTATTCTCCGACACGAGTGACATTCGACTCTCGAATTGCGATTTCGCCAATGCAGGGGGGCACGGTGTCAAGGTGTCTGCGATCACGTTCCCGACACGGCTCGTGGTCTCTGGATGTTCGTTCTCGAATGCGCCGTTCACGTTTTACAGCCCGTCGGGAACGAATGGACCTTCACAGCCGATCTATGACATCGCGATCGAGCACTCCATGTTCCGCCGATGCAGCCCTGCAGGGATCGTGCTGGACGCGCGCCCTGCGGTGCCCGGACAGGAGGATCTGCGGTTGGCCGTTCGCAATTGCGCATTTCGGCACAACACGATCGGAATCCGTGGGTCGCTGGCGATCGACGCGCGCGTCGAGGTCGATCGCTCGACGTTCATCGACCACGATGTCGCATTGCAATGGTCGGGCACGACAGCGTTCTTCCCGGGCGCGCGACAACTCTTCGAGTTCACGCACAACGTGATTCGTGACTGTCGCGGAGCGGGAGTTTCGGTCGCCAAGGTCGGCAGCCTCGCCGCGTTGGGAGTCTTCACACGCGCCAACCTGATCGAATCGTGCGATGTCGGAATCGATGTGCAGATCGGAGTTGCGGCGACGGGTGCCGTCGCATCGCAGGAGGACATCGTGCGTGGCACGACACGTGCGGCGATTTCGTTCGTCGGGCAATCGGCGACGTGCCCCGTGTCGATCTCGAACGACATCCTCGCTCAATCGGCCGGTGTCGGTCTTCGAGCCACTGGTCGTAGTCCCGCGCACGTGCAGTTCTCGACGATCGCGGATTGCCAGGGCTACGCGCTTGATCTCGGTTCGCAGGCGATCACGCTCGAGCATTGTGCGCTCGACAATCCCTTCCAGCCCGAAGTGAACGGCGGTGCGGGGCTGTCGGTTCGCTACACGTGCTCGCGCACGACGCCCTTCGCAGGCTTCGGCAACTTGCTCGCCAATCCGCAGTTCGTGCGGCCGTTCTACAGGCTCGGGCGTGGCTCTCCGTGCATCGATGCCGGGGATCCCAACCAAACCGCGACGGCGGACTACGAAGGGGATCCGCGCGTGTACGGCCCTCGGGCGGATCTCGGTGCCGACGAGTTCGTGCTCGGTAGTGGTCATACGTTCGGCGCCCCGATGCCGCGCGCGCGGAACGGATTCCAGCCAAGGATGGACCCCTATGTCTCGGGTGTGGGGATCGGCAAGCCGACGAACGTCGTGATGTACGGCGCCATCGACGACGCGAATCGAAGATCCCCTGGTGCTGTCCTCATGCTCGGCCTTTCTGACGGCGCCCCGGTCTTCGACATCGACGCGGCCATGCCCGGCGGACAGCTCTATTTTTCGCCGATCGCCATCACGAATCTGGTTGCGGTCGATCCCGCCGGTATCTGTATCGCGAAGTTGTCGATCCCGATGCAAAACGCGCTGGTCGGTTCGACCTTCACCGCGCAGTGGCTCTGCGTGACGCCCGGGTCGTCGCCGCTCGGCGCGATGGTGAGTGACGGACTGCGCTTCACGATCGGGCGGTGAAGGCGCACGAACCGCGCTCGACGCAGTCGTGACGATCGTTGTCGGCTTAGCTATGGGCCGTCGGGACAGTCCTGTGCACTCGAGGTTCAACATCGATGACACGATTCCATCGCATGCACTGCGTGCTTCGTACGGCTCTCACCGCAGTGGTATTGAGCAATACGTCACTTCTCGCGACGGACTACTACGTGGACGGTCTGCGCGGTATCGACCAGCCCGCCGGAGGAAGTGCGACGCAACCTTGGAAGAGCATCGACTACGCGCTCGCGCGGGTCGGTGTGCCGACGACGGGGCGCCATCGCATCCTCATCGCCGGCGCGCAGACCTACACGTTGTCGGGTTCTCTTCGCCTCGCCAGCAACGTCGATCTCGAGGGAATCGGCGTCGGGTCGCAGCGTCCGATCTTGACCGTTCCGACGAACGCGAGCGGATTGGTCCATGACCGATACGAGGATCTGACGCTCGAGCTCCGGCGCCTCATCGTTACGGGCGGGCGTCGGGCGGTGGAACTCGGGACCCGGCCACGTCTCGATCTGGACGTGGTCGATTGTTCGTTTTCCGGGCAGTCCGAGATCTGTCTCGAGATTTCGGGCAACCAGGTTGCTCTCCCGATGCAGGTCGAGATTCGCGGTTGTGACTTCGCCAACTCGCCGCTCGGTCTGAAGTGGGGCTCGTCGTTTGGTTCGTCGAACATGATCGTGGAGCGATGTGCGTTCGACCGCGCTCCGATGGTTTGCACTGCCGGCTATGTGTCCTATCCGAGTCGGTGCACGTTCGAGATCGACAATTGTGTGTTTCTACGTTGTGCGGACGCTGCATTGTCGGTCCGTGGTTGGAACGCGCCCGAAGAGCACTCGGGGCTCGATCTCCGCGTTCGTCGATGCGCATTCCGTGACAATCGAGTCGGATGCTCCGCCGAGGTCGAGCTACAAAGTCGCATCGAGGTGAGTGAGTCGACGTTCTTCCGGCACGAGACTGCGGTCCACATCGTGGGGCGCGGAGATACTCGCGACCACTCCGCGGATCTGAGCCGAAACGTCATTCGACAAGCGAGTAGCACGGGCATCGATGTGTCGCTCTTCCATGGCAAGCAAGGCCCGTCTTCGTGGTTGGTCACGACGGAATCGAACATCGTCGAAGACTGCGAAGTTGGGATTCAGGTTGCGATCGATTTGCTCGTGCAAGGCCTCTTCATCGCGAGCGGTGACAGCGTGCGCGATTCGCGCTCCCTCGCGATGTCGATCGCGGGGACTTCGTCGTTGTTCCACGCGAACTTGGTCAATGCGTTCCTGTTGCGGTCCCGGGGTTCTGCGCTGAAGACTGGCGGGAAGGTGCCGATCCGTTGCAAGCATCTGACGATCGCCGACTGTGGACGGGTCGCGCTCGATCTCGGAACGAACCCCGTCGCCATCGACCACACGGTGTTCGACGACAATCTCGCGGGCGACGTGATCGGCGCGTCGAGCGTGACCGTCGATTCCTGTTGCTCGTCGCGCACGAAGTTCCAGGGCGCGGGCAATCTGATGACCGACCCGAAGCTCACGCGGCCGTCGTATCGTCTCGAGTCGACATCACCGTGCATCGGAGCAGGCAATCCGCAGTTGGCAGCGCCGTTCGACTTCGAAGGAGATCTACGTGACCCTCACGCCGACCTAGGTGCGGACGAGGTGCGAGCCGGGTTTTCGACGTCACGCTTCGGCGCGCCGATGCCGATGTCGCGCAACGGCTTTCAGCCTCGGATCTCGACGCAGGATCGTCCGAGCCTGGGAACGTCCTTCGACATCCTGCTTTCGGGAGCGATGGACGGGCAGCTCAAGAACGCCCCTGGCGCCGTTTTGCTGGTCGGGTTGGAAGGCCATGGACCGACGTTCGATGTCCCGGGGTTGCCCGGTGGCGTGCTCTATGTGCTCCCGTTCTTCAACTCGATGCTGCTGCCGATCAAGAATTTTGGCAGTGGCGTCGCGAGTCTTCCGATTCCCGACCAGCCGGCTCTCTCCGGAACGAGCCTCGCTGCACAGTGGATCGTCGTTGCCCCGGGCGCCAATGATGTCGGCGCGATGGTGACAGGCGGGCTGCGCTTCGTGCTAGGTAGGTAGCCGCGCATCGCGAGAAGCAATCAACCTCCGTGGGGCGTGCGGTAAGGACTCTCGGTCGAGGATGGCTGCGGGAGACGCGTGATCTCGAAGGAGGCGCTTTCCGAGACGTACGCTTTTGCGCAAACTCTCGGACCCCCGACGCCAACTTCGAACCTGCCTGCATGATCGACTTTCGCCTCCTCGGTGCACTGCGCACCCTGCTGTGCCTCGCCGTTTTCGTGAGCGTGGCCATTTCGCTGCCTGCCCAAGGCTTCCAAGGCAAGCAACGTTCGGTGCCCGAGATCGTCGAGCGCATTCTCGCAGGCCGCAAGATGACGAGCACCGGGCAGCGCTATGGCGCTTCGGGCGACCTCGTACGCATCGAGACCGACGAGGCGCGACGCGCGTCGCTCGAGCTCCTCGAGACCGAGGACAACGCCTACCTGCGTGGCCGCTTCCTCGCGCACGCGGCCGGCCTCGCGGGGCTCGAGGATCGAATGCGACGTGAGTTGGACGATGCGTCCAACGCGACCTGTGCCGAGACTGCGGCGGCCTACCTACTCGAGCACGAAACGCGTGGCCGCGCGCGGCTCTCGGAGATCTTCGATGCGGCGGCCGGCACGAAGCGCATCGTGCAACAGCAGGCTGTCCTGCTCGCGCTCGCGAGCAGTGATGCAGCGGAGGATCAGGCGCTCTTCTCCAAGAAGTGCGCGAGTCTGAAGTCGGCGGAACTCGCGCGCGTGTTCACGCGCTTTCGCGACGTCAAGGGGCCGCACATCGACGCGGTGCGACACAAGGCGTTGAAGGACTCGTACGCTCCGCTGCGCGGCGCAGCGCTAGAGCAACTTTGCGCGACCGGGGACGCCGAAGCGCTGCAACTCGCGCGCGAACTTGCCGACGCGGGCAAGCCGGATGCCGCGATGCTGCGGTTCGTGGCGCTCGCTCTCTTCGCGCGCCCCACGGTCGAGGACTTGCCGCGCATCGCACGAATCGTCGAAGGTAGCGCGGTCGCGAACACGTCGTGGAAGTATCAGCTCGACAAGCTCGCGAAGGAACCGTTCGTCGAGACTTGGGCGACGACCAGTGGAGTGCAGGACAAGGATCCCGCGGTGCGCGCGTTCGCGTGTGGGGTGCTCGAGCGATTCGAGAGCGAAGCTGCGTCCGATGCGCTCTTCGCGTTGACGCAGAGCAAACAGCCCGAACTGCGCCGACGCGCGATCCTCGCACTCGCAAAGCGCAAGGACATGCGTGTGTCGGATGCGCTCGAGAAGGCATTTGCGAAAGGCGACCTCGAGTTGCGCATCGATGCACTCGAAGGGCTCGCGCTCCTGCACGGCGACGAGGAAGCGTTTCACGAACGCCTGCTCGACCTCGCGAGCAGCGGCAAGACTCCGTTGCGGCTCGTCGCGCTCGGCCTCGGCGCGGAGCGTCAACTCACGAAGTTGCTGGACATGCTTCCCGATCTGCTCGCGAGCAAGGACTGGCGCCTGCGTGTCGCCGGCATTCACCTCGCACGAGACGTGCGCGCGAAGGCGAGCATTCCACAGCTGATCGCTTGCCTCGAGAAGGAAGACGGACGGCTCGCCGAAGACGCACGCGAAGCGCTCGCGTCGCTCACGCGGCTCTACTACCAACGAGCGAAGGACTGGAAGCGGTGGTGGGAGCGCGAGGGAGAGCGCTTCGAGCTACCGCCTCCCGAGAAGAAAGACGACGGCAAGGGCCGCAAGCGTGACGGAGCACGGCGCCCCGATGCGTCCGCAGGACTGACATCGGCGAGCTTCTACGGTATTCCGGTCTTGAGCGACCGAGTCGTGTATTGCATCGACATGAGCGGCAGTATGAACGCGAAGATCGGAACCGGCCTCACGCGGCTCGAGGTCGCACAGGGTGCGCTCGTCTCTGCGCTGAAGGCGAGCCCCAAGAAGAGTCTGGTCAACGTCGTCTTCTTCGAGAACGGTGTGCATCCGTACGGCAAGAAGAGCGTGCGCATCGACAACAAGGCCAAACTCGCGGATGTCGAGAAGTTCGCGCGACGTCAGAAGCCACGTGGCGGAACCAACATCCACGGCGCGCTCGTCGCCGCGATGGAGGATCCGGACGTCGACACGATCTTCTTGCTCAGCGATGGTGCGCCGAGCAGTGGCGAGATCACCGACCCGAAGCTCCTCGTCGACGACATCCTCCGGCGCAACCGCAGCCGGCGCATCGTCTTCCACTGCATCTCGATCGGCAGCAATAGCGCGATGCTCCGCCGGCTCGCCGAGGAGACTGGGGGGAAATTCACGCAGCAGTAGGGGCGCACGACGGGCTGATTCGCGTGCTTTCTTCGCGTGGATCGTGGCACGGTCGAACACGCGGCCGGGCACAGTTGCCGAACCTCGAGCGAGGTTTCCCAAGCCATCCGCTCGGGGCCTTGTCAAACAACCCGTGAGCTCCTGAGATCTAAGCATGGTTTACATCCCACGTTCCAAGCCGTTGCTCTGCTGCACGGCAGTGCTTTCGTTCGCTCTCGTATCCACTCTGGCCGCGCAGTCCATCCCGCACTCGCGCACCTTGCCGAGTTTCGCGCAAGGTGCCTATCTCGGGTCCGCGAGTTCGTTTCCGTTCGGTCGCGATGGCGGTCGTGCGCAGTATTGGATCCGCGCCGATCAAGTCGGACTGCCAGGTGCGATTCGCTCCATCGGATCGCGTCCGTCGAACAACTACACGGGCGCTGCGCGCACCCAGTCGTACGAAGTCCAGGGCGCGTTGACGACGCTCACGTATTCGAACTTCACGAACGTCTTCGCGAGCAACCTCGGCGCGACGAGCAAGGTCTTGCACGCGCGAAAGAACGTGTCGATCCCCGCGACGTCCGGGTCGGATCCCGATGCATACGCCGCACAGATCGCACTCGACGCACCGCTCATCATCGTGCCCGGCATGAACCTCGTGCTCGATTTCGACCTCGGATCGGCGGTCGGCGCGAGTTCGGCGCCTTACAACTCCGACCTCTTGGTTCTCAGCTCGAGCAAGCACATCTCGAGTGATGCCAATTGCGGTGGCACGTTGACCGCATCGTCGACGTCCGGCAACTACAACCTGAGTCTCAGTGGAGCAGCACCGCAAGCTGCAGCACTCTTCATGCTCTCTGCGAGTCACACGTACTGGGGTCCGATCGCACTGCCGTTCAAGCTCGACGCGATCGGGCTCAATGGCTGTCTCCTCGGCGTCGATCCGCAGATCAACGTCGGCCTCCTCACGAACGCATCGGGCAACGCGTCGCTGTCGATTCCGTTCACCCCGCCAGCCGAAGCGCCCGTGATCTATGCGCAGGTGCTCCACCTCGACGCAACGGCACCGACCAAGCTCGCGACGAGCAACGTGACGCGGTCGATCCTCGCGGGCACTGGGTTCTGCCGCTACATCTACAACTTCACGCAGGATGGCACGACTGCGCAGAACGGCCCCTACGAGTGGCAAGCAGCGCTGATGGTGAAGTAGTCCCATCGTGCCGGCGGCGGGTTCGCCCCGCTCGCCGTGCCATCGGCGCGACACCGACGCGCCCAGTTCCCGACTGGATTCCGCGAATCGTCGTCGCACTCGGCGTAGTCACGCCATGACACCGTTCGAGGAAGGCGCTGGCGACGGGCTGCGGTACGAACTGCCTTGGAGCGCGGCTCTGTTGCTCTTCGTGCCTGCGCAGATCTCCATGCTCGTCGGATCCCTGCACGACAACTTTGTCGAAAGCTGGGGATGTGTCGGATTGTGTTTCGCTCTATCGCATGTCGTCGGAGTGTGTATCGCAGCGCACTATCATCCCTTCTACTGCGCGCGTCATGACCCGATCCCCATCGTGTCGACGATCGGAGTCAGTATTCTGACTTCTGCTGCGAGTTTCTGCGTGTCCGGGCTGTGTCTCCTGGTTCTCGAGGTCGTGGTTCTCGGGCATCCGTTCCGCTGTTGAAGTCACATTCGAGTGACTCGTTCTCAACGGGCAGCTACCTCATCGTGCGCGGAGCTTCGCGAGCGCAGCCTCGAAGATCGGATCGCGGTTCTGAAAGTCGTCTCCCGTGCACTCGACGAGCACGTCGGGATCGATGCCCTTGCCCTCGAACGGGGTCCCGTCCGGAAGCATCGCTTGCCACGTCGGCACGACGACGACCACGTCGTTCGGTAGCGTGAACGGCTTCGGGTTGCCGCTGCTTCCGTAGGTCGGCTGGCCGACCACGATGCAGTCCTTTGCTTGCTTCATCATGAGGACGAACGCCTCGTTGCTGCTCATGACGTAGCGGCTCGTGAGGACCGCAACGCGGCCGCCGTAGTGGCGATCGCCTCCGTGGCCTTCGATGCCGCGCTCGAGGGTCTTGCCGAAGCCGTCCTTGCCCGCACGCGTGCGGTAGCGGTTCTTCGCATAGATCTTCGTGCCCTCGACGAACCACGCGGCGACCTCTTTTGCGAGGAGCTCGTCGCCGCCGCTGTTGGGACGGACATCGACGATCATGGCTTTGGTGTCCGCGAGCGCTCGAATCGCGTCGCCGATCTTCGTCGTGTCGATCTGCTGCGTCCACGCCGCGATCATCAAGTAGCCGATACCGTCGTCCGTGCGGCCGTAGATGGCGCCGGGTCCGGCTTGCTTCCCGTTGATGAGGCGTTTGAGGATCGCTTCGCGGAAGAGCGGGTCGACGGCGCGCTTCCCGGTCGCGAAGACTTGTCCACGCAGACCGAGCGTCATGTGGATGTCCTCGGTGCTCTCCAACATCTCTGCACAGCGAGCCGCAAACCCCATGTCGCTGCGCGCCGCGAGGATGCCCTTCTTGTGTTTCGCGACGAGTGCATCCCAGTCGTCGACGCGGAGGTCGTAGTAGGAATAGTGTTCGCGCAGTGTTTTGAGCAGGGCCGCGAGGCTCTTGCTATTGCGCTTCTTCTGCTCACTCGCGGGGCGCAACTTCGCTGGCAGCGTCGCGAACGACCACGGCACGGGGACGAGCACGGTGCCGTTCTTGCTCCGGAAGTTCGTGTAGGTCGAGCTGTTGAGACTCATGCGATAGCCATGGTCCGCCTCGAGTGCGATCGGGATGCGAAGCGTGCGCGCGCCGTCCCACTTCGGCTTACCGGTGATCTTCGGAAACGTCGGCCCGCCGCCGACGACCGACATGCCGCCGGTGTTCATGTCGCGGTCGAAGACGATCACCATCTCCTTGACCTTGGTCGCGTCGACTTCGGCATCGCCATTCGCGGGCTCGAGGGAGTGCACGCGAGGAGCCTGGGCCGCGAGGCTCCCGGCGACGAAGAGCAT
>JAGQQW010000085.1 GCA_020426005.1 Planctomycetota bacterium | reverse complement strand
TCTGGGCGACCGGCGCGAGGGTGACGAGAGCCGGCGGCAGGTCCGCCCCCGCGCTTCTCGGAGCTCGAGCAGAGGGAAGGGACAGCACATGCGCTCCGTCCCAGTGGTCAGGCAGCTTTGATCACGAGCCGGCAGCGAGAACCTGACAAAGTAGTGTTAGGCTATCCTCGGGGGCCACGAGCGACGTCATCCCCGCCCCACCGTCATGAAACGCCCGTCCGCCAGTCCGACTCTTCGTCTGCGCTCGATCCTGTTGGCGATCGCTCTCGAAACGGCATTCGTGGCGGCGATCGCGGCCGTTCCGCGGTCGACTCGGTTATCGGACGAGCAACGCGTGTCGATCCGGAGCGATCGTTCTCTCGCGAGCGAACCGCTACCGGAAGCCGTCGAGCCGGAGGAAACCGAGCCCGTCGTTCCGCTCGAGCGTCCCCCCATCGACGTCCCGACACCCACGACTCCGAGTTCCGAGCCGACGTTCGACGAGGAGGCCGAACTCGAGGCGCCGAGCGTCGACGACGCGGCACCGCCTTGGGACGTGACCGCTCTCGACAAGCTCACGCGGGACACAGGCAGCGTGCTCGAACCGCCCCACGAGCAACCACCGAAACCCGATGCGACGAGCGCCATGCCGCCGCCGAACCAGCCAGCTGCGCCTCTTCCGCAACCAGAGCGCGCAGCCACGCCCGAACCGCTCGATGGCTGGAACGATCCGCCACTGTATCCGGCACGTGCGAGGCGTCTCGGTCAGGAGGGAAGCGCGGTATTCAGCATCGTCGTCGACAAGAACGGCTTGGTCGACCAACTCGCTCTCCAGACTTCGTCCGGACACCGTCTCCTCGATCTCGCCGCAGAACGCGCGCTGCGTCGCTGGCGTTTCGACCGCGGCCCGGCGCGCTTCGAGTGGACGATCGAGTTCCGACTCGACGGCGGCATGCGCGACTGAACGCGTGACGGCTGATCGAACAGCTCATGTGCCACGCCTCGCTACCCGCTTCGCGAAGTGCTCGACGAGCAGCGGCAAGAGCCATAGATCGGCCGCGAGCGCGACGACGATCACCGTCGTCAAGAGGACCCCGACGTGCACGAGCGATTGGAAGTCGGCGGCCATGTGGCAAAGCGAGCCGACCGCGAGGACGATCGACGTCGTCACGAGCGCCTTGCCCGTCGAGTGCAGCGCGCGCGTGACGTGCTCTCTCGGCGTCGCGTTCGGGTCATGACGCACCTCGTATCGGTAGCGCGACAAAACGTGGATCGTGTCGTCGACAGCGAGACCGAGCCCGAGACAGTAGATGAGCGCGCTGCCGATCGTGAGGTCCATCCCGAGGAAGCCGGAGACCCCGAGGGCGAACGCGAGCGGCAACACGTTGGTGATGAGCGCGAGTGCAGCGAGTCGCACGGAGCGAAAGAGCAGCCCGAGGAACACCGTGATGACGAGCACGGACATGCCGAGACTCTGGGAGATCACACGGATCACGAGCTGCGTGCTCGAGGTCGCCATCAGCACGTAGCCGGCTGGCGCGATCGTGAGCCCATGAGACGTGCTGTCACCACCTTCCGCGTTGCTCGTGGAACCATCGCGTGCAAGGGCGCGCGACGCCGGATCGGACGCCATGACCTCGGCGGCGTGCTCACGGATGTCCTGGCGAAACTCCGATGTTCGCGCGCTTCCGACGTCCTTCGTCTTGAAGACGACACGCGCCGTGTCGAAATCCTGGCTCCAGAGATGCGTCGGTAGGCGCGTCCGAGCGAGTCGAAGCCGGCCAAAGGCCATCCGGATCTGAGCATCGGAGAGCGCGCCACGCGGGTTTCCGATGGCTTCGCGCGCGAACAACGTGATCGACTCGACGCGCGTCACACCATCTTCGCCGAGCATGCTCTCTTGGAACCGCTCGAGTCGTCGAAAGACGTCCGGGTCGTCGAGACGGCCACGCACGCGCGCTTCGACGTCGATGATTCCCGAGAAGTGATTCTCGTACCATGCGAAATCCCGCGCGACGGGATCCGATGACGGCAGCTCTTCGAGCAGGTGCGAATCCACGACGACGCGCGAGATTCCGATAGCCGCAAACACACATACGAGCATCGTGACAACCAGGATCGTCTTGGGGCGTCCATAGCCGAGCCAGTCCCAACGAACGTGTTCGAGCGGACGCGGCCGGCCGAGCTTCGAGACGAGGAGCAGCGCGGGCAACAACGTCAGGACCACGACGAACGTCACGAGGACCGAAACGGCTGCCTTGAGACCGAACGTGCTCACGGTGTCGTGATTCGTCACCACGAGCGACACGAACCCGATCGCCGTCGTGAACGACGTGTAGAAGCAAGCGCGCCCGACCCGGTGCAGCATGTCCAGGACCGATGTCCGGACGTCGCTGGTCGCGTATCGCTCTTCGAAACACTGCTGCAAATGGATCGCGTCGCAAAGACCGATGATCACGACGAGACCTGGGATCGCAACGTCGATGATCGTGAGCGGATAGCCGAACCACCCCATCCACCCGAAGTTGAGGAGCACGGACACGAGCACGACCGCGAGTGGGAGCACCGACCCACGAACCGTCCGGAACAAGAGCGGCAAGAGCACCAGGAAGAGCACGATCTCGAGCCCCAGCACACGCCCGATCCCTTCGCCGAGTCGTTGTTCGAGCGTCGTGAGCACGACCGAACTCCCGATCATCCGTACTTCGGCTCCGGCATCGTCCGTGCAGGACAACGCGCGCTTCGTCGCCGACGGTAACCACGCGAGCAACCCACGACGGTCGAAGTCCGAGTCGTCGCCACGACGTGCCCGTACGATGATCGCGGTCGACCGTCCATCAGCCGACACGAACGTGCGGCGCAGGAGCGAATGCCGCTGCGCGACCTCGAACGCATCGGCGTTCGGGTCCGCCGGCAGCATGTCGGAGAACTGCGTCGGCAAGAGGCTCTTCGCGTCGACGAGCGTCAGCGACCCGAGCGAGTGCACCCACTCGATGCGCTCGTCGGCGCGCAACGCGGCCGCGACGACTTCTGCGGTCCGCACGTCACGAACGCGCAACGCGTGGTCGAACGTCAGTGAGATCAAGACGTCCGGGTGCTGCCATGGCAGCTCGTCGTAGAGCGACTGGACTTTCTGGGTCTCGCCTCGATTCTGCTCGAGGACCCGGTGCACGTCGAACGCCACGTGCAGTCGTGTCACGCCGAATGCGGCCACGATGGACGCGAGCGCGATCGTCGCGATCACGATCCAGGCGTTGCGACGCCGCGTGGCACCCTGAATGTTCACCCGCTATGCCTCGCAGCGCTTCTCTGGCAAGCCTTCCGTGGGCTCGTGGTTTTGTTGGATCGGAGACCCAAAAAACAGACGACGAATGTCGGTTCGGGCCATTAAGCTGCCGCAGCTCATCCGTGAACACAAGCAGCGATAGCGAGCATCGATGCAAGCCAAGACGCTTCCCGAGATCCTCCCCCTCACCGAGAACCACGCGACGTCGACGCTCGTCTGGACCGTCGGGTTCGCGATCCTGACTGCGGCCGGCGCGCAGCTCGCGCTGCCGACGATTCCGGTTCCGATGACGCTGCAGACGCCGTTCGTGCTCCTGGCTGGAGCACTCCTCGGCGCGCGGATCGGCGCCTGGTCGCAGCTCACCTACCTCGCGGCCGGCACGATGCTGCCGGTCTTCGCGAACGGTGCGGGCGGCATGCCCTACCTCGCAGCCACGCCCACGATCGGCTACCTGCTCGGGTTCCCGGTCGCCGCGCTCGTGACCGGGGCGCTCGTGGGCCGCGGGGGTTACCTGCGCACGGTGCTCGCCATGACGCTTGGCATGACCCCGCTTCACGTGCGGCATGCTCGGCCTCGTCTCGAAGGGCTTCTCCTGGAGCATCGCGTTCGAAGCGGGCTTCCTCGATCTGCAGCTCTTCGACGTCGTCAAGATCGCGTCGACGGCGTTCCTCGCGACGCTCGTCCTGCGCACGCGCTGAGGGTGGAGCGCCTACCGAGCGCACGGACCCGACACCGAGCAGCGAACGCAGTCCTCAGAACGTCGCGCTCAGCGTGAACATCACGTTGGTGCCGGGCTCGTTGAGGCCGGAGTCGAAGATACGGTAGTCGGTGTTCGTGATGTTCTCGACCGACAGGGCGAGGCTCAGGGCATCCGAGATTCGATATCGCGTGCGCACGTTGTAGGTCACCCAACTCGGTGAGCCATCGGGCGGGATGCGCTCGGTGTTGCGGATCTCGGCAGCGTTGTATTCGGAGGCATCGACGTTGAGCGCCGCGCGCGCGAAGAACTCGGCCGTGAGTCGTTGTGCACGTGGTTCGACCCAGCGCATGCCTAGCTGACCACTCGGCGGCGGCAGCTTTCGCGCTCGAATGCGCCGCGCGTCCGCTGGATCGATGCCGTCCATGATCCCGCTGACGAAGTCGCCGAAGGCATAGACCTCGAACGAGTCGAGCGTCGTCCCGTCGACGGTCACGAAGTCCAGCGCTGTCGCAGCCTCGAACTCGAAGCCGGTCCAGTATCCGCTGTTGACGTTGGCCTTGGTGACTTCGGTGTTGCCGTCGACGATGCGCCCGGTCGGCAAGCGATCGATCAGATCCTTGCCTTGACGGAAGAACCCCGTGATCGCTGCGCGACGCAAGCCGTCGTCGTATTTCGAACCGAGTTCGAACGTGAGGAAGCGCTCGGGATCGAGCGTCGTCGACGGAATCTCGAGGTCCCCCGAGAGCGCGACGTCGAGGCGGGTGAGGTCCGCGAGATTCGGTGTTCGAAACCCTTGATGCACGTTGCCGAAGAAGCGCAGATTCTCCGACGCGTCGTACCGTAAGGACACCGACCCCACGAGCGATCTCCATGATCGGTGCACGGGCAACCAGCCATTGGTTCCATCGGGGTCGACCTGGTCGGCATCGGCTTCGGTGTACTCGCCGCGACCGCCGACGATGAGGTGCCATCGTTCCCCGAGGTCTTGCTCGAGCTGCGCGTAGAGACCGACGCGATCGTAAGCCGCATCATCCGCGACCGCGCCACGAAGCCGAGTCGAACGAAGCGACCCGTCGGGATTGAACTCACGGAACGAGCTGTCGACACCTTCGAACCACCCTTCGACGCCGAAGCTGAGCGTCGACCCCTTTGCGAGGTCGAGAGCGAAGCGCGCTTGGACGCCGAGTTGGTCGACTTCCGCTTCGGTGATGCGACGACGAGAGTTGCTTCGAACGCGATTCTCGCTCTCCTCGAACCGCTGCCCACTCACCGTGAACTCGGCGCGGAGCGCATCGGAGAACCGCGTCTCCCCACGCACGTAGAGCATGTCCCGTTGCTGATCGATGTCGCGGAGGAAGTCGCTCCCCACCGTGGTGCCCCGCCACGGTTTGGCGAAGACCGTCGAATGCGTGCGTGGGCCGCCTTCGGGATTGACATGCTGGAAGCCGACGGTCAGACGCCAGTCTTCGAGGTCCCACGCGACCTTCGCATCGACATCGAAGTCGTGATACCCGGTGTAGGGCAGCTCCCCGATCGACGATCCGGCAACCATGTGTCCGTAGTCACGATACGTGACTCCCGCGTGCCAACCGAGGCGTCCTGCACGACCGCGAGACTCGGCGCGTTCGGAGAAGGAGTTCTCCGCCGATGCCATGCGAACCATGAGTCCCGTGCGCGTGCGGACGCGGTCATCGCCGTCGACATAGTCCAGCGGTCCGCGAGCGAAGACCTGGCCCGTACCACTGATCGCGTCGCTTCCGTAGAGCAACGAGCCCGGACCGCGCACGAGTTCCATCCGATCTATCGCCCACGGATCGATGGTGTTCCAATACTCGACGTTGCCGCTACGCCAGATGGACGTGTTGATGCGAATCCCATCGACGAGCAAGAGCGTGTAGTAGCCCGTCATTCCACGGATCTTCGGCGAACCCTGCGCGTGCCCCGTCCGCTGTACGGAGATCCCAGGGGCCTCCTTCAGCGCCTCGGGCAGCGTGCGCACTTGCCGGAGTTCGCGGAGATTCTCCGCATCGTAGGTCGTGGTGCCACGCGGCACGTCGAGCGGGTTGAGCGGCGACCGCGTCGCGGTGATCACGGTGCGATCGCGCGTGCTCGGAGGTCTCTTCTCGGTTTGGTTCTCGTCGCGAGTCGCCGAACGCGGAACTTCGGCCTCGGGCGCGTCCTTTCGCGGATCATCCTGACCAGACAGTTTGGCGGCCCCACAGAGAACGGAGCCACACACAAGGAGTCCAGCGACGTGGAAAGAGCGCGTACGAGAGGTCGTCAGATTGGTCATGTGGGCGATCGTGAACGTTGCGGTCTCGCCAGGGTTCACTCCCTATCTATGCCAGTCAAGGCTTACCGTTCGCATCGACGACGATCAGCGCAGCGAATCGACGAACTTCCGCATCGTGCGCGCCGTCCGCTCGAACAAGCGATGCACGATAGGGTCGTCGTCGCGGCGCGCTACGAGCCCCTCCTCGCCCTGCGCATAGAGCGCGATTCGCTGCCAGACGCGATCCTTCCCGTCCTGCGCTTGCAGGATCTCGATCGTCGCGAAGGGCACCAGCCCGGCGAGCCACGCATTGGCGTCCCCCGACACGACCTCTTTGGACTTGAGCTCGCGGAGCGGTTCGTAGATCGACTCTTCGAAGTCCTCGTCGAGTTCGATCGGTCCGTCGCCACGACGGCCCCACCCCTTGTCCCCGGGCGCGAAGACGATGCGCTTGTCACCGGCGCGCACCGCAATCCCAGTCACGGGACGCATGCTCGAACCGAAGCGGAACGCGACCGGCTCGACATAGTGCCACCAAGGACGAGCGAGTTGCTCCAGTTCTGCAGCCTCGACGATCCACACGAAGTCTTCCGGTGATCCCTCCGCCTTGCGCTGCGCGAAGATCTTCCCGTCGTCGCCGACACCGAAGCGCACTTCGAACGCACCGAGCGCAGGTTGCGCGAGTGGCGGTTCGAGTCGCACGCGATATCGCGGCACGGCGAGAGCCTTCTGAGCCGCAGGATCGCTCGACGCGATCATCGAAAGGAGCTTGGTGCGCTCGAGCGCGACGATCAGGGCGTTGACCGCCCGTGGATCCGCCGCACCGGCCTTCGGACTCACGATGCCGAAGGGCTCGTCCGCCGTGCGGCCGAGGACGAGTGTGGGTGACGACGCGTCCCCTTCCTTCGCGACTTCGACCGTGATGCGCGACGCCGACGAGGGTCCATAGGTCCATACCTGCGTCGAGATCAGGTCGTCGATCGACTCGGTGACGAAGCGCTCGAAGTGCATCGCATCGACGATCATCCGCGAAGGGCGCTCGTCGCCGGTCGCCGGGTACCGCTTGATCGCATCCACCGCTCCCTGGACGGGACTGGTCAGCAAGACTTCTTCACGGCCGTGGTCGCCATCGACGAGGATCGTCATCCACGGCTCGGGCGCAGGAGCCGTCTGTCCACCCTTGGGCAGGAATCGCTTGGCGCGCGCCGAGAGCACCGAAGCCAAGATCCCGGTCAATCGCGCGGGGTCTGCCGGCAGTGGCTCCGCGTCCTTCTGCAGCGAGCGCACGGTGAACGCGTTGTTCGTCCCACGCTCCACGATGAGACCCGAGCTCGTGCCATCGTCACCTCGCCGTCGCAACTCGAGCCGTCGAAGTCCAATTCCCGACGTCAAGAACAGCATCGAGTTGATCCACTCGTCGCGGTTGGCATCGACGGACTCTTCGATGCCCGACGGGATGCGGACGACCTCGCCGTCGACGCGTGCGAAGCGATAGCCGACCGGAAAGCACTCGGCGCCGAACTCGATCACGACCTCCTTGTCCCGAGCACCGAGCACGAGGCGCCCGATCGGCTCGTCGAGTCCCGCTTCGGTGATGTCCTTGGGCGTCGGCTTGCGATCCGGCCATCCGATCATGCGCTCGGCATGCGAGAGCTGCCCGAGCAGCATGTCCATGCGGCTCTGAGACGCCTCGTCCTCGACGGGATCGGTCAGGCGCCAGCCCCTCTCGGAGCGAACGAACGCGTATGTCTTGCTTCCGTCCTTGTTCGCCATCCGGATGCGATCGGTCTCCCCACCGAGTAGGGCGAGGAGCGTACCCGGCTCGAAGTCGTCCTTCTTCGTCGGCTCTTGATCCGAGACGTACCAGGCGAGTCCACCGAGCACGAGCACGAGCACGGCGAGAGCGAGCAGTGTCGACTTGTTCATGCGCGGCGTCTCCAGAAGAGGATGCAACAGGCGAGGACCAAGAAGGCGATCGGAAGCGCCTTGACGAGCCAGAAGTCCGCACGCTCGAGTTGCGGTATCGGCACGTCCATCGTGCTCGCGCGATACGCGGTCGGTGCAACGCCGACCTTCTCGTCTTGACGTACGAGCCAATCCGCAAGCAGCACGCCGAGGCGTTCGTTGTGCGTGAAGACGCTCTCGGCGCCACCGTACCTCGCGAGGAAGGCATCGCCGCCGTTGCGCAACGCGAGGCCGCCGAGCACGACGAGGCGTCCGGCAGTGGCGCTACGAGCCGCGTTGCCCGGATCGTCGTTCGCACGTGGAAACTCGATCGCGACTCCGCAGTGACGCGTCGCGAGTGATTCCTTGTCCGGAAGCGCGAGGCTCGGCATCGAGTCGCCACGCGGCAGGTCTCGCTCGAACGACATCGGATTCGTCGACAAGAAATACTGCGCGCGCACATCGCCCGCTTCCCCCGAGATCTCGATCGCTCGTGCGCGATGCAGGACCACCGAGAGATCGAGTTCGCGCAAGCGCGCACTCACCGGGTGCTTCGCACTGAGTCCGGTACCTTGGATCACGATGCGTGCACATTCCGGTGTGCCGAAGCGATAGTTCTTCGCGTCGACGGGATCGGGCACGCCATTCCACAGCCACTTGTCGCTGACGCTCACGCCGTACGGTTCGAGCAAGTTGCGATGGTTCGGGATCGTCGAGTCGGGAAGGACGGTCGACGGCAACGGCAGCGTCAGGAGCACGCGTCCCCCGCGTCGCAAGTACGAGTCGATCGCCGCGGCAGCCTTGCGCGAAATGGCGATTTCGGGTCCGGGAATCACGAGCAGACTGCAGTCGGACGGCACCTGCGCCGCAGTGTCGAAAGTGAGGCGCCGATTGGTGAAGCCCCGCGAACGCAGTGCGCGTGCGAACCCGGTCACGCCCGAACCCGACACGTCTTGGAGCTCGGCCTCGAGATGCCCGGACAACCAGTACGCGATCAGACCTTCTTCGCGCAGCAGTCCGCTGATCGCGCTCGCGAGCACGCTCTCACCGCGATACGCGCGCAAGACGGGCTGGGTGAGCTGCGCCGGTCCACTGCCCTGACTCGGCTGTGGGAACTCGATGTCCGCCAGATCCTGGAGGAGGCCGAGCCCACGGGTGCGGTCCCCGATCTGCAGTCGGACGGAGTTGAGAATGGAGCCGTCGAGACTCTCGGCCTTCGCACGGCCACCGAAGTCTGCGCCATAGACGTCTTCGTGCACGACCTCGACCGCGTCGCCGCCGAGATACGAAAGCCGCCGCAACAGGTCACGCGTGAGTTCGACGCAGCGACTCTGGATCGGCGCGATCGCATGCATCCGCACGTCCGGGTGACGCGAGTATTCCTGCGGCGATTGGAAGAAGGTCGTGATCCGGAGCTTCTTCTTCGCCGTCCGCACTTCGTCGACGAGCGCCTTCGTGTCGTCACTGATCGTGAACCGCGCGGTCCGCGTCGCATCGATGCTCGTGCGGAACTGTGCACGCGTCGCGATCCAGTTGACGAGTACGAAGACGACGATCGCGAGCACGATCGTGATCGCGACACCGATCGCGATTCCGGCTCGGCGCCCTGCGCCGAATCCACCACGTCCATGGTCTGCCTTCTCGGTCATTGCATCACCGCCACTTCCGCGACTCGACCACGCGAACCGTCAAGAACAGGAAGAGCGCGGTCGCCGACACGTAGAACACGACGTGCCCTGTATCGACGAGGCCACGGAAGAACCAGTACTGCCAGTGCGCGACCACGTTGGCCTGTTCGAGGAACATGCGCCCGAAGCCGGAGTCGATCGTCGCCGCACCGCGACCCGCGAGCATGCCCGGCACCGACAGGAGTCCGACCGCGAAGAGGATCGACGACAACGACGCCAAGAGCTGATTGTCCGTGAGCGAACTCGTGAAGACGCCGACCGCGAGCAACATCGAACCGACGAGCAAGAGCCCGAGGTAGCTCGTCGCGATCTGACCGATCGGAAACGAGACGTCGAGCGTCGCTTGCAGCCACAGGAGGATCGCGAAACTCGGAACCCACAGCGCGACGTAGAAGAGCCAGGTCGCGAACCACTTCGAGAACACGACCTCCCAGTCCCGCACCGGCGCGGTCATGAGGAGCTCGAGGCTGCCGCTGCGCTTCTCCTCGGCAAGCGTGCGCATCGTCAGGATCGGCGGCACCATCACGACCATCCACTGCGTCGACGCCGTCAGCAGGTAGTAGGTCGGAAAGCTGTCGACGTCACCCGCACGCGCGAAGCGCTGCAAGAGGTCAGAGACCTCGAAGCCGCGGAAGAGATAGAGGAGCGCGAAGAGGATCCACGAGACCGGGCTCACGAGGAGCGACCAGAACTCCTTCGAGATCAACGCAAAGACGCGGGAGCCGCGCGTACCCGGCAATGGTGCCGTCGTACGCTCGGCCTCGGGCGCCTCCACCGACTCGCCAGAGGACGCGACGTCCGTCATGCCGCTTCCTCCTCGGTCGGACTCTCGACCGTCCCGGTCTCGAGAGCGTCGGCCCCGAGCGTCAGACGGTAGAAGATCTCTTCGAGGCTCGGCTCGAAGACGTGGAGCTCCCGGAAGTCGATGCCGGCATCGCGGATCCGACGGCTCACGACGTCGACGACGCGATCCTGTTCGTCGCGCTCGAGGAGCGATGCGCGAAGGTCGACGAACCCGTCGGCGCGAGGAGCGAGCGACGAGGTCCGCAGGGGTAGACCCTCCACGAGCGCGCCCGCGTCATCGGTCCGGACCACGATCCGTAGCTCGGCGACCCCGAGTTCGTGCGCGATGCTCTGGAGCGTGCCGTCCGCGCGTTTCTTCCCACGGTGGATCACGACGACGCGATCGCAGACGTCCTCGACGTCGGACAGGATGTGGCTCGAGAAGAGGATGGTGTGGCGACCGCGCAACATGCGCACGAGATCTCGCACCTTGCGCCGCTGGTTGGGGTCGAGTCCTGCCGTCGGTTCGTCGAGAATCAACAGCGGAGGCCTCGCGATCAGCGCGTCCGCGAGCCCGACACGCCGCCGGTAGCCGCGCGACACGTGGCCGACGAGCTTGCGGCGCACCTCGCTGACGCCCGCGAGCTCCATCGTCTCGGCGATCCTCGTCTTGAGTTCACGGCGGGGCACGCCCTTGAGACGCGCTCGCCACCGCAAATACTCCTCGACGCGAAGGTCGGGCCAGATCGGCACGTTCTCGGGCAAGTAGCCGAGGCCCGCGCGTACTTCGAGCGACGAGCGCAGGACATCGAGCCCATGCACACGCACCCGCCCCGACGTTGCGGGGTGATAGCACGTCAAGACGCGCAAGGTCGTGGACTTGCCAGCACCATTGGGCCCGAGGAAGCCGACGACTTCCCCCGGCTGCACGTCGAACGAAACATGGTCGACGGCACGGAACGAGCCGAAGTCCTTGACCAGATCCTCGATCTCGATCATCGAGCGCTGATACCCCTCCAAAGCCTCCTCGTAACGCGACGGCGCAGCGAGGACGTGGCAAGGTTATGGCCTCGGGTCGCCTCGATCGAGAAAAGACCGCGGGGACCCCGTCACCGGAGCCCCCGCCGTCCTCTTCTCTCTCTCTTCCCACCCCTGTATCGGGTGCACCGTGGACCGACTTGAGCGAGGTGACGGGAATCGGCGGCGAAATGCGCTGGTCGAAACTCGGATCGACGGTGCCGCGGCCACAGTCTCTCGGACGAACCCAGCCTCGACCGGACCGCGGATCACGTATCCGGGTACTGTCTGAACATGCGACGGCCCACGGACAAACTTTTCCTGGTCACGATGCTCTTGCCGACTCTCGTCGCCGGATGCGGATCACCCGACAGTCATGCTCCCACGGCGGAACGCGTGTCGACCGACGCCGAGAGCGATCCTTGGACCCTGACCGCGGAGCGCATGTGGTCCATAGCGGCTGCACTGGAGACGACGGTCAAGACTCGCATGCGGCACCACGAGTCACCGGATGCAATCGTCAAAGCGATGCATCGAGCGTATCCCGCGGCGACGTTCGAGGTTCACGAAAGCAAACAGAAGCTCTCGGGAACGATCGCTCTGCCCCCCTCGTACGGATATGCCCTCGAACTCGAGATGGCGGTGTCGATCGATGTGGCTCTCGTTGCGGATGTCACCGTGGCCTACAGCCGCTACGCGTTCCATGTTCGCATCCCGAACGAACACAGTGTCGGTGCGTTTCTGGCGCAGTGGCCGAGCGACCATCCGATCGCCATCGCACTGAGCCATGCACGATCTCAGCGCCAGTTTCTGAACGACTCGATCCTTCGCCGGCTCACCATGACCACGGCGGTCGACGACAACGCCGATTTCATCGGTCGTGGCCCCTATGTGGGATTCGCACTTTCGTACCAAGTCGAGGAGCCTTCGCGCAGATACGTCGGAGGCAGCGTCTTCATGGACGTGCAAGCAATCCCGGAGGGGATCGGCACACGTGGTGGCATTCGTCCGCGACTGGAAGTTGGACAACCTTTCTAGCCGCGCTGCACCCGCTTCACCTCATCGTCCTTCAGAATACCCGAGCAGCCGCTCGACGATCTCGCGGTCGCGTTCGGCGAGGTTCTCGGTAGGATCCGGCCTGTTTCGCACGTCGTAGAGCTCGACGTCTCGGAGGGCACCATCCTTGGTGCGCCGGAAGATCAAGCGGTGCGTCTCGTCGCGGACGGTGATCGCGCCGTTCCAGTAGCCGCAGACGGCGGGACGCCATGACACCTCGCGATCGCCGCGCAGCAGCGGCACGAGCGACTTCCCATCGAGCGGATGCGCGGTGGAGCGGCGCTCGAGCCCGCAGAGATCGACGAGCGTCGGGTACACGTCGAGGCTCGACACCAGGCGGTCGATGGTGCGTGGCGCGTCGATCTGCATCGACGGCGGTACGTGCACGAGCAGCGGACTGTGCAACGCGCGTTCGAAGGGCGTGTGCTTGCCCCAGATGCCTGAGTCGCCGAGGTGCCAGCCGTGATCGCTCCACAGAACGACGATCGTGTTCTTCGCGAGACCGGATCGGTCGAGCGCATCCAGGACTCTCCCGATTTGACGATCGACGAAGCGCACGCAGGCGAGGTACGCACGTCGTGCGCTCATCCGGTCGCGCTCGGGTAGTGGGCGCTCTTTGGAGAAGTCATTCGCATAGCGGAAGAACTCGCGACTCGCGTGGAACCAGTGCGAACTCGTCTTCGCCGGCTCAGGCGTGTCTTGAACCGCATCGCGTTCCGAGATCGCTTCCAAGTCGCGCTTCGTAGCGACGAACGGAAGGTGCGGCTTGTAGAAACCAACTGCGAGAAAGAACGGCTCGTCGTTCTGCGCCGACTCCTCGATCGTCCGGACGGCCTGCTGCGCGAGCAACCCGTCCGGCAGGTCCTCGTCCTTCTCGGCGACGAACTCCATGAGGTCTCGGTGTCCCTCGCCATCCTCGCGGTGCTTGCCGCCGGCGTACGCGAAGAACATGCCCCACCCGCGCTTCCAAGAACCGTACGGCGTCGCGAGTTCGTCCCACGCACCGGGGAGTTCATCGCGCCCGTCGCCCGAGCCGTCGTACGCGAACACCTTCCCATCCGGTGTGTGCGAGACCTTGCCGATCTGAGTCGTGCGATACCCGTTCTGCCGGAACAGCTCCGGCATCGTCCACGCGGGGCGAGGTGCGCGTTCGTTCGCGACGTTTTCTTTCGCTACGTCGCGGTCCAGTTGCGGAATCGCCGTCGGACCGCGAAAGCACGCCTCGTTCCCCATCGCACGACTGCGAATCGCGCTCCGCCCCGTCAAGAACGCGTAGCGCGACGCGCCGCACGTCGGCACCTGGACGTAGTGACGCGTGAAGACCGTCGACCGCGCGGCGAATGCATCGACGTGACTCATCACACCAGAGCGAGCACCACACGCGACGAGCTCGGGTCGCAGGTCGTCGACCACGACGAGCAGGACGTTGGGTCGATGCTGTTGAGCTGGTGCGTGTTCGCAAAGCCCCGAGCCGAAAACGGCGAGAAGGACCACGAGCGAACGGGCCACGCGAGACAGGCGAACGGCCCGGGTGCGATCGAATTGCGAGCCATCGACGGCGGACCGCATAGGGAAATCGCGACGGGACCAGGGAGGGAGTGGCGAAAGATCCGAGTGGGGTATAGAAAATTCGGACCTGCGGCTCCCGCCGCAGTCACTTCGTAACTCCGATTTCCGACTCTCGCAGAGAACCATGAACCTCATCGCAAGCCTCGTCTTCTCGGCAGTTCTCGCTGCCCCCGTTGCTGCGCAAGCATGCTCGAAACTCGACGTTTCCGGAACCGGCAAGCCGGGCACCGATCTCGGTTTCGCATTGAGCGGCGCTGACGCCAACGTCCCGGCCATCCTCTTCCTCTCGACGCAGACCGGCAAGACGACGCTCAAGGCAGGCCCCCTCGGCACGCTCGAACTCGGCCTCGCGATGCCGCTGATCCCCGTTCCCCTCGGCATGACCGACGACAAGGGTGATGCGTCGCTGACGGTCAAGATCCCGGACGCGAAGATCCCCGAGATCTCGCTCCACGGTCAAGCAACGAGCATCAAGTTCGAGTTCAAGATGGGACCGCCGAAGCTGACCTTCTGCACCTCGAACGTCGTCGATTTCAAGATCGGCGGCTGATCGAATCGACCGTCGCGAGTGCGCGCGTCGCACGCATCGCGAACAGAGAACGAACGCGCCCCGTGCTCGCGTTGAGCACGGGGCGCGTTGTTTCGTCAGCGCAAGGCGTGCGGACGATCAGTTCTTCACTTCGAAGTCCGCATCCTTGATGTCGTCATCGCCCGAGTCCTGGCCCTTGGACGCGCCGGCGCCGGCGGGTTCGCTCTCGGCCTCGGCGCCACCTTCGGCCGATGCCTGCTCGTAGAGGATCGAACCGATCGCCTGGCTCGCCTTCTGGAGCTCTTCGATCGCCTTCTCGATCGCACCTGCGTCCTCGCCGTCCTTCGCGGTTTGGAGCGCGGCCTTCTTCTCTTCGATCTTCGCCTTCTCGTCTTCGGGGATCTTCTCGGCGTGCTTGTCGAGGATCTTGTCGAGCTCGTAGATCGTGTTGTCGGCCTTGTTGCGCGCGTCGATGAGCTTGCGGCGCTTCTTGTCGGCTTCGGAGTTCGCCTCGGCCTCCTGTCGCATCCGCTCGATCTCGTCGTCGGTCAGGCCGGACGAAGTCTGGATGACGATCTTCTGCTCCTTGTTGGTCGCCTGATCCTTCGCGGTGACCTCGAGGATGCCGTTGGCGTCGATCGAGAACTTGACCGCGATCTTCGGCATGCCGCGCGGTGCCGGCGGGATGTCCGTCAGTTGGAACTTGCCGAGCGTGCGATTGTCCTTGGAGAACTCGCGCTCGCCCTGCAGGACGTGGATGTCGACGGCCGTCTGGTTGTCGGCTGCCGTCGTGAACGTCTCTTCGGCCGTGTGCGGGATCGTCGTGTTGCGCGGGATCAGGACCGTCGTGACTTCCCCCTGCGTCTCGATGCCGAGGCTCAGCGGCGTGACGTCGAGCAGGACCATCTCGCCGACGTCTTCGCCCGCGAGTTGCCCACCCTGGATCGCCGCGCCGAGCGCGACGACTTCGTCGGGGTTGACCGTGCGGTTGGGCTCCTTGCCGAAGATCTCCTTCACGAGTGCCTGCACGGCAGGAACGCGCGTCGAACCGCCGACGAGGATGACTTCGTCGATGTCACTCGGCTTGAGCTTCGCGTCCTTGAGCGCGAGTTCGCACGGCTTGCGGCACGACTCGATCTTGTCGTCGACGAGTTGTTCGAACTTCGCGCGCGACAGATTGAGATTGAGGTGCTTCGGTCCGCTCGCATCGGCGGTGACGAAGGGCAGGTTGATCTGCGTCTGCACGGCCGAGCTGAGTTCGATCTTGGCCTTCTCCGCCGCTTCCTTCAGGCGCTGCATGGCCATCGGGTCCTTGCCGAGATCCATGCCGCTCTCCTTCTTGAACTCCTCGATCATCCAGCGAATGACCGCTTCGTCGAAGTTGTCACCACCGAGGTGCGTGTCGCCGTTGGTCGCGAGGACTTCGAAGACGCCGTCACCGAGGTCGAGGATCGAGACGTCGAACGTGCCGCCCCCGAGGTCGAAGACGACGATCTTCTCGTTCTTGTTCTTCTGGAGACCGTAGGCGAGCGACGCGGCCGTCGGCTCGTTGATGATGCGCTCGACTTCGAGGCCCGCGATGCGTCCGGCGTCGCGTGTCGCCTGACGCTGCGAGTCGTTGAAGTAGGCAGGAACCGTGATGACCGCCTTCGCGACGCTCTGCCCGAGGTAGGCCTCGGCCGACTCCTTCAGGTATTGCAGGACCATCGCGGAGATTTCGGGAGGCGTGTATTCCTTGCCACGTACGGAGACCTTGACGAGCTCTTCGGACCCGCCGGTGATCTCGTACGGGACCATCGTCTCTTCGCTGTGCACTTCGTTGTGGCGACGGCCCATGAAGCGCTTGATCGAGTAGATCGTGTTGGCCGGGTTCAGGGTCGCTTGACGCTTGGCAGGCGCGCCGACGAGTCGCTCGCCGTTCTCGGTGAACGCGACGATGCTCGGCGTCGTCCGCGCACCCTCGAGATTCGGAATGACGACGGGCTCGCCGCCTTCGAGGACGGCGACGCAGGAGTTGGTCGTACCGAGGTCGATACCGATGATTTTGGACATGTCGAGCTTCTCCCCAGAGCTGGGGCCCACCGGACGGCATTCCGTCCCGGCGCGGGCCGGGTTCTATCGAAAACGTGATTCGTCCGGCTCGTTACAAAGGCCATGCCAAAGGCGTCAGGGTAGCGCGACATGCGCTGTGACAAGGACTTAGGTCGATCTCGCATTGCCAGGGTCGGGCATGTTCGCCAAAGTGGCAGGCAGGTACTGCCATGCGCGGCCAGCGGGGCAGGCCCAGTCAAACCGCGCACGGATCACGCTGGCCGTGGCTCCTCGGCCGGGGGAACGACCCAGGAGTGATGCCCCAGCCGCCACGCGTAGAGAGCGAACAAGACCCAGTTGGCGACGAGGACGAGCGTCCAGCACGCTGCGAGACCGTGCGGCGCGCCCATCGCATGCCAGGCCACGAGACATGGCTGCAACAGAATGCCGAAGACGATCCCGTCGAGCAGCATCGGTCGCACGCTGACGCCAATGCCGTTCCACGCACCCGCGAGCACGAGACTCGCCGCAGCTGCCGGGTGACCGAATGCGAGGATCGCGAAGTAGAGCCGACCATGGTCCACGTAGTCGGCCCCGCCGTCGGGCACGAAGACTAGGAAGAGCGGCTGCGCAGCGAGGAAGAACGTAATCCCCAGCGCGAACCCCATGACGGCGGCATAGGTCGATGCGACCCACGCCACGCGGTGGCACCTCGGCCCGAGGCCGGACGAACACGCCTGCCCCACCATCGCCGTCGCGGCGCCGGCCCAACCGACGGCTGCGAAGAGCACGATCGTCTCGAGGCGTGTGGCCACGCCGAGCGCCGCCTGTGCCGCGCTTCCGCCGACCTCGCCCGCGAATCGTGTGACGGTCACGATCAGGCTCGCGCGCACGAACATCTGGACCGATTGCGGCAGACCGAGCCGCAGGATGCGCGCCAGGTCGTCGCGCCAGCGCATGGGCACGCGAACGCCTGGCGCGAGCGGCGATGACGATCGTGCGAGCAGAGCGAAGCCGAGGACCGTGAACAAGAATCGCGCGATCACCGTCGCCCACGCAGCACCGACCGCCCCCATCGGCTGGATGCCGAAACGCTCCCATCCGTAGATCAGGACGAAGTCGAGCAGGATGTTGAGCACGTTGCTCGCGAGCATCAGCACGACGGGCCAAAACGCGTTTCCGATCGCGCGGAATACCGACGTCACGTGTAAGAGCCCGAACATGGTGAACGTGCCCCAGCTCACGACCTCGAGATAGTCTTGCCCGACGAGGCCACTCGCGCCTTCTCCGCTTTGCAACGCGATCAGCGGCGCAGCGAAGATCGCGCTGAGTCCACCGAGTACCAACGCAATGGTCGCCATGATCCACGCGGCGAGGTTCGCGACGCGTCGCGCATCTTCGTGGCGTTTCGCGCCGATGCACTGCGCGAGGATCGCGACGGCACCGACCGAAATGCCGTTGCCGACGATCATCGGAAAGAAGTTGATCGTGCTCCCGAGGTGTACTGCAGCGACAGCGTCCTCACCGAGCACTCCGACGATCCAGAGATCGACGAGGTTGAAGCTCGCGTGCGACGCCATTCCGAAGGCGAGAGGCAATCCGAACCCGAGGACCGCGCGCGCGACCCCTCCCTGCGTCAGATCGCGTTCCATGTGTCAGGTGGACTCGGCGGCAACGGTTCCGGAAAGGACTCGATGGCGTGAAGCGAGGTCCCCGCGCTTCGTCGTGATCCATACCGGCAGTGGTCCGAAGCGATCTCCCTGCTGCACCACGTAGTAGCCCACGTAGGTCTGTCGGCTGCCGCGCGGCCCGTCGACCCTGTCCGTCGCGACCATCGGAACCCCACGTCGATAGCGACCGATATCGAACCGAACTTCGGCATCCGCGGTCCCCACACACACGACCGTGATGCGATCGCCTGGGCGAAGCGCACCTCGCCTGGACGTCGTGAACGCGAAGAACGAGAGGCTAGGGACCATGCCCTTCGCAGCCTCGGCATCGAGATCCGCATGGAGCGGCTCAGGAACGAGATCCATGGCTGCCGCTCGTGCGACGTCTCGGGACAGTTGCGCCAGGGTCGATCCGCGCAGACCTTCGATCGGAGCGGTGCCGAGCGATACGAATCCCGTCGGCCCTCCGCTCAGGCCGCTCGTCTCGTTCGCGCGGTGCACGGCATCGACGAGGATGTCGCCGCTCCGTCGATCGACGAGGCGCGTGCGCAGGCCGACCGCCTGATTCGATTGCAGTCCGTAGTACGACCGGTTCCACGCCGTGACATCGCCGAGCACGAGCCCGTCGACGCCGAGCAACCGCGCCATTGCCTGGGCGTCTCGCACGGCGATCTCGCGGCCCCGCGGCAAGTAGCCATTTTGTCGAAGTGCCGTGTCGGAGATCCAGAGTTCGAGCACCTCGAAGCGCGAGTTCGCGAGTTCGGCAGTGAATGCCCGGCGCAGGATCGTCGACGCCTTCGCGAACATCGGAGCATCGTCCTCGACCCCATCGAGCGCGAGGAGCGAGCCGAGATCCCCGATCGCGCCAGTCAAGGCACCGTCTTCACTCGCACTCACGGTGAACGGCAGGACGGCAACGCGATACGAATCGCCAACACGCGCATCGAAGTTCGCCGCACGACGAACGTCGCGATCGAGTCCGGAGCATGCGGCGGCACCGAGAGTGACGACCAGCAACGCCACGAGAGCTCGAGCGCGACGCGAACACGCAGGCACGTTCATCGTTGGCCACCCACGGGCGTAGCAGACGGCCACGCGCGCGAGCCGGGTTTGATGTGCGCACGGTGGCCGAAGCGATCGATCACCACGACGGACGAGACTCGTGGATCTCGCGATTCGATCGGCGTCGGAGTTCGGACGTAGCTGCCGACGTATTCTCCCGGCTTCGCCTCCGTCATCGGGTAGCCCTCGCGCCCATCGATGGCAAACGTGACCGTCGCGCCCGCAACGGTCACGATCCGCACGCTCCACAGATCCTCCTGGCCTCGATCGATGGCGACGGCGTGAATCGTGGGCTCGCTCATGACGTCTGGCGCCGATGCTTCATGCGGCTCGGGAAGCGTCCCGATCATGTCGTCGAGCAAACCTTCGATGTTGCGCACGAACTCGATCGGCGCACCGCGCGCCGAAGTATCGCGAAGCGCCTTGTAGACCTGTCCGCTCTGCACGAGCAGTCCCCCGCTACGCGCCTTGGAGTGCTGGGACCACCACACGCGGTCGCCATTACGGTTCCACAACTCGAGATGCCCTCGAAGACTGCGACGGTAGTAGAGCCATAGATCGGTCGAGCACTTCTCGAACTCCGAACCGACGACATACCCGTCCACGTCGAGAGCACGGCACACGGCTTCGGGCTCGAGAGCATCGCTGACGAGTTCGTCCCGCGGATCGATGAGTCCGGCCGAGGCGAGCCTGCGGTCCACCCATGCGTTGTCGACGACGCGCATCTCGAGCGTCGCCAAGCGATGATGCAGCATCTCGCGAACGACATCGCGATCGCCGGATGCGAGCGAGCCTCGGATCGGCAGGACAGCGACGAGCATCGGTGGAGCCTCATCACTCGATCCATGCCGCAGGTTGCTGCACGAGGTGAACGTGAGCGCAGAACCGAGGGCGATGGCGAGCGAAAGCCCGCGGATCCAGGATCGAGAACGCGGTTCACGACACGCACGCGTCATCGATTGCGATCGAAGCGTCACGTTCAGGGTTCTCCTCGGACAACGACTCTTCCGCGGTAGTGATTCCCCGCGAGCAGCACTCTGTAGTCGTAGCTTCCCGCTTTGGCGAAGCTCATCGAGGCGACTTGGTTGGCACTCAGTCGTCGGCGCGTCCTCACGGTCTTCCCATCGACGACGAACGGCATCGTGCTGGCGCACGAGTCACACGCCGCGAATTCGTTGTCGATGATGACTTCGACGGTCTCGTCAGGAGCAGCATCATGGAACCAACCGACCGAGCCACGCACCGCGATCTCGATGTCGTCGCCGGGGACGAGACCTTGATCCGTGACTCGGACGAGAACCATGTCACGCCGATCCTCGGTGCGCACGTCGTCCGCCGCAGCACACGATGCGAACAGGAGGAGGCACGTCCATACCACGAGCCGCGTCCAGGAAAGTGGGCCTGCCATGGCTGGCAGGATACCAAGGGCCTGGCGACTCGCAGAGGTCCGATTCGTGACCGCTGGCCCCGTCCTGGACAGATTGCGTACCGCCGCGGACGATAGCGGTAGAGACATGCGAGACGATTGCCGCCCCAGAACTGTCGCCACGGTCTTTTCCATTCTTGCTTGGTGTGGTTCCGTCGCGTCGAACCTCCAAGGACAGAACGGCATGCGCGTCGGCCCCCCGGCACCGCATCCCGCGTTGCGACTGAGTTTCGAGCAACTCACCCAAGATCTCGATCACGTCCCGAATCTGATCCTCCGGTCGGGCAAGGCGTTTCTCGCGCGCGCGTCGGGCGGTGAACTCCGCGTCGTCGGTGCACACGACTACGATCCTCTGGTCGAGCTTCCCGACCATCGCGTGCTCAAGATCGGCGAAGGCGCGTATTGGAGCGATCGTTGTCCGAAGATCCTCGACGAAGCCATCGCGATCGCACCGAAGATCCCGCTGCGG
>JAGQQW010000084.1 GCA_020426005.1 Planctomycetota bacterium | reverse complement strand
GTGTCTTCGCGAATGCCGACCAATCGCCATCGTCTGGAATGTACTTCGAAGCGAAGTACGTCGACGACACGGCCACCGGTGGCGAGCACTACACGCTGATCAGCCTCTACAACACACCTTCGATCTGTCCGGAGATCAGCGGCCGCGGACTGGACAAGGACGACCGTCTCTACGCGCTGGAATACATTCCGTGCACGGTCGAGTCGGCGAATGACTTCAGCACGCACTTGGGGAAAGGGAGCTCGGGGCCCAAGAACACGGCGCGCTGGCAGATCGAGATCCCGGGTCGTGTCCTCGGGCTGCCGGGTACGAAATGGGCGCTTCAGGACCAAGTCGTCGAAGTGCGCACGCGTATCGGTTCGGACTTGACGACTGGCGTCATGTATCCGACTGCCAATCAACCCGAGAACGAGAGTCGCACCTACGCATACTGGCTCGCGGACAAGGAGGACGTGCCGTTCACCGAGCGCGCGCAGTTCCAGGGCGATCCGCGGCATATGCCCTACGCCGACTTGCAGAACAACGGCGGCTCGTTCCCGAACGCCTACAACTGGTTCTTCGACAACTTGCAAGACAGTGGCAAGGACGCTCGCTGGTCCTATGGCGGGCTCGAGCCATACCGACTCCGTGATGGCTGGAACGGCCGCATCGAGGTCGATTGGCCGCGCTACAGCGAGCTCATTCGCACGGCGATCACGCGCTCCGAACTCATTTACACGACGCTGACCGGCTTCTCGTACTACTACATCGGTGTCGGCAACGAGATCGGCTACGACAGCGCCAACGGATACCCGTCGTCGATTCCAGTCAACTTGACGCCATACGGAAACGGAAGCTGGGGCTACGTCAACAACATCCTCGGCGGCTCGGGTCGGAACTCGCAGAAGATCATCCGCACGAGTGGTGGCGGCGAAGACTGGTGGGGCCGCTACTGGATCGGCGAGCTCTATCCCGACAAGTACGTCAGCGACTGGATCTCCGCAGGTGGAAACCTGCCGGCTGGCAGCGGCGGCGGCAAGTTCTATCGCATGCAGGCCTATGATCTGGGCAACAACGGCATGCCGACGGGCACGCGCCTCTTCCGCGCCAATCGCAATACCGGCTCGGAAGGCTGCGTCTCGATCTTCAATGTCGGTACTTGGTCCTCGACGTTCCATCACGTGTTCTCGAGTGGCAACGGATCGCTGTCGGGTGCCGGGAACGACTTGGCATCGAACTACAACTTCCCGATGCCGGTATCCGCGCCGATCAATCGACCGTTCCACATCAACCTGGATCACGACGGTTGGGTCGGCGACGACTTCTGGTACACGGCGGAGTTCCCGCACTTCACCGCGTCGATCGAGCAGACCTACTACGCCAAGGGTTCCCTCAAGGGTTCGGCGTTGGTCGGCTTGACCGACCCTTCGGGTCGCCATACCGGGCACATCGTCGTCAACGGTCTCAGTCAAACCGTCGAGTCGGGCAGTGGGTTCATCGCGAAGTATGCGACGTTGTCACTCCTGCACTCGTTCTTCGAGGCTGGCAATCCGGCGTTGGCCAATGCGTTGACACCGTTGCCGAAGGTCGAGGTGTTGTTCCCGACCGAGATCTCCGAACTGTCGAACCCGACGTCGATCAGTGTCCAGTACGGAGTCGAATGGCGTCGCTGGGACGGACGCAAGTATGCCTCGTCGTTCTCGAACTCGTACACGGGTGACGAGTCCCGTCTCGACTACGTGATCATGTATTCGAGGGACGGCGGCCAGACGTGGTTGTACGTCCAGGACGACACCGCCGCAGTTCCCGGCAAGCGCCCGTCGAGTGGTACCTACATCGTCGCGGACGGTGGTTCGGGCGACGAGAGCTACCCGTGGTCCGTGCCGAGCGATCGATTCGCCGAAGGCACTTACATCATTCGCGTCGAGGCCTACCGTCAGAGCGAATCGATGCACTACTCCTTCCATCAGAGCAGCTTCTACCTGCAACGGTGATGCGCATGATTCCAACCAACTCTATGGACCGGCCTCGTCGAGACGACGGGTTCACACTGATCGAACTCATCGTCGTGACCGCGCTACTCGTCATCATGGCGGGTGTCGTGACGTCGATGGCGAACCGCGGGACTGAAGCTCAGGAGTTCGTGCGGCGAAGTACCAAGACGACGAACAAGACGCAGTCGATCGTGGCCAAGATCCGGGACGATGTCGCGAGTTCGGTACGCTTGATGTACGACGACTCTGAGGGCGTCAGCTATCTCAAGGGTTGTGACCTCACCAAGTTCCCGCCGATCGCGACGACACGGTTGCCCGTGATCAAGACCACGGGGGGATTCGGCAAGGACACGGTCGGCAACGAATTCACAGGAAACTGCGTCGCGTTCGTCAAACAGGAGCGCACCGACGCGTTCGACGTCAGTGATTCGTTCTCCGCGGCGAAGATCCACCGAGCCGACATCTATCGGATCTATCTGTACTACATTCACCGTCATTCGAGCACGCACCACAAGAAGGACTCGGACCTGGACCTCGTCCGGTGGCGTTCGGTGTCCCTCGTCGATTGGAAGCAGTGCGAGACGTTGTCGAACGAAGAGCGCAAGCGCCTCTTCGTGCACCTCTACGAAGGCACGAATCCGGACGAGCCCGACCATCCGTTCGCCCCGGCGCGCCTCGTATGGGAGCAGGGCCTGTCGTTCCCGAGCGCGATTCGCATCATCGAGAGCGATGGTGCGACATCGACGCCACCGAGTGGCTTCCTGATTCCCGAGGGCAAGCAGCGGGTCAAGAGCAGCATGCTTCGAAACGTCGGCCTCGGTGTCGCGCCGAACAGTGCCGGCCCGACGAAGGGAATCGGCCGCTTCGCGGTCGTCGACGTCGATTGGCCCAATGGATTCGAAGTCCAAGTCGCGGGCCCGGCCTCGGCGCGCCAGGTGATGATGCACTTCTCGCTGGTCAGCAACCGCGGCATGAAGATCAACAACTACGTCGATCTCGCCGCGGTCGCCGAGACTCGCGATCTCTGACCGGCGTCAGTTCGCGCGCACGGTCTTGCACTGTGCGTTGGTGATCAGGACGGTACCACCTCCGACCGTGATCGCCTGACCCGTGAAGTCCATGCCGACGAGGCTCGCGTTGTTGGGCGGCTGGAGGCTGAACTCGAAGCGACCGGTCGCCGGGATCTGGCCTCCGGTCAACATCGTGAAGTTGGTGAGCAGCCAGGTCCCCATCGAACCGAGCGGAAGATACGCCGTGTTGGAGGCGTTGCCCGTCAGGTAGACGATCGCGAGGTGCCCCTGGGGGCCGAGCACGTGCCAACGATCCGAGCGCCCGAGCCGGATGTTGCCCATGTCGAACAACTGGGGAATCGTCGTCGCGGAGATCACGTTGAGGATCGTCTGCGTGCTCGTCGAGACGTCGCGCACCTGCATCTCGTACTCGATGTCCTGCTGGCGACTCGCGTCGTGAAGAGCCTGCAGGTTGACGGTGTTGCTGACGAGTTCGATGTTCGTGCAATCGAGGCGCCAGCGGTTCGTGTTCTGGATCGAGTCCACGTCACCGCGCACGAGCTGCGTTTGTGCGGTGGCGGTCGTGGCGAGGAGGAGGCTGCCGAGGATCAAGGCTTGGAGGTTCATCGTTCGTTCCTTCTTGTTCTTGCTGTGAGTCGTTGCTTGGAGGTTCCTGTCGAGTGAACTCGCGTTGCCACAGACGGCTTCCCGCGAGTCGGTGGGGCAAGAGCAATGGGCGTGCCGCTGTTTCGGTGCTGTCCTCAAGTCGCTGCGCCGCATGGGTTTGTGCACGTCGTGCTGCGACGCGCCACGGCGCGCTTCGAGTCCAATATCTGGACTTCGGGTCCGGGATTCCGATGCAATCGTCGATCGTCGCCCTTCTGGTCTGCGAAGGCGAGCTACGATAAATCCTTGTCCGGCAGTGGCTTGAGTCCGAATCTCGGTCTCGGGTCCGGAACTTGCACAACCGTGCCGCCATGCCTCACCGACGTCTCGAGCCAGTAGAGGACGCCTTGCCCCGGCGATTCGAGCAGCCAGCCCTTCTCGGAGTCGGCGGTCAGAGTCGCGTGTACTCGGCGTTCGACTGTGAGCTCGGCCATCGCGTCGCGGTGCGCGCGACACCGAGTGCGGTTGCCGAGTTCGAGCTGCGCGCCGGTCTGCGCCATCCGTCGATCGTCTCTGTGCTGGATATCGTGCGCGGTCCGAACGCGACCGACTGGCTCGTCGAAGAGCTCGTCGATGGCGAGCGGCTTCGTGGCGGCGACGACGTCGTGCACTTCGGCGGCGTCGCTCGTTCGCTTCTGTGTGCGCTGCGGTATCTGCACGATTCCGGGATCGCGCATCGGGATCTCAAGCCTGCCAACGTATTGGTCGGTTCGGACGGTGTGCCGGTCCTCCTCGACTTCGGACTCGCTTGCCACATCGAGCGCGGCTTGGAAGAAACGCGTTCAGGTACGCTCGGCACCGTTGCCCCCGAAGTCCTCGACGGACGCGTCGATCCCGTCCGCGCCGATCTCTTCGGTCTCGGGACGACGATGCTCGCGTTTTCCATCGGGATCGAACCGCGGCCCGAGTGGTCGGTCGATGCGGACGCGCTGAGGGGTGCGTTGGACGAAGCTCCGGAAGTCGTCCGTCCGCTCTTGTCGGGATTGACACATACCGTCAAGTCCGAGCGGTTCGTCACTGCGGGCGAGGCCTTGCAGTCCTTGAGTTCGATCGTGCCCGCCGGGGACCTACCACCCGGCTCGGCGCGTTCGTGGCCGCTCGTGGGGAGGCGCGACGAGCTCGCGTCGATCGTCGATCACTTGAGCGTCGATGAAGGGCAGAGTGCGGAACGGATCGCCGTGTTGACCGGATCCGTCGGTGCCGGCAAGTCATCGCTCGCAGAAGTCGCACGACGAAAACTCGCAGTCTGTGGGCATCGTCCCACGATCTTGCACGTCGAGTCTGCGGCACAGCTGTGGCGGGTTACGAGTGCGGAGTCGACATCGATCCTCGTGACGACCGAGGACCGCGAAGTCGCGACACATCTCATTGCTGCACTCGGGTCCGAGACCGTTCTCGCGATCGACGTCGAACCACTGCAGCGCGAAGACGTCGCTGAGCTCGTTCGCCTACTGCCGGTCGCGGCGCACGTCGATCCGTCGCTCGTGCACCGCGCGAGTGGCGGACATCCGGGTGCGATGAGAGCGATCCTCACGGGCGATCATGACGATCGTGAGATCGACGCTTCCGAAGCGTGGATCGCGATCCGCGGCGTCGAGGCTCCGATGGATGGTCTCGAGGATGCAGCAATCGAAACGCTGCGGCGCGCCGTATCGAAGGGTGCGATCGAGTTCGACCGTGGTCGTGGCTTCTGCATTCGGTCGCTCTCCCGCCGTAGACACGTGCTCGAGAACGCGCCCTTGGCGGAACTGCGGCGCCTGCACCTGGATGCATCCGCGGATGGATCCGCGTGGCACGGTTTCCTTGCCGGGACGACGGAGGACGCGGAGGCGGCGTTGCTCGAACTCGACGTGGACCTTGCCGCGGACGAGCTCGCGATCTCGATCGAGCACGCGATCCGTCTCCGTGGTCCCGACGCGCTCCGAGTCACGGCGTTTGCCGGAATCGCGAGGCGACTCGCAGCGGGTGGGCACCTCGCGCCGATTCGGACCGTTCTCGGGAGCGAGCGCGCGGACGAACCTGCGCAGCTCGTCGCGCTTCGTTCCTTCCTCGCGAGTGAGCGCGGTGATGTCCGCGAAGCGCTTCGTCTTGCCGATGCTGCTCTGCATGCGGAAGGCCCACTCGCATTCTCCGCGATCCTCGACCTGGCGCGTGCCCTGCAGTGGGGAGCTTCGTACGAAAAGGCGCTCGACGTCCTCGTGGACGCCGACAGTCATGCGTCGACCGACGTGGACCGAGCCGAAGTCGCGCGCTTGCGTTCTCTCGTGCTCTTCCGTTCTGGACGCCGGGCCGAAGCAAGGGCATGCGCGATCGATGCACTCGAAGCGATTGGAGGCCGCGCTCCGCGGATCCGCGTCGGTTTGATGCAAAACCTGGCGCTCATCGAGCGACATTTCGGTGACCACCAAGCGGCTGCGCGATTGCTCGACGAAGCAGGCCACGTCGCGCTCGAGCTCGCCGACGTCCGCGGAGCCGCTGTGAGTTGGATCAATTCCGGTCTTGCACGTGAGGATGCGGGAGATCTCGTCGCGGCACGTGCGGACCGCGAGCGGGCAGCGAGCATCGCCGAGGTTGCCGGCCTCGCGCAGCCGCGCGACGTCGCTCGAGCGAGCCTTGCGATGAACCTCGCGAGACTGGGTGCGTGGCCTCACGCGGCGAGTGAACTCGATGCGATCGTGACTTCGATGGAAGCGCAGGGGCTCCATCGCGAGCCGCGGATCGCGAGCCTCGCCGCGCTCGACGCGCGTTTGCAGGCAACTGCCGACGAGCAGTACCGCCATCAACTCGAGCAGCGAATGCAGGGAGCCATGCGTGACGGTGCTCCTGCCGAAGCTGCGGTCGCATGGCGTGCGTTGCTCCAATCGGGGGCGACGGTCGCCGTCACCCCGCAGCACGCGCGAACGATCTTGCATGCCGCGGATCGCTCGACACGCGAGCTGATCCGCGTCGCGCTTCACGAGCAACGCGGTACGGACGATGCCGGACGCAGTAAGAACGCGCTCGTGCGCATCGTGCGGCGAGGGCTCCCGCGTGCGCGATTGTTCGCTGCGATGGCGCTCCTCGGCCGCGCACACGACACGCAAGAGCGTCGTTCGTTCGGTGCTCGCGTTCTCCGCGAAGCGGGGAAGAGCCAATCTCCCGCCGATCGAATCGCCGCATACACCGCCTGCCTCGGCACGGCTGGACGACCACGCATCCTCGCACGACGTATCCTGGACGAGCTAGCAACCTTGGAACGACTCGCAACTGCCCCCGTAGGCGAACCCTCCGTGAAACCCTGGACTTCGAGGATCGAAGAGCTGCGCCAGACGGTGCGAGCTCTCGCGCAGCCGAGCAGGCATGCGGACGACTTGAGTGGTCTCCTGCGTGTGCAGCGCTTGTTGCTCGACAGTGCTGCCGACGACGCTTCGCGCTTCCGTGCGATCCTCGAAGAAGCCATGCAGATCTCCGGCGCTGCGCGCGGGATGATCATCGTTCGCGAGCGCGGCGCGTTGCGCATCGTCGCGGCGTTGCAAGACGAACAAGGCACCGTGCGTGAGTTCGTCGCCGAGGAAGCAATGGAGTTCAGCCGTAACCTCCTCGACGAAGTGCTCGAGACCGGATCGCCGCGCATCACGGTCAACGCGCTCGAAGATCCCGCGTGGCAATGGGCAAACAGTGTCGTCGACTTCCGGCTGGCATCGATTGCTTGCGTTCCGGTCAAGGTCGGTGATCGCATCGCAGGCGCGCTGTATCTCGACAATCCGTTCGAGAAGGGGCGTTTTTCGGACGATATCGCGACGCAGCTCGAGATGTTCGGCATGCAGGTTTCGATCGGATTCGACGCAGCTCGCAAGCGTGACGAGATCGAGAAGCTCAACGACGACCTTCGCGGACGACTCGCCCGAGCCGAGGCGCAACTCGATCGCGAACGCATCGGTCAGGACATCATCGCGACGAGCCCGCGCATGGTGCGCGTCCTCGAGCGCGTGCGTCGGCTCGCGGCGACCGAGCTACCTGTGCACATCCACGGTGAAACCGGGACGGGCAAGGAGCTGATCGCGCGCAAGTTGCACGAGTGTTCGACGCGTCGCGATGGGCCGTTCGTCACCGAGAACTGCAGCGCGATCGCGAGTGAGTTGCTCGAGAGCGAACTCTTCGGGCACGTCAAGGGGGCGTTCACAGGAGCCACGCGCGACAAGCCCGGACTGATGCGCACGGCAAGTGGCGGCACCTTGTTCCTCGACGAAATCGGGGACATGCCCTTGCCCTTGCAGGCTCGCATCCTGCGAGTCTTGCAGGAGGGCGAGATCCGTCCGGTGGGCGGAGACGAAACCGTTCACGTCGATGTCCGCATCATCACAGCGACCCATCGCGACCTCCGCGAGATGGTGGCCAAGGGCGAGTTCCGCGAAGACCTCTACTACCGCATCGTCGTCGCGAGCGTCGACCTACCGCCTCTGCGCGAGCGTCCGGAGGACGTCCGTGTTCTCGCAGCGCACTTCCTGGAGCGCTTCGGTCGCCCAGGGCAGGTGTTCGATGCATCGGCGATCTCTCGTCTCGAATCCCACTCGTGGCCGGGCAACGTGCGTGAACTCGAAAGCGCGATTCGGAGCACGTGCGTGCTCGCGAAGGACAAGACGATCGGTGCTTCGGACCTGCCTCCACAACTCGGTTCGCCAACTCGGACAGGTGTCTCGGGTTCGGGCTTGCCGGTGTGCCTCGAAGAACTCGAGCGGATCGCGATCGCGCGAGCACTCGAACTCGCCGGTGGTAATCGCGGAGAAGCAGCCAAGCTGCTCGGTATTTCGCGATCGTCCGTGTTCGTCAAGATTCGGAAATACGGCCTGGCCGACTCGAACCGACAGGAGCCCGTGCAATGAAGTCCCGCCTATCACGTTTGTCGCTCTTTGCAGCGTTCGTCGCCTGTGTTGCACCGGTCCATGCCCAAGAGTTCGGACGAGGAAGTCTCGGCTCGAACGGTGTCGAGCCGAGACTCGAAGTGCGATCGGCTTCGCCCGGAAACCCGATGCGCTTCGTCATCGACGATGTTGCACCATCATCGACGACGACGATTCCGGTGATGGTCCTCGTGTCACCGCGCAAGGCGAACATCCCGTTCGTCGAGGGGTCCGTCGTTGGCGTCGATCTCACGGCGACGTTGCTGCTCGGACCGGCGCTCGTCGACGCGCGTGGGAGTGCCGAGATCAGCGTGCCGGTGATCGCGTCTTGGGACGGCTTCGAGCTCCACTCGCAAGCCGTCGTCATTGACACGCGTGTGCGTTCGTCGTTGATCCTCACCGATTCGGTGGGTGTCGTCGTCGGAACCGACGATCCCGAACTCGTGATTCTGCAGGATGCAGGCGGAGGACTCTTCGACGTCGTGCGACGCCGCACTGACGGACGGAACGGTGTCGTGTTGGACAGGTTGCGGGGGCTCACTCCCATCGATTTGAAGATCGCGTCACTCGACGAAGAGCGGAAGTTCGTGACGACCGCCAGTAGGCCGTGCACGGTTGCCGGAGTGCGTGGTGTGTTGCTTCATGACGAGTCGACCCTGCTCGCGATGCGCAACGCGACGAACGATCTCGTGCTTCGTGTCTCTACGAGTGGACGTGTCGACATCGTCGCGACGTTTGCTCGTGGATCGCTGACCGGTGATGTCGCTGTCGGTCCGAACCATGTCGCGATCGTGGATGGACCGCGGCTCTGGCTGTATCGCGTCGTGGGAAACTATCCGGGCACCAACTCGCAGCTTCGCGACGCGACGCCTGGTGGCAACGTCGCGATCGAGGCCACGAGTCTCTGTGTCGGTGCTCGCGTGCTCGCGTTGATGGACAAGACGCAAGGGCTCTACTTCGTACCGCTCGATGGCGGTGCGAGTCTGCATCCGACGCTTCCGCCCTCCGGCGGGCGAACGCCGGTCGTGTACGACGAGGAGATCGCGGTCTCCGGGGATGGCACCACGTTCGCGTTCGGCGCGGGTTCCGGCAAGAAGGTCAAGGACATCTACGTGGTGCGCGATGACGGGCGTGCGGTCAACATCACGAAACGGCCGACCGACTATGGCGAAGTGGGGTACACGAACATCGGGCGTCGGACCGAGATCGCGCTCGACTTCACGGGATCGATGGTCAGCTACGTCGACGATGGTGGTCAGGAGCCCGAGGGTTTCGTCTCTCAGGTCGTCTTGCCGAGCCCGGTGCAGATCACGACCTCTCGCGCGTTCGTCGACTCGATCGACATCGGTTCGACTTCGCGCTTCCCTGTCAAGGGTGGTGGCATCGTGTTCGCGGGCATCGATGCCGCGACGGTCGACGTGTTCTTCACGCCGTCGCTGAAGGACAACGACATCCTCCCCCTCACGAACACCGCCAACGCGAATGCGGCTCCATGGGGACTCGGTGCAAAGCTGACGCTCGTCGACATGGGATCTACGCCTTCGAACGCGTCTTGGCTCCTGCAAGCGCGTAGGCAGAACGCGGCGCAAGACGAACTGTGGTGGCTCGAACCCGATGCGAAGCGAGCGCGCGTGCTCTCGAGTTCGTACCGCGGGCTCGGTGGCGTTTTCGATTCGAGCTCGCGTGTGCTGATCGGGGATCGTGATGGAGTCGTGGTCGCCGATCTCGGTTCGAGCGCCTTCTCGAAGTTCTCGCTCGGCACCGGCGATGTGCAAGCGATGTCGATGGCCGCGGGGCTGCCGATCGCAGCGCTGACGTTCGGGTCCGCGTCTTCACAAGACCTGTGGATCGTCGACCACAACGGTAGTGCGAACAAACTCGCGGGTTCGCTCGGCGCTGCCGGCGACGTGCTCGCACTGCACGGCAGCGGACAGGTGCACCTCCTCTCGGCGCCAGGCGTCGGTGGCCGATCCCTCGTGAGGTGGCGCGCATCGAGTGGCATCGAGCAGCTCGGGGGCGCGGGCTACGTCGGGTTCCTGCAAGCGCACTAGAAGCTCGAGGGAGGGGATAGCACGGAAGGTCCGTGACTCGTGTTCTGGCAGCTTCACTCCCGAGCCACGCGCGGCTCCGGTGTGCGAACGCGTTGAGGTGTCGACGCGTCGGGGCAGCGACTCAGGAACCTACAAGCGCGTGACGTTCGTGAACGACTGTGGCCCGTAGCCCGGATCCGTACTGAGCACGAGTGCTTGTGCGAGTAGCGGTCGCGACCAAGCGAGCGCGGGAATCGCGACGCGCACGATTCCGCTCGCTTCGGTGATGGCAACCGGCGGCATCAGCACGAGAAGGCTCGGGTCGAGTTCGAGTCCGTGCAACATGCCGGGAATCGGCACGACAGTGTTGAGTCGCGTCGGCGACAAGAACCACACGACGACATCGCCGGCGTGGCCTTCGAACACGATGTCGAACGGTACGAGAGGAGCCGCGGCAGGTTCGCTGCGCAGGCTCGGGAGCACGTGTACGGCTTCGGTGCCGTTGGACGACCCGGCAGCGTTCTGCACGACGATGCCGCGTCGTCCCGGGCCGGGTGTGCTGATCGGACTCGCGCGGAACGGGACGGTGACGACGAGGCGTTCGTTCGTTTGCGCCGTGATCGTCGCGCGAAGGCCATCGATCGTGACGGTGGGTTGTCCCCCTCGGAGGAAGTCGGCGCCGTGCACGTGGATCGTCGTGCCTCCGCGTGGAGGGATCGCGCCCTCGGCAATGCCTGTCAGCCACGGTCCGCCACTGCGAGCGACGTCGAGGATCGCTCCGAAACTGCCAGCGAAGCGAGTCGAGGTCGTGCTCGCGCGCACGGGAACCGCGCCGATCGTGAGGGTTGCGCGGTACTGCGTTCCGATTGTGATTCCGCCTCCACCTTGATGGCTCGCGACGAGAAACGTATTTTGCGCCGACGCAGCCTGCGACGTGATCGGCTGGGTGAGCATGCACGCCATGACGAGGAACACGATCCCGCGGATCACGGTCGAGATCATCGGTCGACCTCGTTCGCGGTCGCGGGCACTGAGACCGTCGCCGGCACCCGAGGCTCGGGGTTGGCATCCAAGCGGAGACGTTCGCGTTCTTCGATCGGCAACCAGAATCGCTGCTCGGGTGGGACGTCCTCGGGTTCGATGAGCTTCCATCCCAGACGCTGTGCAGTCGCTTCGTTGGGAGTGTAGTCGGCGTTGAGCGTGCCGTTCTGCACGAGGATGTCGCGGAGCTCCTTCGGAAACTGCGTCCCGTAGGCAATGCCGCGAATGGATGGGTGGATGTAACGATTCTCGATGTACGGCTCGTAGTTCGTGTAGCCACGTCGAACCCCGTGCACGACGTAGTCGAAGTCACAGTCTTCGCTGCCGAAGACGACGATGCGTTCTCGGCTCTTCGTGCGCACCGCGATGCGAGCGAGCGACCCGACCGGGGTCAAGTGCACCGTGATCCCCTCACTCGCCGTCACGGCCTGCCATTCCGCGGGGATGTCGATCTCGACGCTTCCATCGACGAGCTTCGCCGAGCCGCGAAAGTACGTTCCGCTTTCGTTTCCTTCGAGGCAGACGAACTTCACGAGCCGCGAAGGATCGTCAGGGTGAGGCTGGATGAAGTTCTTGTTGCCACTGACATACATGTCACCGCTGCCGTACAACGCGAGGCGCGCGCTCCCCAAGGCCTCGCCCGTCACTGCTGCATACCCCTGGCCGTACGCCTTGCCGACGACGCCGCTGCCCTTGGCGCTCACTCCGAGGACTCCTTTCGCGTTGTAGTCGATGTTCGAACCAGTCGGACCGCCGTTGTAGCCGTAGACGCCGTTGCTTCGCATCGCAGAGGTCGCACCGTAGACGCCGGTTCCGTCCGCGTTGGACTCGCCTCGCACGCCATACCCGCCACCGCCGTTGTTGCGACCGAGGATCGCCGTGCCGGCCGGATTGGCGATACGACCGTAGACGCTGATGTGCGCCGATCCCGAAGTCGATTGCGACTCACCGAAGACGCCGAGATGCCATGCTTTCCCCGAGACGCCGATCGATGCCGAACTCGTCGTGTACGTATTGACGCCTTCGATGCCGATGCCGTTCGGGCTCAGCGTTTCGCCGCGTACCCCGATGGTGTTTCCGGCGGTTGCTGACGAGTAGCCTTCGACACCGACGCCGTTGCTGCTCGCGTTGTTGCCACGCACAGCGCGTGTCGGCCCCGATTGCGCGACCGCGGTCCCCCAAATCGCCGATCCTGCGGTATTCGAGATCTTGCCGTAGACGCCGATCGACGTTCCGGTTGCCGTGCTCGTGGATTCTCCGTACACACCGACGCCGGAAGCGCTCGTCGTGAGACCGTAGACGCCCTTGCCATTCGATGTCCCGAGGACGCCGGTGTTGCCGCCGAACCCGGAGACTCCGGTTCCGCCCGTTGCGGCGGCGTGCCCTTTGATCGCAACCGGGTTCCCCGAAGTCGTGCTCGCGATCGAACGCAGGATCTCTCCGCTGGTCTGTGACGATGCGACGGTCAGGGGGTTGGTCGGAAGCGCGATTCCGATGCCGACGTTGCCCGCGGTGTAGTACGAACTCGTGCCGTTGAGCTTGAAGATCGAGTCGCCGATCGGTCCACGCGGGCCGATGGGACCGGTCGGGCCCTGTGGACCTGTTGCGCCCTGTGGACCCGACACGCCTTGCGCGCCCTGTGGTCCCTGAGGCCCGGCAGGGCCTTGTGGGCCTGCCGGACCCTGGGGGCCGATGAGTCCCGTCGGGCTCCCGACCCAACGTCCATCGGCGCTGATGACCTTCTGCGCGCCGACGAAGACCGACTTCGGGTGGATCACGCGGTTCTCGACATCGATCGCTTGCGCCGCGAGCTGGCTGAACGCGCCCGACGTGATCGCGCTGCGAGGCACCATTTCGTTGTCGTTACCGACACGCATCCCAAGCCAGAGAGCTTTGCCGTCGAAGAGATCGACCGGGAAGCCGGTCCTGGACCCGAGCTGCACGGAGAAGACTCCGTTCTGGACTTGAACCGCTGGGTGCTGCTCCGTCCACGTCGCGGAACCTCCGGTCGCGACGGGATAGATACGGAACTCGAGGGCGTGGCTGCCTTGCAGGTCCTTGCCGGCGGCGTCGGTCAAGCGGCCCTGCAACGGAAGTGTGCGTGGCAACGCCGACTGTGCGCTCGCGCGGAGCGGTAGGGCTGGCAGGAGAAGGAGTGTGAACAGCGCGAGGGGCTTCCGGTCAGCTCGTCGTGCGCGGTGCGGTGCGTGTTGCTGAAGCATGGTCGTGATTGGCGAGAACCGTGGTCGTCGACGAGGACAACCGGAATGACGCGATTCCGTTACGCACAATTCTCGAGACGCCGAGCGAACGGGAGAAAGTCTCGAAGATGTCGGCATTTGCGACGCGGCAGTAGGTGTCCACGCCCGGTTCGGGCTAGAAGAGGCGCGTGACCGCGACGCTCTTTCTTCTTGCGCTGACCACGGCCGCCATCCTCGGCGGACTCCTTCCGCTCGCGGTCCGGGAGAGTTCACGGGCGTTGCATCTCTTGCTCTGCCTCGCCGCGGGGTTCTTCCTGGGCACGGTGTTCTTGCACCTCTTGCCTGAGCTCAGCCATATCGCGAGCGGCCAAACGACGGTGTGGACGTGGGTCCTGGTCGGCCTACTCGGTGTGCTCGTACTCGATCTCGGGATCTTCGGCCATCAGAGCCATGCCGCTGTCGGTTGGGCGACGCTGCTCGGGCTCGGAGTTCATGCGGCGATGGTCGGACTCGGACTCGGCATGCTGCCCGAAGTCTCGATGGCATTCGCGTTCGGGATGTTCGCACACAAGTTCGGCGAGACCTTCTCGCTCGTGTCCGCGCTGCGGCTGTCCGTGCAACGCCGTTCGTGGCTGCTCGGTTTGCTCGTCCTCTTCGCGCTCGTGACGCCGCTGACGATGTTGCTCGGCAACGCGATCCGGGACTCGGTACCCGAGAGCTTCCACATGGTGGTCTCCGCGCTTGCCGCAGGGAGCTTCCTCTATGTCGCCGTCGGCGACATCCTGCCCGAGGTCTTCCACGACTCGCGCGATCGCTCGTACAAGATCGTTCTCCTGCTGCTCGGCACGGCGTTCGCGGCATTGGCTTCGCTCGGTCACGACTTCCTGCACCACGCCGGCAGCACGCCAGAGACGATCGTGGATCACGGTGACCACGTCCACGTCGTGCCCGCGACGAGCGATGCCCTCGGCGATGGACCGGGGCGGTTCGTGCTCGGCTTGTTCGGAGAGGCCTGGAGCGCCCTATGTGCGGCAGCACCGTTCCTGCTCGCCGGCTTCTTCGTCGCCGGGTTGATCAAGGTTTGGATGCCGAAGCGGTTCTTGACCCGCGCCCTCGGTGGCGACGACTTCGCGTCGATCGTCCGGGCATCGCTGATCGGGGCTCCGCTGCCGCTCTGCTCGTGTTCCGTGCTACCGACGGCGATCGGATTACGGAAGAGCGGTGCGTCGAAGAGTTCGACGATCTCCTTCCTCGTTGCCACGCCGGAGACGGGAATCGACTCGATCGCGATCTCCGCGGCGCTGCTCGATCCGTTTTTGACGATCGCTCGCCCGATCGGAGCCGTGTTGTCCGCGATCGCCGCAGGTCTCGCGGCATCCATACCGGGCCGCCGATCTCCCATCGCGGTTGTCGACGCGAAGGTGACCCCCCCCGAGTCGGAGGTCGCGTCCGACGGACGCGACTGCTGTGCGCAGGACGAGGCGAAGGCCGGCGCGGATGTTCTGCATGCACATTCACACGAAGAGCATCTGCACGGCGAACCCGCGTCGCCGGCGAGCAGCGCACCGGACAAGCTGCGTGAGGCGGTGCGTTTCGGCTTCGGCCCGCTGTTCGAGGACATCGTTCCGTCGCTGCTGGTCGGGATCGTGCTCGCGGCGCTCTTCTCGATGATCTTGCCCGCGGACTTGCTCGCGGGAAGCGTGGGGCGTGGGTTCCTCGGGATCGCGGCTGCCGCCTTGCTCGGTCTGCCGATCTATGTCTGTGCGAGCGCCTCGACACCGGTCGCCGCCGCGCTCCTTGCGAAGGGGCTGAGTCCGGGGGCTGCCCTCGTCTTCTTGTTGGTCGGGCCCGCGACCAACCTCGCTTCGATCTTCGTGCTGACCAAGGAGTTCGGCCGGAGGGTCGTCGCGTTCTACGTCGCTGCCGTCGTGATCGTCGCCGTCCTGCTCGGACTTCTGACCAATCTCGTCTATCGCGCCTGGTCGCTGCCCGAGCCGACGGGTGCGGCTCACGACCACGAGCCATCGATCCTGGGGATCGTTGCTGGCACCCTGCTTCTCGCGATCGCCCTCAGAGCAATCGTTCGGCGAGTCTCGAACTCCTGACTCTTCCTTGAGCACGAATCCGGCGCCGACCCGGCCGCGAACTCGCGTCGCGATCGGGCGGATCCATCCCTGCGAACCATCGTCGCAGCAGCCAGAGTGAAAACGTGTCGATGACCACCTCGTCCACTCAGTGGGGGAAAGTCGATGGCACGGCAGCAAGATACGAATTCTGGCGGTTGGGAGCCGCGGGTCGGCACGATCGCGATGCTGCTCGCTACCGGTTATCTCGCGTCGTGTTCTGGCGGGGGACCGACGACGGGCGGTGTGGATGGCAACGAGCGTCCGATTGCCGATGCGGGTCCTGGGCGGGGGGTGTCGGTCAACGAACTCTTGTCGCTCGACGGTTCGACCAGTCGCGACCCGGATGGTGGCAAGCTGACGTACTCGTGGACCATCGCCAGTAAGCCCGCAGGAAGCAACGCGACGCTGTCGGGTCATGAAACCGCGTGGCCCACGATCGTCCCGGACGTGCTCGGTTCGTATTCGATCGAACTGGTCGTGAACGACGGCGACGACGACAGTACGCCCGATACGACCATCGTGGTCGCGGATCATGGCGCCAATCATCGTGTCGGTCCTGGCCGCACGTACGAGACGCCGAGTGCCGTGGCAGCGATCGCGAAGGATGGGGACATCATCACGATCGATGCGACCGAGTACATCGACGATGTCGCGGTCTGGCGCGCGAACGGGCTCGTCCTTCACGGTATCGGTGGACGTGCCCACATCGTCGGCCGGGGCGCGAGCGCGCAGGGCAAAGCTCTGTGGGTCGTGCAAGGTGCGAACACGCGAATCGAGAACATCGAGTTCTCGGGCGCGACCGTGAAGGATCAGAATGGCGCAGGCATTCGCGGCGAGGGTGCCGGGCTCACGCTTCGCGGATGCTCGTTCCACGACAATGAGAATGGCGTGCTCGTGGCGAACAACGCTGCGAGCAACGTCGTCGTCGAGAACTGTCATTTCGAACACAACGGTTTCGGCGATGGGCAGACGCACAACATGTACGTCAATCGCGTCAAGTCCTTGACGGTGCTCTATTCGACGTTCGAACGCGCCAAGATCGGTCATCAGCTCAAGAGTCGTGCCGAGCGAACGTTGGTGCTCTACAGCCGGCTGCTCGATACCGACGACGGGAATGCGAGTTATTCGATCGATCTACCGAACGGTGGAATCGGGATCGTGATCGGGAACCAGATTCATCAAGGACCGAATGCTCCGAACGACAACATGATCGCGTTCGCGGGTGAAGGTGCGGTCTATTCCACCAACGAGCTGTACCTCGTGCACAACACGATGGTCAACGACAAGCCTTCGGGGACGTTCGTTCGTGTGTGGCCTGGGGCAACCGTTCGGCTCATCAACAATCTCTTGGTGGGACCTGGGGCGGTTTCGTACGGAGCAGGTTCTTCGACGGGTGACGTGCGCACGACGACGCCGGCGTTCGTGGACCGCAGCGGGTACGACTTCCGCTCGACGGCGAATACGCCGGGTCGCGACAGCGCAGATGATCCGGGCCTTGGTGCCGGGTTCGACCTCGAGCCCAAGTTCGAGCTGGACAAGGTCGCAGGGCTGCGTCCGCGCCCCAGTGTCGGTCGGCTCGATGCAGGTGCGTTCGAGTTCGTGCAGTGACGTTTCGTGCACCTCGCGCAGTGACGAAGAGTCCCGCGCCTTGAAAAGCCTCGCGTGAGGCCGGATCGTGCCACGGTCCCAGGGGCGCGACCGGTCGCGCTCGCCGTTTTCGAACCGTTCTCGATCGAGGCCCGACATGACGGCCGAATTGCCGACCCGCTACGACCCCACCACGACCCAGGAGCCAATCTACGAGCGTTGGCTCGCCGAGGACAGCTTCGCCGCCGTCCCGACCGATTCGGGCCCGAGCTACGTCGTCATGATGCCGCTGCCCAACGTCACCGGAGCGCTGCACATGGGGCACGCGATGGACAACGTGATGCAAGACATGCTGACGCGCTGGCACCGCATGCTCGGCGACGACACGTTGTGGCAGCCCGGGACCGACCACGCCGGAATCGCGACGCAATCGCTCGTCGAGCAGCGCCTCTTCGACCTCGAAGGGAAGACCCGCAAAGACCTCGGACGCGAAGGCCTCGTCTCGCGCATCTGGGAATGGAAGGAGGAGTATCAGAAGCGCATCATCCACCAGCAGCAGCAGATGGGTTGCTCGTGCGATTGGAAGCGCCAGCGCTTCACGATGGATGCCGTGTGCACGGCGGCGGTGCGCGAGTTCTTCTTCCGCATGTATCGCGACGGTCTGATCTACCGTGGCAATCGACTCGTCAACTGGGACTGCTTTCTCCAAACCGCGGTTGCCGACGACGAGGTCGAACACAAGAAGATCGCCGGCAAGTTCTGGCACCTGCGGTATCCCGTGCGGGATCCGCAGCCGGGTGAACCGGAGCACGTCATCGTCGCGACGACCCGGCCGGAGACGATGCTCGGGGACGTCGCCGTGGCCGTGCATCCCGAACCGGCAGCCGAACTCGATCGCCTCGTCGCTGCACAGAAAGAGCGGATCGGAACCGTGCCTGCCAAAGAGCGAGCCGATGCCGAGGCCGAACTCGCACGACTCGAAACACGTCGCGACAGCGATCTCGCGCGGCTCGAGACCTTGGTGCGCATGGCGCAGGACGGTCGCTCGCTCGTGTTGCCGTTGATGGATCGTGAGATCCCTCTGATTCTCGACACGTGGGCGAAGCCGGCCCTCGGGTCGGGTTGCGTCAAGATCACGCCGGCTCACGATCCCAATGACTACGAAGTCTGGCAGCGGCACAAGGACCGGATCCATCCGATCAACATCCTCGAGCCGAACGGAACGCTCAACGCGAATGCGGGGAGCTACGCCGGTCTCGATCGATTCGATGCGCGCAAGCGCGTCGTCGCCGATCTCGAGAAGCTCGGGCTGCTCGAGCGCGTCGAAGAGCGCGAGATCGAACTGGGCCATTCGGATCGATCCAAGACGCCGATCGAGCCATGGCTCAGCAAGCAGTGGTTCGTGCGGATGAGCGACGTGCCGGGCGGGATCGTCATGGGAGCCGGCACGGACAACGAGCATCGCGCGGCAGGTCTCGCCCAGGCGGCGATCGATGCGACCGAGGAGGCGTGGACGTCCCCGACCGGACGGCAGCTCACGTTCTGGCCGGATCCCCGGTATCGGAACAGCTACCGGAGTTGGTTGGCGGAGAAGCGCGATTGGTGCATCAGCCGTCAACTGTGGTGGGGGCATCGCATTCCGATCTGGCGTAAGGCCGTGCGGTCCGACGACCTCGCGCGCGAGCTCGATGCACTGCCTGCTCTCGATCCCGAACTCGCGTGTCTTCAGATCGACTTGCCCTCCGGCGAACGCGCGGACCGCGCCACTGCCGAAGCGTTGCCGTCAGGCACCGAAGTCGAGATCCAGGTCTGTCTCCGCGAAGCAGCGACCGAAGCGCTCGGTCCTCGGCTCGAAGCCGCGGGGCTCGCTCAGGACCCCGACGTGCTCGACACGTGGTTCAGTAGTGCGCTCTGGCCCGAGAGTACGCTCGGTTGGCCGGACCCTGCACATGCAGGAGTCGAGTCCGGTCAACGTGATCTGACGACGAGCCTTGCACGCTACTATCCGGGTTCGTGCCTCGTGACCGGGCGCGACATCATCACGCTCTGGGTCGCGCGCATGGTCCTTGCCGGGCTCTACAACCTCGGCGATCTGCCCTTCACCGACGTGTTCATCCACGCGACGATCCTCGATGGCAACGGCGTGCGCATGAGCAAGTCGCGCGGCAACGGTATCGATCCGGTCGACATCATCGATCGCTACGGCGCCGACGCGATGCGTTACGTGCTCTGCGAAATGCAAACGGGGCTACAAGACATTCGTCTGCCCGTGCAAGCGATCTCGCCGTTCTCGGGCGAGGGTCAAGAGCGACTCGTCGATCTCGCGAGCGCGAAGTCCACGTCTCGCGGCGTCTACGTCGATCCCGAGAACGGAAACGAGTTCGACGTCATCGGCATGCGGAAAGACCTGCCGCAGGCGAAGGTGATCAGCGATCGATTCGAAGTCGGGCGCAACTTCTGCAACAAGCTCTGGAACGCCGTTCGGTTCGCGCTCCTCAATCTGGGTGATGGCGAAGCGTTCCGTTCGCTTTCGCAGAGCGAACTCGCTGTCGAGGACCGTTGGATCCTGTCGCGCCTCGCGAGGTGCACGAAGGCCGTTGACGACGCGCTCGGTCGCTACGATCCGAGCACGGCGATCGGAGCGGCGCGCGAGTTCTTCTGGACCGAGTTCTGCGATTGGTATCTCGAACTGCTCAAGCCGCGGATGGCTGCCGGCGGAGACGGTCGGGCCATCGGTGCGCAAGTGCTGGCCTACGTGCTCGACCAGACGTTGCGGTTGCTGCATCCGTTCGTGCCGTTCATCACGGAGACGTTGTGGGAGCACCTTTCTGCACGCGCACCGGTCCGCGGCATCGAGGCGCCGCTCGAGCAAGCGACGCTGTTGATCCGCGCTGCGTGGCCTGTTGCATCCGAGGGCGCGATCGACGCAGCAATGGAAGCCGACTTCGAGCGTGTCCAGGTCGTCGTGCGTGGTCTACGCGATCTGCGTGCGAAATACGCGGTGCCGCCGAAGAAGCTCCTCGCGTGCAGCGTGCGGGCAACGGGAGAGCTCGCTGGCGCTCTCGAGCGGTTCGAAGCCCACGTGCGGCATCTCGCGGGGCTCGAGACGTTCTCGATTGGCGCCGATACCGAAAAGCCGAAGCTCGCGGCGACGTTCGTCGTGGGGGCAGGCGAGGTGTTCTTGGAAGGCGTGCTCGATCCAGCAGCCGAACGAGCGCGCCTCGAGAAGGACTTGGGGAAGCTTCGAGGTGCGGCAGACGGCCTCGCTTCCCGCCTCGAGAATCCGAGCTTCGTCGAGCGCGCTCCGAAGGAAGTCGTCGCCAAGGAAAGGGCGCGGCTCGAGGAGATGCGAATGCAGGTGCAAGCTCTCGAAAACGCGATGAAAGAGCTGGGCGACTGAAGTATCTTCTGGCGCATGACACACGTCGTCACCGGTCGCTGCGTCGACTGCCGCTATACGGATTGCGCTGCCGTCTGCCCCGTGGATTGCTTCTACGAAGTGCAGGACCCGCGCATGCTCGTCATCGATCCCGAGACCTGCATCGATTGTGAACTCTGCGTGCCGGAGTGTCCGATCAATGCGATCTATCCCGAGGACGAACTTCCCGAGCCCTACAGCGAGTGGCTCGAGAAGAACGCCGAGTTGTTCGGTGACGGCGAGCCGATCTCCGAAAAGCGCGATGCCCTCGATGGTGCGAAGACCCTCGAAGAACTCCAGGCCGACGAGAAATCGCGCGGCTGGGAAGTCGACGAGCCCTCGAAAGCATTCTGAAGCTCGGACTCGGCTTCTCGGCCGAGCTTCTCGGCAGGTGCTGCTGTTACACTCCTGTGTTCGCACTGCCTGGAATCCGAGGAGCTCTGGACTTGTCGCTTTCGTCGCACCGCATCGTTCGTCTCGTCGTCCTCATGGCGGCGACAGCTCCATCTCTGTGGGCTCAGGGTGATCCCGAGCCGGGCGCGCGCGAGCAGGATGCCGGCGGAGATCCCGCCT
>JAGQQW010000083.1 GCA_020426005.1 Planctomycetota bacterium | reverse complement strand
CCCGGTTCGAGCGCGAACGGCGGATCCTCGCGCACATGGACCATCCGTCCATCGCACGCATCTTCGATGCGGGCATGACGGATGACGAGCGGCCGTGGTTCGCGATGGAGTTCGTCGCAGGTGTTCCGATCACGAAGTATTGCGATCGAGCACGATGTTCGATTCGGCGACGGATCGAGCTCTTCGTCGACGTGTGCAGGGCCGTTCAGCACGCGCATACGAAAGGGATCATTCATCGCGATCTCAAACCGGCGAACATGCTCGTCACCGAGGTCGACGATCGCCCGATACCGAAGGTGATCGACTTCGGCATCGCCAAAGCGGTGCAGCAGGAGCATCTCGCGCGAACGGTCTTCACGGAGGTCGGATCCATCGTCGGCACGCCCGACTACATGAGCCCGGAGCAGGCAGACCTGCGCGTGCGCGAGATCGATACGAGGACCGATGTCTACGCACTCGGTGTCGTGCTCTACGAGCTGCTTTGCGGTACGTTGCCCTTCGACGGCAAGGTGCTGCGAGACAAGGGATATGCCGATTTCGTGCGCCTGCTCCGGGACCAAGATGCGCCGACCCTCGTGGCGCGCGTCGCCGAGGATGCTTCGGACAAAGCGTTCCTACGCAGCACGACCCCGAACGCGCTCATGCAAGGCTTGCGCAGAGAGCTCGATTGGATCGTCCAGCGAGCGATGGAGAAGGATCCCGAGAGGCGCTACGCGACGGTGAACGCGTTGGCGATGGATCTCGGTCGCTACCTGCAGGGAGAACCGGTCGTCGCCGCACCGCGATCGATCCGCTACCGCGCATCGATGTTCCTGCATCGACATCGCGTGAGTTCGACCGTCACGGCCCTCGTGTTCCTCGCTCTCGTGATCGGGATCGGGTTCTCGATGCACCTGCGGTCGGTAGCTCGCTTCAACGAGGAGCAGGCAAGCGCTGCGTTGCGCGCGACGGCCAAGTCGCTCGATGCACAACAGGCGGCGTTGCGCGGCTACCGGCAAATGCGCGACGTTCCGCTCGCAGCGGCCCTCGTGCGCGAAGCCGACGAGGAGCTCTGGCCAGCGAATCCGAGCTCGGTCGGACGCATGGATGCTTGGCTCACGCGCGCCAGGGCACTCGTGTCGCGTGCACAGGTGCACCGCGAGCGACTCGAGTCGCTGCGTGCAGCAGCGGGTGAAGCGACCAACTACGAAGCGCGTTATTTATTCGAGCTCTTGACGGGCCTGACCAAGAACATCGAGCAACTCGAAGGTGGATCCGCTTCGGGTGAGGAGGGTTGGATCGCGGTCCTCGAGGCGCGACGCGGCCAGGCTGCGACGCTCGCAGAACGCAGCATCGGTGAGGCTCGAGCCCTCTGGGACGCGGTTCGTTCGCGGATGGCCGCGACGACGCGATACGCGGACGTGGCTCCAATCCCGGACCAACTCGGCTTGCTGCCTCTCGGACCGGATCCGCACTCACACCTCGAGGAGTTCGCGCTTCTGGATACGGGTCGCGTGCCGCGACGCAACGAAGGACACGAGCTCGAGTTCGAGCCCGACCGTTGCATGGTGTTCGTTCTATTGCCGACCGGTTCGTATTGGATGGGCGCCCAGGCGAGCGACGAATCCGCGCCCAACTTCGATGAGCGGGCGTATCCCGAGGAAGCTCCCGTCCATCGAGAACGAGTCGACGCGTTCTTCTGCTCCAAGTTCGAAGTCACGCAGGGGCAATGGCAGCGCATCGAGCGCTCGCACCCGAGTCTGCTGCGAGCTGGGTCGGACCAGAATGGAAGAATCGTGACACTCGATCACCCGGTCGAGAACGTGAGTCGGATCGACTGTGAACGCGTCTTGACGAAGATCGGTTGTGCGCTGCCGACGGAGGCTCAATGGGAGTACGCCGCTCGTGCAGGCGCGCAGACTCCGTGGTGGACGGGACCCGAGGTCGACTCACTCCTGGGTGCGGCGAACATCGCCGACGTGACGTATGCGCAGGTGACCCCGGGGACCGAAGACCGCGAGCTCACCATGACCGATGGGTTCGTCGGACACGCTCCGTGTGGCACCTTTCGCGGGAACGCGTTCGGCCTCCATGACGTCATCGGAAACGTCTGGGAGTGGTGCAGCAATCCGTTCGCCCCTTACGAGGAAATCGACGAAGTTGCACAGCCGGGCAGCACGGAACCGCGGCGCTACGGAGTCTATCGCGGCGGGAGCATGGGTAGCGACGCCACGTTCGCGCGTTCGGCGCGTCGCTACTGGGCCGTGCCGCAGATTCGTAATCGGGCACTCGGTTGCCGAGCGATCCGCGAGGTCGTCCGTTGATCCGACTGGGTCTCGTGTGCGGAAACCTTCCCGGGTCGTGGAGAGAGGTTTTTTCATTTCGGACCAAGGCGAAGGGGCAAGAACGACGCCCTGCGTGAGGACCAGGGCCATGCACTGCGCTGCAGCGGCTCACACCATCAGCAGGAGATCGTTCGAACCGTGTTTCCCATTCCGAAATCCCGCCAACTCTCCCATCGGCTCGCCTGGATGGGCCTCGGCGCGTGCATCGTCATCGCGCAACCATCGAACGCACAGCTCGGGCGTGTCCCGCTCCCGGACCTTCTGCGTCCGATGAGCGCGACCGTCACGGCGCCCGATGCGATCACGTTGCGTTCGCGTGTCGTCCAAGTCGACGTCCAGCTCCTGCGTAGCGCGATGCCGGGACACTCGATTCGGATCGCGATGTTCGAGGATGCTGTGTTCGAGGCGGTGCTCGACCATATCGAAGTCGAGCCCTACCTCGCCAACACGTTCCACTGGTACGGTTCGCTGAAAGGTCGGGCTCGATCCCAGTTCATCCTTACGGTCCATGCCGGTGTCGTCACGGGTTGGATCTACCCCGACGATGCCAAGTACCAGGCTCTGTCGATCGAGCCGGTGCTCGGGCAATACGTCGTCCGCGAAGCTGCGTGGGGCGCAAACGAATGTGACGGAACCCGAGGGCAGCCTGTGCAGCCCGTGCACGACCATGACCACGGTGGGGGTGTCCTGCCGTCCTCGAGTGCGTGCAATGACGATCCGAACGTGATCGATGTCTTGCTGGTCTATGACTCCAATGCCCATTCCAATCGCACGGGAACGGGCGCGGAGTCGATGCTCGCCAATGCGCTTGCGCAAGCGAATACCGTTCTGAAGAACAGCAAGAACAACTCTCTCAAGTTCGTGGCGAAAGACATTCGAGCCCTTTCGTACACTTCGATATCGAATGATCTTGCGCTCAAGGAACTCACGGACCCCGCGGACGGCAAGGCAGACGAGGTCCATGCTTGGAGGAAGACCCTCGGAGCCGATCTGGTAGCCATGGGGCGAGACGCGGGACCTTTCCTCGGTGCAACCGGTGGCGTTGCTTGGTGCGGAGGTACCGAGGGGAACACCCAGAGCGGCTTCAGTGTCACGGGCATGAGTTCGCTCAGTTCGATGACGCTCGCTCACGAGATCGGTCACAACCTCGGTTGTGCACACGATCCTGCGAACGCCGATTGCAAGCCGACGAGTTATGGTCGCGGGCACAACTGGAAGTACGACGAAACTGGCTTCCCGCTCTACCTCCGTTACTACGACTACACGGTGATGAGCTACTCATCGGGCTGGGGTAGCTGCGACTTACCTTGGACGTGCATCCGAAAGCAATACCCGGCGTACTCGACCCCCTGGACGGGGTATTCGTACGGTGGCAATACGTACTATTTCGGCACCTCGACGCGAGACAACCTGCGAGTCATTCTCGCGCGCAAGCAAGACGTCGCGAACTACAGCAGGTATCTCAATGGAGAATACGACGATCCGAAGATCACGGCCCAGCCAGCGTCGACGACTCTCAACCTCGGCTTCAATTACCCTCGTGCTCTGATGTCGGTGCGTGCGTCGAATGCTTCGGCCTATCAGTGGCGACGCAACAGCGTCAACATCGCCGGAGCGACGAGCCAGGATTTGGTCGTCGCGATCGGAGATGCGACTGCGGCCTTGGCGGGAACCTACGACTGCGTGATCACGAATACATGCACGCAGAAGTCGGTCACGAGTGCAAGCGCCACGGTTACCGTCACGGCGGAGCGACTCACGAAATGGGACCCTTCGTCAGCCTCGCTCACGGGTTTTGGACAATCCGTCGTCGGCGTGCCTGATGTCGATGCCGACGGCTTCGGGGACTATTGCGTGGCGTCGCCCGCAGCGAGTTCACTGACGCTACAGGGCACTGGTGCCGTCTCCGTCTACTCGGGGAAGGATCGCAAGCTCTTGTTCACCACGTTCGGCGCTGCGGGTGCCAAGCTCGGAAGCTCGTTCGCGAGTGCGGACTTCGATCAGGACGGCTACTCGGACCTGATGATCGGCGCGGCCGGAATCCACAATGGATACAACAGCTCCATCTACTTCTTGTCCGGCAAGACGCGAACGTTGACGCGCTTCTACGGCCACAGTGCCCACATCGCGCAGCAGATGGCCACCGGGCGCTTCAACGCCAACAAGTATCCCGACATCGTCACGAACTTCGGAACGCGCCGTCTCCAAGCTCTCGATGCCAAGACCGGTTTGCTTTGGCGCATCGATCTCAACGCGGTTTCGAGCGGGAACATTCATTGTCTCGCCGTCATCGGAGACCGGAACGCGGACGGTTGTGACGAGATCCTGATCGGGATGCCCGACTACGATCCGGTCAACAAGCGTGGTCGTTTCGAGATCCGCAGTGGACGGGATGGCAGCTTGATCCACGCCCAGAATGGGGGAGTCGGTGACGAGCTCGGCGCTGCTGTCGTCGGTGGTGGCAACCTCAGAGGTGGTTGGGACTTCGACTTCGCGGTCGGTAGCCCTGGCTTCAACAACGGCGCTGGCAAGGTCACGTTCTACAACGGTTGGAGTCACGCCGCATATTCGACGTCGGCGCCGAGCCACGCGGGTGGACGCTTCGGTTCTGCTCTCGCTGCAGCGGGTGATCAGGACGGCGATGGCAAGTCCGACATCTTCGCGGCCGGCAAGAACTTCGTTCGTCTTCTCAGAGGAACGGACGCGACGGTCCAGCTGATGACGGAGAAGTCGGGTGCGGCGTTGCTCCAGACGTATGGAACATCGATCGCCGCCATCGACACGAATGGCGACTCGAAGCGAGACTTGATCGTCGGCGAACCGAGCCCCCTCGGCATCGGTGCTGCGGTCTGGGTCTACGATCGCGCGACACTGCCCAATCCTCCGGCGTTCGTCACGTGGGGCGCGACGTGTGCAGGCGGTGGGGGAGTCACGCCACGCATCTTCGGGTCCTCGGGCAACGTTCTCGCGCCCGATTACCTGGACGGCGCGTTCGCGAGGTCCGGTGGCAGTGTCAACATCTACCTCATGACCGCGGCCAAGTCGTCGGCGGCGATCTGCCGATTGGGGGTCGCACGAGCCGAGTTGCCGCTCGATGCTCTCGGCATGCCCGGGTGCGTCTACCAGGTTCAGTCGGTCTGGAGTTTCGTGGTCGCCACCGACAAGAACGGTGCTGCGCGCTTCGGAGCGCTCAAGATCGATCCGAACCCGACCTTCGTCGGTGTCGACTTGCTATGGCAGTGGGTCGTTCTCGATCCGCCCGCCAACGCATTCGGCTTGACGCTTTCGGATGCCGCGACGATGCGGATTGGCGCCAAGCTGTAAAAGCCGTAGATCGTCGATCCGACGCGACGAGACCCGAGACCATGTGCACGAGCTGCGAAGAAAACCGTGAGAGTCGCGAGACAGGCGACGAAACGACGAGGCTCATCCAGTCGCTCCAAAGCGATGGAGTCCCTTCGGACGAAGTGCTCCCGCTCGTCTACAACGAGTTGCGACGCCAAGCGCAGGCGATGTTGCAGCACGAGAAGCCAGGGCAGACGCTGCAGGCGACCGCCCTCGTGCACGAAGCGTTCTTGCGCATCGCCGGCAGCAAGGGCGAGGGATGGGCCGGAAGGCGCCAGTTCTTCGCCGCCTCAGCCGAGGCCATGCGACGCGTCCTGATCGATCGAGCTCGGCGCAAGAAGCGAATGAAGCGCGGCGGTGACTACAAGCGTTGGGATCTCGACGAGGTCGACCTCGCCATCGAGAGTCCGACGGATGACATCCTCGCGGTCGACGAAGCGCTTCAAAAGCTCGAGGCCGTCGACCCGCGGGCTCGCAGCATCGTCAACCTTCGGTTCTTCGCCGGGTTCACGAACAAGGAGTGTGCGGATGCTCTGGGTTTGTCGGTGTCGACGGTCGAGGCGGAGTGGCGCTTCATCCGTGCCTGGTTGAACGATCGACTCGAGGCGCGGTGAACCGAGAATGCGCGACGGTTCGCATCAGTTGCCGCAGTAGTAGTTGACGTCGGCTTGCAGCGGCACGGTGTTCCAGCGCCAGAAGAAGTCGATCACGTTGCCGTTCGGCGGGAACTTCTTCGCGTTTTCGATATGCAAGATCGTGCTCGACATGATGCGGGCCGACCAGTTCTTGCCGGATTCGCAAGCTGCTTCGGATCCACCGATGAACACGCCAACGAGCCTTCGTACTCCGCCATACCAGACGTACATCGGTCCTCCACTCATACCGCCAACGCCGTCATTGTCGCTGCGCAACAGGCCCTTCTGACCGCCGTCGAGCCACTTGAAGGGTTGCGTGTTCGTGAACGAACCGCGGCAATAGAAAGCGCTGCCCGCGAATTCGCCCAATGAGTTCGCATCACCGGGATAGCCGATCGCGGTGCATTCACGGTTGTAGATCGTGATCCACGACAGGTACTCGACGTCCATGACGTGGCCGCCAAGTAGCGGATTCGCGAGCTCGAGAAGAGCGAAGTCGAGCGCCTTGTTGGTCTCGCCCAGGTCCGAAGCAGAGTAGTTGCGTGGCACGAAGACCCGCTTGACGTAGCGCGTACCCAAGGGGCGCTTCGAGCAGTCTTCTGCGGTTTGCGCGAGTGAAAAGCCGATTGGTCCCGAGCGGAATCCCTTCGCGTCATAGACGACGTGTGCGGCGGTCAACACGTAGCGCGCCGAGATCAGTGTTCCCGACCCCTTCGGTGCGCCGTCGATGTACACCCGCCCGACCATGTTCCATGGCTCTTTCGATGCCGTTCCGCTCTTCGGGCCTGGTTCGCGATCGTCACAGCCGATGATGCGATACGAGCCTGCGCAGTTCCCAGGGCAAGCCGTCGGGCCCGCATGCGCATCGTCCGTGAGGAGGCGCACTCCGTCGGAGGCGACGAGCTTGTTCGCCTGCAACTGCAGGGCTTGTCCGACGAGCACTCCGCTCGACATCGGAACCTCGAACCGCAAGTGTGCACGACCGAGCGCGTCGGTCATCGTAGGGATCCACAGCAACGGATCGGTCAATAGTACGCACGATGATTCTGGGAGTTGCGTTCGCGCGGGGTTGTTGCCGAGCACGAATGCGGTCGGCATGTTCGGGCGTGCTTCCGCGAGCGTGAGGTCGACCTGGCGCTCTCCGGCGACGACCGTACTTCGCCCTTCGAGACGAGCTCCACACTGAGGACCGAAGCGGACGAAACCGCGGTCACCTTGTGCCTTGGCCAGCGGAGCGAGGAGGGCGATCGCGAGGGCGATCGTGAGTTGGTTCGTCGTCATCTTGCGAAATCTCCGTGCGCCGAAAGGTAGGGAGCGGCGTGGATCGGCTCAGCGTCGTACGAGCACGCGATCGCACCCGTGCGTGCAATTTTTCTTCGAGGCCGCGTGGTACCTCGACGATCAGGCGCTTTCGCTGCTTTCGGGTCTCTCGAGTCTTGCGACGCGCAACGCGTCCCGTGCGCGCCCACTGCGCAGCTCTTCGACCTTGCGCGCGAGCCGGGGCATCGCCCGCTGGAAGCGCATCCTCGCCGTGTTGTGGGGGATGCCGAGACGGCTCCCGATCTCTTCGAACGAAAGTTGTTCCCATTCGCGCAACAGGATCACGTCGCGATCGCTCGGGCTCAGGAGTTCGATCGCGAGACGCACCCACTCTTCGTTCTCCGCGCGACTGGCGCGAACCGGTGGTGCCGTGATCTCGCGCCGCGGTGGATCGAGTGCGAGGACGGATTCCGACAAGCGCGAGCGCTCGCGACGCATGTCTCGACAGTCGCGCATCAGGAAGCGACGCTGATCGTGCAGATTGTTCTCGACGATGCGCGCGACGAGGGCGCGAAAGCAGTCTTCGTCGGATATTTCGAACCGCGGACCATACTCGAGGACGTCGATGACCGCTTCCTGCACGACGTCCTGGGTGTCGGCTCGTGCTCGCAAGTCGCCTCGAAGCCGTTTACGCACATACCCGCGAATCCAGGGCAAATGACGCTCGACCAAGCGCTCGAGGGCTTGCCGATCGCCGGCATGCCACTTCTGGAGCAGGTCGAATGTCGTGTCGATCATCGTCGCCTCTGGCTGCGTCGTTGCCGAGCGTGAGAATACCAAGAGTCGCCGCTTCGCCACGGTCATCGGCTCTTTTGTTTCCCTGCTATACGACGCTTTGCTTCTTCGAGTAACTGTCCGAAATCCTCCCGGTCGGACAGGCTTTTGAGCGAAACGTGTGTCCGGTATTTTTGGAGCACGCGCGGGTCACTGTCGACACTCGCTCCGAGCCACGACATGGCAACCTCCGCCATACGCCTCGTTTCCTCGACGGTGTCGACGTCTCTGGCATCTCGTGCCAACACGTGTGAGCGAACCCTGCAGGCTTGAATCGCTGCGTTGACATAATCCGACGCCGAGCTCGGAGGCTGCTCGATCTGGGCCACGATCGCGTTCCACGCTTGTCGAGCGTCGCTCTTGCGAAGCAAGCACGTGACGAGCAGATGGAGTTGAACGCGGAGGTTCTGATTGCTGCCTACGAGACGTGGATCGCGAGCGCGCTTGACGCGCATTCCGTTGTCGAAGGCTTCGCGTGCAAGTTCGAGTGCGCGGTCCTCTTCGTGTACTGCCAACTTCCACGAAGCGAAGTTGCAAGCGATCGACGCCGCAGCGTAGGCATATTCGGCCGATGATGGAGCCGCCTCCGTGAGCGCGTGCTGATCGTCGAGTGCCGCTTCGAAGTTCTCTTCGATCTGGTGCTTGACCTGTTCTTCGGCTCGCTCGATGCCCGTCGTTCCGTGGACTGCGTGCATGAGGATCATGGCGAGCAGACCGCGTGCCGTCGCTCGAACGTTCGCCGTCTCGGGTGAGTCCGGTACCGACGCGATGCTCTCGACCGCCGCCCGCGCCGCCGAAGTGGCTTCCTCCGTTTGTCGCAACGCCCTGTGGAGTTTTGCGAGTTCGACGTATTCGGCGGCCAAATCGCGCGTGATCTCGGTCGACCTCGGGAAGTCCTCGGCGATCTTCCGTCGAATCCCAATCGCGGCCTTGGACGAAGCAATCGCCTCTTCGACCTCCCCGAGTGCCACGTGGACGCGTGCGCGAAGCGCTTGCAACTTCGCTGCCTCGGAGCGGAGAACGAGGTTTTGAGGGTCGTCCTCCAAGAAGGGTGCGAGCTCCGTGCTCGTATCGTCCAGGATTTCGAGTGCCTTCTTGTGGTTCCGCTCGACGAGAGTGAGGTTTGCGAGGTGCAGGTTGGTCATGAGCCAGCCTGATCCCAAAGCCGTCATCGTCGTTCGCCGCCGTTGGCCCCATGCGTCTCGTGCCGCTTCCAGGTCGCGGCGAATACCGTCGAGCGGTTGCCGTGCTTCGAGGTGCATCGCCCCTCGCCAGGAAAGCACGGACGCGACTGCACGCAGACGCATGTCTTCCATGGACTCGTCTTCGAAAGGGCCCATGTTCTGCATGCGCGCGACGAGAACGTCGAACTCCGCGAGTTCTTTCAGATCACGAGCGTGCTTGGGTCGTGATTGGAACAGGTGAGTGAAGCTCACCGCGAACTTCGCAATGTCGAGGAACGAATTCGGTTCGGCGCGCAGGTTCTCGCGAGCGACTTGGACCGCCCGACCATGGATCGACTCGGCTTGCGACTCGCGTGCACGATGCAAATAGAAGTCCCCCAGGAACATCAGCAGGTCCACGAAACGGCGTCGCAACTCCATCGAGGCGTCTGGCCCGAGCTGCGCGAGCAGGCCTTCACAAACGTCCGTGGAGCGTTCGAGTCGAGCGACGCAACGCCGCTCATCGCCAGGACGTCGAGGAATCGTCGTGCTCAGTGCGACGTCGATCAAGCTGAGGATTGCGCGCTTGGAGTGTTGTGCATTGGCGCGATCGCGATCGCGCTGCGCACGAGCCTGTGCGGAGATGTAGATCGCGGCGCCGATCGTCACGCAGAACGCGAGGGCCAGAGCCGCGCTGACCGCTCGGTGTCGTCGGACGAGCTTGGCGAGCCGGACTGCCGTCGCGGGCGGTTTGGCTCGAATCGGCTCGTGCCGGAGGAAGCGTTGCAAGTCCGCAGCAAACTCGTGTGCATCTTCGTAACGCTGATCGCGGTCTTTCTCGAGCGCCTTCAAGCAGATCGTCTCGAGGTCACGAGGGACGTCAGCGCATTCTGAACGCACGCCCTTCACGTCGAGCGAAGTGACTTGCACGATGACCTGTTCGGTGGTTTTCCCTTCGAACGGGCGCGTGCCGACCAGCATCTCGTAGAGGACTGTGCCTAGCGAGAAAACATCGGTCCTCTTGTCGATCGATTCCGGAGTCCGAATCTGCTCGGGACTCATGTAGTAAGGAGTCCCGCCACCGCTCGACTTGGACACGGCAGCGGACGAATCGTCCTTGGCGAGACCGAAGTCGCAAATCTGCACGCGTCCATCCGTCGTGATCAACACGTTGTGCGGTTTGACATCGCGATGGATCACACCGTGATCGTGTGAATATGCCAGAGCCTCGGCGATCCGCCGCGCGATCTCAGCAGCTTCTGCGGACCGACTCGCGTTGGGCAGAATGCCGAACGTCTGATGCTCGGGATAGCTCTCGATCGCTCGATGGAGGGTCTGACCATCCACGTATTCCATCGCGAAGAAGTGGCTGCCAGAGACGCTACCGATCGCGTGGATCGGAACGATGCCGACGTGTTGGAGCTTGGCGGCGGCAGAAGCTTCCTTGCGGAATCGATCGATCTGCGCGGGCGAGAGCGTCATGTGTGCCGGGAGCACCTTGAGCGCGACGCGGCGGCCGAGCGACTCTTGCACCGCTTCGAAGACGATGCCCATCCCGCCCCGCCCGATTTCGCGCACGATGCGGAAGTCACCGAGATATCGCTCGCCGTCGACGAGGTCGGCATCACCGTCTTCGTCGGTCATCAACGCCTCGAGGAGGTCCCGCAAGTCCCCGTGTGCCGCGAGAAACGCGTCATCGTCTCGATCGGGCTTGGACCGGTGATCGAGGTATGCATCGACGGCATCCGTCAGACGCGAAAGGCGGCTTCGGCTCGAGTCGTGTGTCATCGAAGGTGTGTGCCGGAGAGGTGGCTGCTGACCGTTCGTTCTCGCGGAAAACGGAGCCTCACGAGAACAGTCGAGCGCCTCGAAACTCAGCGCTGCGAAGCAAAGCGACGCAAGGTCCTCCGATCGCACACCGAATCTCGAAAAACTGCGCGGGATCGCGCCGCGTGCGATTCTCGACCGCGATGACGCTGTGCGCCTCGGAGCAACCCACGAACAGGAGTGAACGATGCAACCGAGCAATCCGGCAATCACACGACTAATGACCGTCTTCTTTTGGGCTGGGATCGCAGGCGTGGCGGCCTCGCAGCAGCAAGCCGCACAGCAAGAGCAAGCAGTCCGAAGATTCGCACCTCGACCCGTCGTGCCGGCGATCACGACGCCGCGACTGGAGTTCTCGCCGAAGACACCGGCTGCGCGGGTGCAGAAGCAGGTGACGATCCATGGGATTGCGGAAGGGCCGTTCTACACGCCACCGACGGACGATGAACTCGACTTCGCGCCTTATCGGGACATCGGGACGGGGGACGGCGAACAACACCGACGCGTTCTCGATGGCAATCCATATCGGCTCGCGTTTGCGGGGGGCGAGTTCGAACCTCCACCGGGAGTGGACCCGCGGGTACGCGAACTCTCGGGTTCGCATTTCTTCGGGTACGTGATGATTCGCGGGCGCATGACGGCACCGGACAAGCTCCGAGCACTCGACGGTCTCGGTGTCGTGCGGCTGCGATCCCACACGTGGCAGAGTTGGGTCTGCAAGATTCCCCTTGCTGCCGTCGATCGCGTGGCGGGCTTGCCGTTCGTGTATTGGGTCGGCCTCTCGAAGCCAAGTCAGAAGATCCACCCCTTGCTGCGCGATTGCCTATCGGCAGCAGAACGCGGCACGACGTTTCGTGTCGATGTGGATGTGTTCGTCAGCGACAGGAACATCCAATCCGAGATCGTCACTACGGGGAAGAGAGTCACCGCTGAAACGCAAGTCTCGATGCCGACCGAGGCGCTGATTCCCAATGGTCCGATGCAGCGCGCGCTCGAAGGCGCAGGGCTCATGTTCGAGCACTACACCGATACCGGCAACTCGTTCCTGTTTCGAGGTACGGCAACGGCCGAGTCCGTCGCGAAGATACGTGACCTACAGTTCGTTTCTTCGGTCGAGCTGGCACTCGAATACCGTGCAGAGGGAGATCAGTCCCAAGCCATGATCGGGCAGGACAAGGTCCGCGCGAGCTGGGGTGGTGGGGCGATCACGGTCGGCGTCATCGACAGTGGATTGTGGTCGCCGACCGCGGCGCAGCGCCATCAGGACTTCAAGGACAAGTTTCTCGTGGGATGGGACGTCGTCGGTACGGGTGCATTCAACGATGAACAAGGTCACGGGACGGGTGTGACGGGTGTGATGATCGGCAGCGGAACCGCGGATGCACGATACCGAGGCGGTGCTCCGGAGATCGGGCGCGCGGCCAGCCGCCGTGTCTTCGTCGGACGTTTGCTCGATAAGAACAACAAGGCCGTCGGCAACGTGCAAACGTTGTACGACGCCCTCGCAAAGTCCGTCACGGATAGCAACCGTGTCGTGAGTCCGCGTCCGCGCGTGGTCAACAACAGCTGGGGCGCGAGTCCTCCTGCTGGCACGCCATGGATCGGAACCGAAAGTGGTGCGAGACGGGTCGACGACATCGTCTACAACAACGCTCAGGTCTACGTCTTCGCGAGCGGGAACAGCGGGCCTACGCAAGCTGCTGCCGTTCCGGCCGTCGCCAAGAACTCGATTTGCGTGGGGAGCTGTCGAGACAATTGGAGCAGCACCGCGCGTCCCGGCGATCTCGTGTCGTCATCGGCAGGCGGAACCGCGGACAATCGGCGCAAGCCCGAAGTGCTGGCGCCAGGCCTTTCGGCGTGCTCGACGACGCGAAACAGCCTGACGAACTACAGCAACTTCTCGGGTACGAGCTTCGCTGCACCGCACGTGACCGGTGTCGTCGCATCCCTCATCGATCACCATGCGTTCCTCGATTATCAACCTGCTCAGATCAAGGCGTTGATGTGCGCTGCAGCCGAGTGGCAAGGCAATGCCGGAAGCACGACCGGTTGGTTCGGAGATCGTTTCGGACACGGGCTCGTCGACGCATCCAAGATGCACGGTGACAGTGAGACTGGTTGGTACTCGGGCACATCGAGCAGCGAGCTCACGCGAACCGGTCAATGGGTCTATTGGGACGTGGCCGTGCCGACGACCGCAGACCACGTGTCGCTCTTCTTGTGCTGGGACGAACCCGCTGCATCTTCGAATGCCACTCAGGCTCGGGTCAACGACATGCGCGCGTATGTCGACGTCGAGCCGTTTACGGCAGGTGGCAACTCCGGCGAGTACTCCGTGTCGTCATCGACGAGCAACGTGATCTCCAAGGTCGGGACGGCGTGGGCTCTCGCGTTGCGCGGCAAGAAGATCCGCATCAAGGCATACGCGCAGAGCATCGCGTCGCGTGCTCGTATCGGTATGGCCTTCATGTGGACGACCGAATTGCCGAGCGTCGGCCCCAAGCTTCTCGTCGGGGTCACGAAGCCCGTGATGAAGCCAGGTGAAACGTTCCAGATGGGCGCATCCCTACAGGCGAATGCGGGAGGGCATCATTTCGACAACGGCATGATTCGCCCCGTCCTGCCTGCGGGCTTCGTCGTGACCGAGTTGCGCCGGCTCGGTCTCGACAACGTCGTGCAGTCATACACCGGGACCAACCATCCATCGTCCCCGTTCCCGTCACTGACGGACGGCATGACCGTCGGTCAGGGAATGCGACGCGATCTCTTGTGGACGATTCAAGCTCCAAGATCCAATGGAGCGTTTGCGGTCGGAGCATCGGCATGGGCCGATCCCGGCGACACGACTCTGAACGATGCGTTCACCGTATGCCTCGACGGACTCGCTCCGAACAACGTGACTGGCCTGACGAGTTCATCGCACTTCGTCAATCAGTGGTACAACAAGACCAGTCTCAATATGGCCTGGAGCCAAACTGTGGACGTTGGGTGTTCTGGTACGCGTGGCTATGCCTACGTGATCGATCATGCAGCCGTTGCACCAACGACCGTCAACATCGTCGGCGCCGGGATCACGACGAAAGCCTTCAATCTCGTGTCGAGCACAGCGGGTTGGTACTTCAACATCAAGGCCGCGGACTTCGCTGGCAACTTGTCGGCCAAGACCACGACGATGGGGCCGTTCTACATCGATACGACGAAGCCCGTGATCCGCACGTTCTCGATCGACAACGGTGCCGAGCGTACGAACACGTTGCAGGTGGCACTGCGGTCGACTGCTACGGACAGCTTCAGTGGGCTGCACGAAATGCGCTTCTCGAGCGATGGCGGTACATGGTCGCCTTGGGTTGCCTATTCGGCCGGTCCCGTCACGTATGACTTGTCCTCGTACGGTGGCAATGCGCAGAACGGTCCGAAGCAAGTCCAGATCGAAGTTCGGGACCAAGCCGGCAACTCGATCAAGAGTTCGGATACGATCGTTTACGACTCGATACCGCCGGTCGTCACTTCGGTTTCGATCAACGGCGGCGCGACGGCGACGAACAGCCTCAGTGTTTCCGTTTCTGTCAAGGGCGCCGGCATCCCGGCTGAAATGCGCTTCTCGAGCAACGACGCGACATGGTCCCCGTGGATCGCCTACAACGAGACCGCGCAGCCGTACGACCTGTCGAGCTTCGGTGGTGGCGTGGCGACCGGAACGAAATACGTGTACTGCCAGATGCGGGACAGCGTCGGCAACGTGAGTGGTTCGAAGTCCGACACCATCTCGTACTACCCGATTCCGGCGATCACCAAGTTCTCTCCCGCGTCGATACCCACGGTGCACGACACGATGCTCATGTTGTCGGGGCAGTTCGCCGACGTGACTCGCGTCGTCGTCAACGGCTTGCCGCTCGCGGACAACGATCCGCACGAGTGGTACACGGGTTACTTCGTAAAGCATTCCGCTACGTCGATCGCGGTGTCCTTGCCGCAGAACGTGACGACCGACAGCCAAGTGCTGCGTGTCGGCAATCCGGCGTTCCTGAGTGCTGCGGTGTTGATCCCGCGTGCTCATCCCGCGAGACCGATTTTCCAGTGCGCGCCCGTTCAGGTCGCAGGGAAGCCGATCGAACTCGTCCTGCATCGCGGATCGTACCCGGCATCGGGTCTGGCGCTGCTGACGCTCAGTGCGAGTTCTACGAAGCTGACGATTCCCAATCTGGTCCAACTCGATCACGGTGGGAACACGGCGACGATCATCGACCCGAGCTTCCTCACGTTGCCCGCGAGGGTCTTCGACGCCGTGAAGCGCACTGCGCATTGGGTGCTGCCGACCGCGACATCGCTCAAGGGTGTGAACCTGTTCTTCCAACCGGTGCTGATCGACGTCAACAACCCATTCAAGGTGCCGATGGACATGGCGAACATGGATTTCGCGCGACTGGACTGAGAACGATCGCAGAGGGAGATCCGGGCGAGCGGCCCGGCTTCGTAGAGCTGGGACCCTGGAACTTCCCGAGGTGCTATGCTACCCGGCTCATTTGGACGATGAGGCTCGGGTGAGATGTCGATGGCATGTGCGCCATCGGTTTCGCCCGTGCTGGTCGGAGGATTCCTGAATGTTGCGATTCTTGCCCCTTGCCGTTGCCCTCTGCTTCGGGACCCACTCGGTCGCGCAAGCTCCGGGAGGGCCCGAAAAAGAAGCTCCCAAGCAAGAGACCCCGACTCCGAAGCCCGATCCTGCCAAGAAGCCTGATCCCGCAAAGAAACAAGGCGCCGAGCCGAAGGCGGACCCGAAGCAAGGGGGGAAGCCGGCGAACGAGAAAGCGACCGGCGAGAAGGCCGAGAAGCAGGACGCCAAGGAGCAAGAGTCGAAGAAGGAGATCAAGACCAAGGAAGCCGACGACTCCGAGATCCAGCTCCCCGAGGGTGCGACCGAAGACGACATCCGTGCGATTCGCGGTGCCAACGCGATGCGCGAGACGGAGAAGAAGCTCGACGAAGTGCTCAAGAAGATGCACATCCCGGGAGATGTGCCGTTCATCCGCTTCGACAAGCTCGACTCGTGGCCGTACGAAGATGGCTACAAGGGCATGCCCGAGGATCTCGCGAAGCTCGACGGCAAGAAGGTCGTCATGGCGGGCTTCATGCTCCCGATCGACGAGGTGGAGGACATCAAGACGTTCTACCTGGTCAAGTCGCTGTGGAGCTGCTGCTACGGCATCCCGCCCGACGTCAACGGCCTCGTCAAGATCCACGTGGCAGCCAAGAAGGGCATCGCCTACCAGTGGGATCCGATCCTCGTCGTCGGGACGTTTCGTCTGAAGAAGGTCATGGACGAGGACTACACCATCTGCATCTGGCAGATGGACGACGCGCAAGTGAGGGTCATCGAAGTCGACTGAATGCTCGGCGTCGACTGAATGCTCGGCGCCATCGCGCGATGCGACGCGCGGTGTGAATCCTTTCGACAGTCGCTTGCGTTTTTGGCGCTGTGATGTCGATCAGGTCTTCCGGAAGGGGCCGCGCGCCAGACGCTCGCGGCTCGAGTACGGGGGTCATGAACGAGCATTCTGATCACGAAACTCGGCGCCGGCGGAGCTTCTTCGGCGAGCGACTCTGGGTCGTTCTCCTGCCGCTCCTCGTCGTGACGTCGCTTACCTTGTCGACGTGGGTCGCGCTCCTCGTGCGCGACGAACGCGATGCCATGCGTCGTCGCGAACTCGAGGCTGGGATCGAGCGCATCCTCGCGGGGTCCTCGTCCGAGTTGGGCCAAGCGATCGAGTCGACCAATCGCGCGCAGACGCGCTTCCTCGTCGAGAGCGTCGCCAAGATGGTGCAAGGCAGGGCCGCGCTCTACCACGGCAAGGGCGGTCTGCTCGCACAAGCCGATCATGCGCCGCGCGCGAGCGAGACGTTCGAGATGATGTCGGAGGCCCTCGAAGAAATCCTCGTCTGGGGACCTGCGAAGGGCATCGGCGGTTCGAAGGTCGGTGAGATCCGCGTTCATGTCCCGGTGCCAGCGCAGGCCGGCTTTCCGTGGTCGCTCTTCGCAGGCATTCTTGCTGCGTGTTCGATCATTTCGGGGAGCGTCCTCTATGCCCTCGCGCGTTGCCTCGCTCCCATGCAGCGTCTGCGTCATGTCTTCACTCGATTGGGCGAAGCGGGTCCGGACGCCGTCGTCGTTCCTGGCGAGCGTTTTGCCGAGTTCGGTCAAGTTCGCGAAGAGATGCTCGACTGTCTCGACAAGCTCAAGGAGCGGCAACTCCGGGCCGAAGAGAGCTTCGTCGAGGTCGCGCTCAGTCTTGCGCGAGAATACGAATACCACCGTGAAGGTGCGATCGGTCATGCACAGCGTGTTCGTCGCTATGCATCCTGGATCGGGGAACGACTGCGCCTTCCTCCGGGTGAGCGCGATGCGCTCGAAGTCGCTGCTCTCTGCCACGACCTCGGCAAGCTGCCGGCGATGCAAATCGAAAGCACTCTCGACATCGAAGGCATCGATGCCGCGACGCTCGCCGAAACGGCGGATGTGCTCGGCAAGCAGACGTTCGAGCAGGTCGACACCATGCATCCCGTACTGGGTGCGGCGTTCTTCGAAGCGATGCCCGGCCTCGAGGACGTGGCACAGATCGTCGTCGCGCATCACGAGAACTGGGATGGCAGTGGCTATCCGGGGAATCTCTCAGGCGACGAAATCCCACTCGGCAGTCGTTTGATCCGAATCGCAGATGCGTTCGAGCGCGCGTATTCGAATGCGACCGAGGACCAAAGCGCGCAAGACGTGCTCGATACACTCGCCGAACAGAAGGGAACGAGTTTCGATCCGTTCCTCTTCGAGATCTTCCGTGAAGAAGTCGCCGTGCATCTCCTCGAACGGAGGCGACTCCAAGTGACTCTGAAGGCTCGCAAGACGGAGCGGGAAGCGGCCGCGACTTCGGCGTCCTGATCGGACGCGGTACGCTTGCTATTCTGGCCGCATGAGCCAGTCAGCTTCCGATTCGTCCAGTCTTCCGCCTCGAGTCGTCAACGTCGATGACGCTCCGTTCGAAGAGCAAACGCTCGGGGAGCATTGGGGCGCGCGCTATCAAGTCTTGACTCCGTCGATGCGTCCGAGTGGAGGTTCGCTCGGTGTCAACCGACTGGTGGTTCCGCCCGGACGGACTGCGGTTCCCTTCCACTCGCACCGGCGCGAGGACGAGGTGTTCTTCGTGCTGGAGGGGCGCGGCGTGTTGCGTTACGGAGACGAGCCGCTTCGTGAGCTGCGTCCTGGGGATTGCGTTGCGTGCCCAGCAGGCAAGCAGCAGGCACATCAGTTCTTGAATCCGTTCGATGCCGACTTCGTCTATCTCGCGATCGGGGCTCACGATCCGGATGAAGTTTGCCAATATCCGGACACCGGAAAGGTCATGGTTCGGAGCTTGCGGTCCGTGGGGCGTCTCACGGCGACCGAATACATGGATGGTGAGCCGGATCGACCGAAGATCCTCGACTTGTGGAGCGACTGACCACGAGCCGCGCCGGGGCTCCGTCCTCCTGACCGTTGCAATGTTGCTGGTCCGAGTCGCAGTCTTGCGAGTCGAGACGGTGTCGCAGCGCTGTCTACGTGATTTCGGTGTGTGGTCCGTCTCTTGCTCGTCGTTCCGTGTCACGAGTCGGGATGTCCCGAGTTCGGCGGATCGACGTCGCTTCGGGATCGACTCACGGAAGAACCACAGCACACGGATACGATGATTCGAGAAGTCAGCGGCGACATCCTCCTTTCGAAAGCCCATACGATTGCGCACGGAGTCGCGCCCAATGACTCCTTCGATCGTGGCCTCGCCTTGAGTCTTCGCGAGCGTTGGCCCGCGATGCACAAGGACTTCCGCCACTATTGCCACCAGTTCCATCCGAAGGCGGGAGGAATGTGGTTCTGGGGTGGACCCGGAAACGCGCGGATTGCGAATCTGTTGACGCAGGACGGTTCGTACGATCACGGTGGCAAGCCGGGGCGTGCGTCGACGACCCATGTGGACCATGCGCTCAAGGAGCTTCGCAAGCACATCGACGAAGAGGATGTCACGAGCGTCGCACTTCCACGACTCGCGACCGGAGTCGGGGGGCTGGAGTGGGGCGATGTGCGCCCGTTGATCGAACAGCGTCTCGGCGATCTCAAGATCCCTGTCATCCTGTACACGCAATACGTGAAGGGCGAGCAGGCGGACGAAGGGCTCAGCGACTGACGATTTCGATGCAGCCGTCCGTCAGGCGCGCACGAGAATCGCGCTCGACGATCGTCGTGCCGGAGTAGTCCACGACGGCGAACGGGCCGTCGCGCCAGCGCTTGCGCAGCCGGCTCCGCGGAACGAACTCGAAGCGTGAGTCGGCTTGGGAGGTGTGTGGAGTCTCGACGCGCGCGCCGCTATCTGCGAGGGCGCGCGCGATCGCGTCGTCGCGCGCGGGTTCGAGGATCAGCCGCGCGCGGACGCGCAGTGCCTCGATCGGGAGTTGCTGACGGAAACCGAAGCGGCGTTCGAACTCCATTTCGAAGCGCTCGTGCGCATCGCGATCGGCTTCGACCCAGAACTCCGCTTGATTGCCTCGGTATCGCAACGTCGCGAAGACGCGCGCTTCGCTCGCGCGCGTCGCAGCATGCCGCTTGGTCTCGGCGAGGAAGCCGCGCGCGAAGCGCACGAGTTCGGCAGCGCCACGCGGATCGAGTTCGCGGACGAACGCACACTCGCGCTCGAATACGCGTCGCGCTAGGAGCATCCCGAACGCGGAGAGGGCGCCTTGCATCGGCGGCACGATCACCTTCTCGAACCCGACGAGCCGTGCGAGCCGGACCGCGTGCAATCCGCCCGCGCCACCGAATGCGACGAGCGCGACATCCTTGGGGTCGATACCGCGGCCGAGCGTGAACGCACGCAGGGGGCGCGCCATCTGCAGGTCCGCGATTTCGAGAATGCCTTCCGCGCACGCCTCGGCCGTCAGGTCGAGCTCGTGGGCGAGTCCTCGGATCGCCTCTCGCGCGCGGTCTTCGTGCAGCGCGAAGGCGCCTCCGAGCAGGCCGGACGCCGGCAAGCGGCCAAGCACCAGATGCGCGTCGCTCACGGTGGGGATGGTGCCCTTTCCGTAGCACGCCGGTCCCGGGTCCGCTCCTGCCGACTGCGGACCGACGCGAAGTGCGCCCCCGGCGTCGCGCCAAGCGATCGAGCCACCGCCCGTGCCGACGGTGGTGAGCGGGAGGGAGGGCATCGCGAGACGGTGCGGGCCGAGGGTGACTTCGTCCTCGATACTCTCCGCGCCCGCGACGAAGGCGACGTCCGCCGACGTTCCTCCCATGTCGAACCCGATCGCAGCGTCGAAGCCGAGGCGCTTCGCCCAGAAGCGAACTCCGGCCGCGCCACCCGCAGGGCCACTCAGAATCGCACGGACCGGGGCCTCGGCCGCGTCGTGCCAGGGCATCGTGCCACCCTCGTTGCGGACGACGAAGAGGTCGAGAGGTCGCGCGCCGCCGGCGAGTTCCTCGAGGTAGCGTGCGACGACCGGGCGTACGAACGCGTCGATGCACGCTGCCGAAAAGCGCTCGTACTCTCGATGGCGCCTCAAGAGTGATGCGGAGCAGACGACCGGGACCTTCAGGCCGCGCAGTGCGTGTGCGATGCGCAGTTCATCCTCGGGATGTGCGTAGCTGTGCAGGAGGCAGATCGCGACGGCTTCGACGCGTGCATTGGCGAGTTTCGTGCGGAGTTCGCGCAGCTCGCTAGCCGTCGCTTTGTCTCGAAGCGTGCCATCCGCGAGTCGTCGCTCGTGAATACCGAAGCGAAGGGCGCGCGGCACGAGCACGGGCCTCGGTTCGACGTGCAGGGCGTAGAGATCCTTCCGGTCCTGACGAGCGATCTCGAGGATGTCTTCGAAGCCCGCGTTGGTCACGATCGCGAGTCGCGCCCCCGTACCGGTGAGCAACGCATTGAGGCCAACCGTACTACCGTGCACGAGGACTCCGCCGTCGTGCTCCTGCGCCCCGGCTTCGCAAAGCGCCGTCAACACCGCGCGTTCCGGAGCGTCCTTGGTCGAAGCCGTCTTCACGACGCGAAAGTCACGCCCATCGAACTGCACGAGATCCGTAAACGTCCCCCCGGTGTCGACGCCGACTCGCTTCTTCTCTCGTCGTGGCATGCCGGCACCGTACTTTCGTGCGTGAAACGTGCCAGGGTCAAAGTTCCGTACTT
>JAGQQW010000082.1 GCA_020426005.1 Planctomycetota bacterium | reverse complement strand
GCAGGGACGACAGCGCCTACGTGAACTCGGCGCCGACGGCATCGCTGCCCTTCGCCGCATCATCGGTGCTCCTGAAGACGTCGCCCCCCAAGAGCTCTTCGTGCGAGCAACCGGACTCGCCAGGCAACGTCGGCGTGCTCGCATCGAGATGGTGCATGACGTCGGCGCAGAGGCGTGGCGCGTACGCTGGTGGCACGACGGAACGCTCGCGATTCTGAATCGCGGCGGCCCGGTTCGCTTTCGCGACGAGGCGTTCGAGTGGATCGAGGATCGTGAGTTGGGGTCGGATGTTTCGTCCTTCGCGCACTCCGAGAATCAGAAGCTCACGGCATTCGCGCAGAACAAGACCGTCACCCTGTGTCGTGCGGACGGCTCGCGCCACGTTCTTCGAACCAAGATCGATCGACCGTTCATCGCTCTCTCGCCCGACGGCGCACTCCTTGCCCTCGGCGGCTATGGACGTGACGTGCACATCCACGGGACCTCCGACGGCAAGTGGATACGAATGGACAGGTCTCAGGGAACCGTCGGAGCACTGACACCGGTCTTCAGTCCTGACGGCAAGACACTCGCCATCGGCAATCGCAATGGCGTCACCAAGCTGTTCGACGCGAAGAGCGGGAACGTCCTCCACGTACTCGAGCGTCAACAGACGCATCAGCTCGCCTTCTCACCGAGTAGTCGCGAGCTCGCGGTGGCCTACGTGGACGGGAAGATCGGGATCTGGGACGTCGAGACAGGAAAGCTCGGGCGCCTGTTCGACAGCAAGGCCAAGGAGGTGTTCTGCGTTGCGTGGTCCAAGGACGCGGAACTCCTCGCGAGTGGTGGTCACGATGGACCCGTCGTGGTGTGGTCGATGCGCTACGGCGGATCGATCCGCGAACTCGACCCCGATTCCGAGCGGGTGTGGTCCCTGGCATTCGACCCGGAAGGGCGCCGCCTGGTGGCGGTGGGTCGAGGCCGCACGCGCATCTGGAGCATCGGTCCGTGACCCTCGAGCCGGCGGCGGACGTCGGTTCGCACCGGTTCTGGTAGGCTTTCGGGGTCGTCCTCGGGACGCCTGTAGTCCCCCTCGAACCACTCCCTCGAACGGATTCGATGCATCGATCTCCCATTCTCAGCACCATTCTGGCCGTCGGTCTAGGCTCGGCCGCATTCGCACAACGCTCCGTCGACGCAGACAAGCTGCATCTGCGGTTCGCGACCTTCGACCCCGCGCGCACGACTCTCGAGCTCCCGGCGCACCTGACTGCCGACAAGAGCAATCGCCTCTTCGTCGTGCAGTTCGATCGTGCGCCTGATGGCGACCGGCGGGCGGCTCTCGCACGCCTCGACGCGCAAATCGTCAGCACCTTGCCAGCGAACGCGTTCGTCGTTCGCATGCGCCCGGACCGTGAGCGCCTCGTGCGCTCGATCGCCGGCGTGCGCGCAACTCTGGCCTATCATCCGGCGTTCCGACTCGAACCCGAACTCATTACCGAGCTCGCGACGGGAGACGAACTCCCGGTGCGCAAGTACAACATCGTCGTCGCGAACAAGCACCTCAACAAGCCGGGATTGATCGCTCGCATCGACGCGATCGGCGGCCGCATCGACCACGAGCAACCGGGTAGCCTCCTGCTCGAAGTCAGTCTCGATCGTGCGCAGCTCCTGCAAACGAGCCAGATGCCTGAAGTCCTCTGGATCGATCGTTGGACGGCACCGGAACTCGACATGGACAACGCCCGCATCCAAGGCGGCGCGAACTACGTCGAGACGGCGGGCGGCTACACCGGCAAGGGTGTCAACGGACACGTCTACGAAGGTCTCGAAGCCGGGCACCAGGACTTCACCAACAGGCCGATCAACGTCCTCAGCGCGGGCGGAGCGGACACGCACGGGCATTGCACTGCAGGGATCGTGTTCGGAAACGGCACGAGCATCGCCGGCGCACGCGGCATGGCACCCGATGCGCAGCCCTTCTTCACGCAATACGGGACGGTGACGTCGGGGTATTCGCGTTGGCAAGTCGTCGAGCGCCTCGTCAAGACGCACGAAGTGATGTTCACGACGGCTTCGTGGGGCGGCGGTCGCACGCGCGCGTACACGTCGACCTCGGCGGCGACTGACGACATCATCTTCGACCACGACATCGTCTGGACCAACTCGCAGTCCAACGCCGGCAACCAGGACTCTCGTCCCGAGGCGTGGGCCAAGAACATCATTTCGATCGGCGGTGTCGCTCACCGCAACAACGCGAATCCGCTCGATGATTCGTGGCAGGCCGGCAACGGGAGCACGGGCCCGGCCGCCGACGGCCGCATCAAGCCCGACCTCTGCGCTTACTACGACGGCATCCTCTGTTCGGACAGGACGGGGAGCGCAGGCTACTCCTCCCAGAACTACTACACGAGCTTCGGCGGCACGTCCGGCGCGACGCCGATCGTCGCCGGCCACAACGCGATCGCGATCCAGATGTTCACCGACGGGCTATTCAGCCCGCAACGCGTCAAGAACGGAACGCGCTTCCAGAACAAGCCGCACTTCACCACGCTCAAGGCGTTGCAGATCGCGAACGCTGCGCAGTACTCGTTCACGAAGACGAGCACCGACAATCGTCGCGAACACTGTGGCTGGGGCTTCCCGGACCTCAAGGCGATGTATGACGATCGCGCTCTGCACTACGTCGTCGACGAGACGGACGTGCTCACGCAGGGCACCGGCATGGCGTACGTCATCAACGTCCCGGCAAACCGCTCGCAGCTGAAGGTGTCGCTTTCCTACGCCGACCCGGCCGCCAACCCGAGCGCAACGCTCACGCGCATCAACGACTTGACGCTGCGTCTCACCGCGCCCAACGGCACGACGCACTACTGGGGCAATCAGGGCCTCACTGACGGCAACTACTCGGTCGCCGGCGGCGATCGCGATCAGCGCGATACGGTCGAAAACGTGTTCGTCCAGAACCCGACTCCGGGCCCTTGGACCGTCTCCGTGATGGCGTACCTCGTCGCGCAGGACAGCCACGTCGAGACCACGGCTGTCGATGCCGACTTCGGCCTCGTCGCGGTCGGCGGCACGTTCGTGTCGAAGCGACCGATCACGATCTCGGTCGCGGATGCCCAGCCGTTCGGCGCGGGTTGCCCCTCGGGCACCAACTGCCAGCTGTGCTACAGCGAGAACTGGACCCAGACCTCGACGAACCAGACCACGAATGCGACCGCCGTCGCATTTTTCGAGTCGCGTTCGGCCACCGATCCGGTGTGCGGAGTCGACCTCTACTGTGGTGCGCGCTCGGGTTCGCTCGATCTCGACGTCGAGATCTGGGACGCCGACAACACCACGCTCGAACCGAAGACCCGCATTCAAACCGCGCGCGTCAAGGTCTCCAGCGTCGGCGCATACAGCTGGCGTTTCGCGCAGCCCGTGACGCTGCCGTTCTACTGGATCTACGTCAAGGATGCCGACAAGTTGATCCTGCCGGTCTCGACCACCGGAAGTCAGATCCTCCACCGCGAGTTGGTCAACAACAAGTGGTCCGACTGGCTCTTCAACACGCGTTGGCAGTATCGCGTCTACTGCAACAAGGGCAGTGTCGTTCCGACCTCGTCGACCGCGGAGCGTCCGATCATCGGCGCGCGCATCCACTTCGACCTCGACATGACGAAGGCGGTCAACCCGGCGGTCTTCCTGCTCGGGGCTTCGGACAAGAACTGGGCCAGTCTGCAGCTGCCGTGGACCTACGCTCCGGGCTGCTCCTTGCTCGTGTCGGGTGAGATCATGCTCGGCCTCGTGTCCGATGCTTCGGGCAAGGCGACGGTGCCGCTCGACATCCCCAACGACAAGCAACTGCTCGGAGCAACGGCCTTCCAGCAGTTCATGGTGTTCGACACGCGCACGCCGCTCGGATTCATCTCCTCGAACGGCATCCGCTTGCTGGTCGGCGAGTTCTGATCAACCGGGTCGCCGAAAGGCGACCCAGGTCATCGGCTCACCCTGCGCAATCTCGATCTGTAGGGTCACGCGACGCTTCGCATCGACTTCGAGGCGTCGCGGCTCGCCGATCGGCGTGAGCACCTCGACGAGGTCGCCCGGCCCGAACCCGGCGTAGCGGAGGTCGACGACCACGTTGCGCACGACGGCAACGCCTTCCTGTCCTGGCCGGTAGACGCAGAGCATCGCCTGCGTCGTCGGCGAGCGCGGCTCGGCATGCAAAAGCCAATCGATGTCGCGTCCATCAGCGCGCCGGCTCGCCTCGTGCACGATCGGCGCTTCGAGGATGTCCCGATACTCGAGGAACCACTGCACGTAGCTACGCACGAGTTCCCTCGTCTTCGGAGTGTCGTAGAGTCTCGGGCCTCGATAGCACGCCTGGACGCCCGCTCCGAGATTCGCCGCCAACATGGCGGCGTAATGATCGAGGTGTTCGGAAAGCGGCTCGACGGTCGCTGCGGCACCACCACCGTGATACTCGGTCAACGGAACGAACATCCAGCCCATGCTCGGACGCTTGAGGATCGTCCCGTCGTAGATGTTTTGCCGCGCATGGAGTACTTGGCGCGAACGCTCCAAGGACCAGTTGGTCTCGCGATAGCCCATGCCCGTCTTGCTGGCACCAACGAGGAAGTACCAGTCCGGGGCATTCACGTAGACACCGCGCGTTCGACACCAGCGGTAGAAATCAGCGGACAGCGTCCACTGGACGTATCTCGAATCCGACGCACCGTGCTGCAGTGGTGGTCGCGACGTTGCGTCGAGATCTCCCGGATAGGGGCCATCATGTTCGATCGCGTCGAAGCCCGTGGCGTCGACGAAGCGACGGAGCGTCTCGAAGTAGGCGAGCCCCCACTTCGAGGCAAGAGCGGGGCAATAACCATGGGTCTGCCCACCCGGCTTCCCCGTCTCGGGGTGGACGCACAGGTCCTCCTCACGCGCGAGCTTGCGACTCGAGAGCAACGTGTAGCCACCGAGCTGAACCCCACGTTCGTGGGCCCGGTCCGCCAATCGCTTCCAGCGTTGTAAGTTCGCCGTCGAACGATCCTCGATGTCGAAGCCGCTTCCGAACGTCAGCAAGACGAGTTCGAACCCGACGTCGTGAGCTTGCTCGATAGCGCTCGACACCGAGGCATCGTCCGCATGACGCACGTGCATCATGAGTGGGTTCTCGGTGCTCCATGGAGCGAGGACCTCGTAGGCACGCGCCATCGTCAAGGATCGTCGCGTCCGATCTTCCGAATCGAGAACGACCGTGAACGCCATCGGTGCCGTCAACGACGCACCAGGCTCGACGACCCGGAGCATGTCTTTCTCGGGCCCCACTTCGAGCAAACAGGGTGTCTTGCGCAAGTAGTCGACCTGAGTCTCGAACGCAGGGTCGGGCAACCAGCGCACTCCGAATCGGTTCGCATTGGTCGGGGACATGCCGCCCATCGCGTACTCGCTCTCGACGTGGAGTCGCGCCGGAACGGGCAAGGGAACTCCCTCACGAGCCTCGACCCAGGAAGCATCGGGGACGACTGCCAGCTCTTCGGTCGAGATGCGATCGATCACGAAGCTGGAAGCTCGGCCGGTGTTGCGGATGCGAACGCGTTTTCCGAACACCGGGACATCGTCGTAGAGTTCGTAGTCGACGTCGACGCGCAGACCCGCCGGAATGTCGCGATCGCCGTCACGAGTCGCGAACGTCAGGGTCACGCGCACTCCACGCGGCGGCCACACCGCGAACTTCGATGCGTGCCGAGTCCGCTTCCAGGGAATACGTTCGCGCGGCGTACCATGCTCCACGGCTGTCAACACCAGAGCTTCCGGGTCGACCGCTAGCTCCGCGAGCGCAGGCAAGAATGCGCGATCGAGCGAAGCACTGCCGCCCCGCGCAATCACCCCACCGCATCGCAGGTCACGTCCAGCGATCCGCAGCCGCGCAGCTGGACAAACCGCACGCACGTGGGATGCATGGGTCCGGCTGTCATCCAGCGCCGTCGTCGATCCACCGAGTGCCAGGTCGATTCGACGCGATACGAGACCGTTGGAGATCACGAGCGCGCGAGCACCCTCGACGGTATCGATGCGTGCAGGCCAACGCGCGTTGCCAGCCAACCAGTCCGGTCGGTCGTGCGGGCTGAACGAGGATTGCGTGCTCTGCGAACGCGCTCCGACGATCGTAGCCACCAAGACGGCAAAGATGCTTCGCGCACACTGCGAGAAAGCGTGATCCATGTTGCTCACCCGGAGCCTGATGAGAAGTTCGATCAAAAAACGCGCACTCGATCGACACCTTGCGCGCCGCACGAACATGTACGACGCGTGACTTCGCTCGAAGATGCGCTGACTCTCAGCATTGCATTCGGAACCAAGAATGGGCTGCAACCGCACGGAGCGCCACCATTGCTGGATCCGACTCGACGGATGGAGGATTGGTTCGAGATGGATGCATCGCAGTTGGAGGATGCTCGAGTCCCTCCAGCTCAGCGTCGGAGGTTGCTCGCGTCGTCGTCCAGGGACGAGGCGCAACGCATCCTCGACCGAACCGGCGAGACAACGTGGCTGTGGCGCGGACACGCGCAGTGGCCCGTGGCATTCGAACACATCCCCGATCCGCCGTTCGTGCTCGCGTTCAACGGCAACCCGGAGTTGCTGCAGGAGCCTGGCGTCGCGGTGGTCGGCCCGCGTGCAGCGACTCCATACGGATTGCACGCAGCGCAGTGCTTTGCATCGGCGCTCGCACTTTCTCGGATCTGCGTCACGAGCGGGCTCGCGCGAGGGGTCGACGCCATCGCCCATCGGTCCGCGATCTCCGCGAAGGCACCGACGCTCGCGGTTCTCGGCAGCAGCCTCGATCGGGTCTATCCCTCGGAACACGAAGGCCTCGCGAACGAGATCCTCGAACACGGCGGTCTGCTTCTCAGTGAGGCCCCTCCCGGCACCGAAGCGCGACCGTCCCTCTTCCCGCGCAGGAATCGCCTCCTCGCCGCGCTGTCGCAGAGCATCCTGGTCGTCGAAGCGACACGTAGGTCCGGAGCACTGCTGACTGCGGAGTGGGCACTCTGCTACGACCGCCCGATCTTCGCCGTGCCCGGCGCTTGGTCATCACCGCAGAGCGAGGGTTGCCACCGCCTGATCCGCGACGGCGCGACCCTGACGGACTCGCCCGACAGTTTGATCGCCGACCTCGGACTGCAGAAAGGCGAAGCCTGTCCCGCAGCTCGACTCGCTCACGCGGACCAAGTCGCGGTGGTCGAAGCACTCCGCCGTCGTCCTCGCCCCTTCGACGCGCTCTTGTCCGAAGTCGGCATCGAGCGCGCACGGTTGATGATCGTTCTCCGAGAACTCGAGGTCACAGGACACATCGAACGCGACGCCGGCGACGGCTATCGCCTAGCGGGCTTGTCTCAGCCGCAGCGGACCGTGATGTAGTTCCACGAGTTGCCCGCGCCGAACGACACGAGCAAGGCGATCGCTCCGCTCTTCAGGGGCGCCACGCGGATCTCACGACCCTCGACCTTGACGGCTCCCGTGCCATCTCGCTTGGTCAAGCTGGTGTAGCAGGACTCCTGCCGCAGCGCTTCGTACAGCGATAGGCCGACAGAAGCTGCCGAAGTGTTCCCGTACTTGTTGAGCGTGATGTACATCCGCTCCCACGGGATCTCCATCTCGTCGGCGATCTCCTGATTGAGCGAGAGATTGGCGCTGTGCGGCACGAACATGTCGACTTTGGTCGCGAGGTAACGACACAGCTCGACTCGGGCTTCGCGCTCGCGAACATCGTCGACGGATTCGACATCGCGGAACCGCTCGGGCATATCGCCTGTGAGACCTGCACGTCGCAAGACTTCGAGGTAGCCCTGACGCGGCACGACGCCTTTGGCGAAACGGTAGACCTGGCGCCCGTCCATGCGGAAGAAGCGATGCTCCTCGTCCCGGAGCGATCCGAAGAAGTCCTTGCCGTACATCTGCGCACGGATTCCATCGCCACTCTCGAGTTCACGCCCGACGTGGTCGAACGGGTCGTTCTCGGGATTGAGCACGCCGAGCTGCGCGATCGCCGCACTCTTCGACGCATCCGTGCGCATGAAGTGCGACAAGACCTCGAACGGCGGGTACTTGAGTCCGGTCGGCCGCGAACCCGCTTCGAGCACGCACGCCGTCGCCGCGTCTCCGAGGAGGATCGCGTTGCGGTCCGTCCAATCGACCATGCGCGTCGCGACATCCGCGCCGACGACGAGGATCCGCTCGAAAGCGCCACCGCGCAGCATCCCGGACGCCATGCCGATCGCACCGAGGAAGCTGCTGCAGCCCTGCTGGACATCGAGCGCGCCTGCACGCTTCATCCGCAGGTTGCCGGAGTCATCGGTTCCGAATGCCGCCTGAATCAGTCCGGCCCCGGCGGGGTAGACGTATTCGGACGTGTTCGTCGCGAGCAGCACGAGGTCGATTTCTTCTGGCTCGACACCTGCGTGATCGAGAGCTTCTCGCGCAGCGAGGTAGCCGATGTCGACGGCAGTCTGATCCTTGCGCGCAACGTGGCGCTTCCGGATGCCCGTGTGCTCGGAAATCCACTGAGCCGAGGTCTGAAGCCAGGGCATGCCCGCTTCGATTTCCTCGTTGTTGAGTGAAGACTCCGGCAAGTAGATGCCGAGCCCTCGAAGCCAAATGCGTCGTTCCATGCGAGTCAGCCGCGTTCCACCCGAATCGGATCCGACGATGCTTCGGCCGCGAACTTCGCACGCGCCGCAGACATCCCCTTCCTGTGTATCGGACGTTTGCCCAGGCTACTCGGGTCAGATCGAACTGGGGTCAAGATCAGGTCCTCGCGCATGGCGGTCATGCGTCGATGAAAAAGCGCGTCACCAAGGCCATTCCACCGTAGGCAATGGCGACATACAGACTCACGACGAGGGCTCGGATGCCCGCTTTGCGCACCAGTGCCGCAGGTTCGAGGTCACGACGCGCATAGAATACGATACAGCCCGCGAAGTTGACGGCGAGCAGCAGGACGATTCGGAAGAGCAGCGTCATGATTTTCCCGGCAGCACCGAAGGCGCGGTGACTCCGCCTGCCGCGAGCGCGTTGGACTCGGCGAGCGTATAGACGTCGGTCAGCGAGACGATGTTCAGCAGACCCGCCAGGGACAAGAGGGTGACGCCGAGATCCATGTGAGGCATCTCGTGGTCCATGGGTAGCGGCCCGAGCAAGATCGAGGAAACGAGGGTCGGTCCGCCAGCCCCGGCCTCGGCAGCCCACCACCAATAGAGCTGTGGGCGGTCACAACCCGTGAAATCCGAGAACCAAAGCCCCAGCATCCACAAGCCGAGGATGCTACCGCCGACGAGCAGGCCCGTGACCTTCCGCCCTTCGCGAACGTGGCCGGCACCCGGGAGGACCCAGGCGAGGAAGCAACTGAGGCCTGCACTGCCCGGAAAGCTTCGAGATCGTTCGGCCTCGAGGCGACCACGTGCGACCATCCACGAAGCATCGGCAGCCAGAATCGCGTTCAGGTAGCCCGACAATCCGGTCAGTGTCAGCCCGATGTGCTCGGTCGGGATCGGGAGTCGCATCAAGCGATCACGAGCCACGTCCGAAGCGGGCTGGAGCAGCCACGCGATCATCGTCTCCCCGAAGTTCCCTGCCTCCGGCAGCAGGTGGATCGGCAGGAGTTCCAACAACGGAATCCCCGCGAAGAGCGACGAGGTGAACGCGAAGATGCGGTAGTCGGCCAAGAGGTAGCCGACCACGAACATGGTCGTGACGACCCCGAAGGCGAGACCCGCTCGGCGCTTGTCCCCGGCGTAGCCGTGGCCGAGACCCGGCAAGAGTAGGCCGAGCAGGAGTGCGGTGTATGGTTTGCGGTCGCTGGCCACGAAGCAGATGCTGGAGTCAGAAGAAAGCGCGGAGCATACGCGCGCCCCGGGACCCAGTGAACCCACATGCCGGTCGAGACGACGACGATTCGATGCCACGTCTGTGATGGAGCGGACCACCGACCTTACGGGTCGTCGGGCCGCAATCGCATCGTGGTCTGCCGTGATTGCGGGCTGTTCTTCGTCAATCCCGTTCCGACACCCGCCGCACTGCGGCGAATGGTCTCCGAGGCCGAGACCTACACCGAGGATCAGCTCGCAAAGGTCGAGTTCTTCCGCCGGCGGGCTACCCGGCTGTTCGAAACCGTCGAATCCCACGTATCGCCGGGCAGGGTGCTCGATGTCGGCTGTGCGATCGGCACCGAACTCGTCGTCGCACGTGAGCGGGGATGGACGCCAATCGGTATCGAGCTCTCCGAAGCGTCGGTCCGCGTCGCGCGCGAGCACGGACTCGACGTCCGCGCATGCGCGCTCGAGGACGCTGGCTTCGCCGACGCATCCTTCGATCTCGTCACCGCGAACCACGTCGTCGAGCACCTCGCGTGGCCCGCTCCGTTCTTCGCCGAACTGCGCCGCATCCTGGATCCGTCCGGATATCTGTTCGTGTCGGTGCCCAACGTCGATGCGTGGAAGCGGTACCTGCTGCGCTCCCGCTATCGGTGGACGTTCCATGACGATCACTTCGCGCATTACTCGAAGTCGACACTGCCTCGACTCCTCGAACGACACGGATTCGACGTCGTCAGGATCCATTCGTCACGCGCGTACGACTTCCATCAGGACGTCGAGACGCGTTCGCGATTCTTCCGCTGGTGCAACGCGAAGGTCGAGGCGCTCGACATGGGGATCGAGCTCTTCTGCTTGGCCCGGCCAAGATGATCGAAGAAGCTCGGCCGAGCTTCGACCCCCCACTGTCGATATCTGCGACAGCATGTGGCGAACCGCGACGAACGCAGCGCGATCAAGCAAAGCGTCGTCATGAGTCGATGACTCGACTGGATGCCCGATCGATGTTCGGGGCATCGTCGACGCTCTTGGCTTTCCCATGTCCTGCCCAAGAACTCGCACTCGAAGACGAGGCGACGGCAGAGGACCGAGAATGGATCGGTGGGCGTCCGTTCGGTCAGTGGACGCGCGTCACCGGTGACTGGGGCGGCATCCGCACCGACCTCGAGGATCACGGGATCGAAATTGCCGCGAGCTACACCGCCGACTGGGCGACGCCGATGCGGGGTGGACTGCGCTACCGTGATTCGTATATCTCCTTGACGGACATCAACGTCGCGTTCGACCTCGACACGATCGCGGGACTCGAGAAGACCTTCGTCTACTTCGACGGATACAAGATCCATGGTCCGTCTCCTTCGAACGACATCGGTGACGCGCAGGGTGTGTCGAACATCCAAGGACGCAACATCACACAAGTCGCAGAGATGTGGATCGAAACGTGGATCGGCGATCACCTACGAGTCAAGTTCGGCAAGGTCGACTTCAACAGCGAGTTCGCGTTCTCGGAATACAGCGGGGACTTCATCAACTCGACAGCTGCGATCCCACCGAGCATCGTCGCGTATCCGACGTATCCAAACCCGGCGACGTCGCTCAACGCGTTCTATCAGGTGGATGACACGACGTACGTTGGCGCGGGCGTGTACGACGGCGCCGGAGGCGACGGCATCAATACGGGCAACAAGGGTCTCGGCGGATTCTTCGAGAGCGAAGAGTCCGACTCGTGGTTCCTGGCCGCCGAAGTCGGGACGGCATGGACCGGTGGCGGCAGCTGGGGCTCCGGACGGGCGGCACTCGGCGTTTGGCACCACACCGCCAAGTTCACGGAGTTCGGCGGCGGGCAAAGCGACGGCTCGACGGGGGGATGGTTGACGGTCGAACAACAATTCGTGCGCGAGAACCCCGACCGCGAAGAGGACTCCCAAGGCCTGTATGGCTTCGTGACGTTCGGAATCGCCGACGAGAACGTCGCGACGTTCGCACGAACCCTCGCAATCGGAGCGTCTTGGGTCGGGCCACTCCCGTCTCGAGACGACGACTCGATCGGACTCGCGATCTTCCACGCGGACCTCAGTGACGAACCCGGTTCCGGCACACCGCGCGATGAAACCGTGTTCGAGCTGACCTACAAAGCCCAACTGACACCAGCAATCATCCTCAAGCCGGACCTACAGTTCATTCGCAACCCGGGTGGAGCAGCTGGAGTCCGTGATGCACTGGCAGGTCTACTGCGCATCGAAATCACGCTGTGATCGTCACCATGGAACCATCCCGAGTCTGCGGCACAACACGCCATACTGCGGGATACACTTCTCCGCGACACGCTTCGAAATCGAGACCCGAGCCCACACCCTCATGCTCCACACGGTAGTGCCCACATTGACCATGATCGCGTTCCTCGCCACTCAAGGCACTTCGGGGCGCAGCTTCCATCGCGAGTCCCGTATGCCGGAGACACCGCGAGCGACGTCGGTCGTCGAGGCCACAGAGGCGCCAAAGCTCCCGGCCATGGTGCGCATGCGTTCCGGACGCTCGTGGTCGCGCTTCCACTACAGCCGACTGCCGCGCACGGAGCAGTCGACGTCAGAAGTCGATGTCGTCGATGCCAGCACGACACCGAGCACGGAACAAGGTCTAGTTCGATCGCGAGGCTTCTGGGGTCGACGCTGATTCCTGTTTCGCGGACCGCAGTAGCGCGATAGTCGAACGACCCGACGTGCCGATAAAGACGTCGAGATGTTCACGATTCGTACGAGCTATCGACCGACGACGAACTCGGGACTGTCGCGTCCGGCGTGAATGCACTCATGGAAAAGCTCGAAGTGATGATCGGCGAGATCGACGCGAGCGCGGACACCATGCTCAGCAGCTCGAATCGCCTTCAGGGCACCGCAACCGGCCTGAACGAGAGCGCGACGATCACGCAGCAACAAGCAGAACAAGTGGCTGCAGCCGCGGAAGAAATGTGTGTCTCACTGTCGAACGCCAAACGCGACAGTGAGTCGACCAAAGACAGAATCCACAACGTGGAAACTTCGATTCGCAACATTCGAGCGAGCGCGAGCGAAGTCGCGAACAGCGCCGAAGAAACGAAAACGATCGCCGACCGAGCCGCGCAACTCGCGACGGAAAGCAACGCATTCATCGGTCAACTCACAACCGCCGCGACAGAAATCGGTCGCGTGATCGACACGATCCAAGACATTGCGGATCAGACGAATCTACTGGCTCTCAACGCGACGATCGAAGCCGCACGTGCTGGCGAAGCCGGAAAAGGCTTCGCTGTCGTTGCCGGCGAGGTGAAGGCACTCGCCAACCAAACGAGTACGGCGACACAAGACATTCGCCAACGCGTCGAGCGGATTCAGAGTGACACTGACAAAACGATTCGCTGTATGGGCGACATCACGGACGTCATCGCGCGCGTCAACGAGGCATCTCGTCAAATCGCCGAACTCGCCGGTACGCAGCGTCAAGCCATGGTCGCGATCAGCACGGACGTAGAACACGCGACAGCGATGGTCGTCAAGTCGAGCGACGGGATCCGCGAGTCGGCCGACGTGTCACTGGAGATCACGAAGAGCATCCACGCAGTCGACGGCGCCGCGCGCAAGTCGACGATCGGAGCGGACGACACGTCTCGCGCCGGTCAAGAACTCGCGAAACTCGCTTCCGAACTACGCGGTGTCCTCTCGCAGTTCCATACCGCTGACCGGTCCCGCCACGTCGACCCTCTCGAACAGATCTTCGGGTAGTCGCCTCGGTCGACCATCTTGGCCGATGAGCGCGAGACGCGTGTTGGCCTGCGCGACGAGAACGCATCGATCGGAGCCGCCGGACTCGTCTTCCACTCGGTGAAGTTCGTATTCGAAATCGAGCGACGCCATGCGGATCGAGACGAGACGGGTCTCGATCCGAATGAGGTCATCGTAGCGGGCAGAGACGAGATACCGGACGCCTAGCCGCGTCACGGCGAGCGAGAGCCCCGATTCTTCCATCGAGCGGTACGTCCGACCTTTCGCACGCATCCACTCGGTGCGCGCCTCTTCGATCCAAGGAACGTAGCTGCCGTGATGGGCGACGCCCATCTGATCGGTCTCACAGAACCGGACACGCAACTCGTGCACGTGCGCAACGGTCAAGCGCTCGGGGATCGTCATGGTTCTATCTCGCGGCCCCCGTCGAGGTCGTTCCGTAGCTCTGCCTCGTGAGGGAAGAAAGGCCCGACTGCGAGCGAGCGCGCGGCGGCGCGACGCTCTCTGGCGATCTGACCGGCAAGTCTCGTCGGTGCAATGCGTTCGCCCTTCGCGCGAGCGAAGAGTTCGAGGAGTTCATCACCGATTCGATCGATCGCGGCTGCCGAATCTCGACTGCCAAAGAGATGAAATGCAGCGCCGAGGATCAGGGCACCGCTGTTGACCAAGTAGTCCGGCGCGACGAGCACGCCACGCTGAGCGAGTTGATCGCCATGCTCTTCGGTCGCGAGGATGTTGTTGGCGCTCCCGCAGATCGCACGGAAGCGCATCCGCTCGATCGAAAGATCGTGCAGGATGCCTCCGAGCGCGCACGGCACGAACACGTCGCACCCTGCTCCGAGGATCTCTTCACTCGCACACGGCTCGACGCCGAATCGGTCGATCGCATTCGCGAGCCGATCGTCATCGACGTCCGATCCGACGACTCGCGCACCACGCGCACGCAGCTCGCGGGCCAGGATCCCGCCGACTTCACCAAGGCCCTGGATCGCGTAGGACAACGCACCGAGGTCCGCCTGGGCCCTCGACGTGGACGTGAACTCGGCAGCAACGGCCTCGAGCCCGGCAAGGACACCGCGCGCCGTCGCATCGGCGAGATCGCCTGGTCCGTCGGGCCCGGGGACGGTGACGAATCGAGTCTCCTTCGCGAGAATCTCGAGTTCGCGAGTTCCCGTGCCGACGTCAGGTCCGCAATACCAGCGACCGCCGAGGTTTTCGACGTAACGTCCGAGGAGGCGGTAGGCGGCGTCCGCATCGAACTCGGGGCGGTCGAGCAGCACGGCCTTCGCACCACCGCCGGGTATTCCCGCGAGCGCGCACTTGTCGGTCATCGCCTCGCTGAGCCGCAGCACGTCCCGGAGGCCGTCCGCCAAGTGTGTGTAGGCACATCGTCGAATTCCGCCGAACGCAGGTCCTGCATGGCTGTCATGGATCGCGACGATGGCGAACAAGCCCAGTTCTGCGTCCCGCAAGAACTGGAGCTGTTCGTGATCGGAGGTGTTCAGCGTTTCGAGAAATGTCTGTTGCATCGTGCAAGACTCGAAGCAGATCCACGTCTGCTGGTCCGATCCGAACCGGACTTTTTCAGCGGGCTCGTTCCCGTGTTTCGCAATAATGGCTTCGCAATCATGACGGGCAGGCGCCCTTCGGCGACCACTCGAGAGCGAACTCGCCAACCCTTCGACGACGATCCATGGTTTTCCATCTTCGCACGACACGCGCAACATCGAAGAACTCTCAGCGCGGTATCTCGACGGACGCCGGCAGTCGACGTGCGTCGAACCGTCCACTGCTGTGCGCCGTGACGCTGATCCTGGCCGCTTGCTCGTCCACCGACCCCGACAATCGAGGTGCGGGCGGCGGAATCAAAGACCCCGCGATCGAGCAAGATGCGCAGCGACGCCTCGCCGAACGCGACGAAGCAATCTCCCGCAACAACGACTTCTCGCTCGCACTCGTGCGCATCGACAAGGCGTTGGACGAGTACACGACGAACGTATCGAAATCGGAGAACATCGTCGCGCAACGTCGCGCGGACTCGCTGAAGACGTATCTGGAGACTCAGTCTCGACGCTTCGACCGGCAGCTCCTCGAGGCGCTCGGGAGCGATGCCGCGAGGCAGCGCGGAATCGCCGCGGCAGCGCTCGGCTTCTCCGGCGAGGACATTGCCGTCGAGCCGCTCGAGAACGCACTCGATGACGAAGAAGAGTTCGTCCGCACGAACGCGGCGCTCGGACTCGGTCAACTTGCCAGCACGGCGACGCGCATCGATGGCCTTGTCGGACGAGCACTCGACGACAAGGCATCCGCTCTCGAACGCCGTGCCGCGGCCTGGGCCCTCTATCGCATCCAGAACGCGATGAGGCCCAAGGGCTTCGTCCCGCTCCGCGACGGGAAGTTCTCCAAGGTCTGGCCTGCCCTTCTAGCAGGGAACACGCTGGACAAGGACGGGATCCTCACCGTGCAAGCGTTGCGCGGCCTCGGCATGCTGCGGGATCCTTCGACCCTCGAAGATGCGGCGCGGTATCTCTCGCATCCACAGGCCCTCATCCGGCAGGCTGCGCTGGTCGCTGTCGCGCGAACGCGGAATCGCAAGGGTGCTCCGATGATCCTCCCGTTCTTGTCGACGACGGAGCAGAACCCCAACGTGCGGCTCGCCGCGCGCAAGGCCCTCAAAGCGCTGACAGGCGATCGCGTCGACTACGAATACGACACGAAGCAGTGGCGCAAAGAGTTCCAGGACGTCATCGAGGCATCGGCAACGAGCGACGGCAACGCGACGACGGACCAAAAATGACACGGACGCGATCGAGTCTCTTTCTCGGCGCGGGCCTCGTGCTCCTCGGCACGATCGCGTGCTCCGACACGGCGCCCCCTCAGAGCACGAAGACTCCAACGCGGGCACTGCTCGATTCGATGTCACGCGGATCGACCGCCGCGCTGATGTCCTGCCTCCTCGAAGGCGACTTCGAGACGATGCACTTCACCATCGCACTGAAGCGACCGGACCGCATGCGCCTCGAATCGAAGACTGGTGGACGCGTGCGCCTCGCCGTCCTGTCGTCGCAGGGCCATTCGGTTTCCGAAGGCATCGGACCCGATGGCGTCCGGACGTGGACCGCGATGGAGGCCGAAGGAAAGCAGCGCTTCGAAAGCCTGCGTCTCCTCCTCGGCAGCGTCCTCGCTTGGGACCTCCTCGAATCGGTCGAGCTGCCGGCGACGAGCGCGGCCACGTGGTTCCGCCAGAATCCTGCCCCCGTCGTCCATCGTGAATTCGACGAGGACGGGACGCTCACGACCATCTCTATCGAAGGACATCGGTGGGGTGTCATCGGCTGGCACGAAGACCGAGGCGGTCGGGTTCCCGAACTCCGCGATGCCGACGGGCGTAAGCTCGTCTTCGATCGTCTGTCGATCGGAAGTCGCTTCCTGGATGCCGTGTTCGAACCCGAGGAGAAAGCGCTGACCCTCTCCGGAGAACGCGAGGGCGTCGCTTCGTTGCCTGGTCCCGGCGACACTTCCGAGCCTCAACTCAACTACGACACCCCGGCGCTCGAGAGCGCGCACGCCACGCACTACATCGAGGCGGAAGCCCCGGACACGTGGCAAGAGCGGATTGCGCTCCTCGAAAAACTCGGCGGCGGGCTAGCCGAACTGGGTCAACGTCCGGATGGGCTACCGGCCTACGTCGACGGGCACGTTCGGGTGTTCTTCCAGCCCATGGCCGAAGACGGCGAAGCACGAGCACCGGAGGGCTACGAACTCCACACCGTCGCCAAGCGCTACGTCCTCGCGCTTCATCACAAGGGGATCCCGCTCGAGAATGCCGTACGAACCCTCGAACCGAAGCTCCGTGCGACGGCGAAGGAGATGGGTTATGTCCTCGAAGGTCCCGTCCTCGTGATGCCCTTCGTGCTGCCCGGAAACGCGGCGCCCGCGGACGGGACCGACGTCAAGACCCGCGTCGAGATCACCGCCCGCTGAGGTTGTCCCCCGACGGGGACGGTTTTTCCTCGAACCGCCCTCCTTGGCGCACTTTCGACATGGTCCCATCCTTGCAGGTGGTGAACGTGTCGAGCCTTCGCGTCCGAAGCCCGATCCCCGCCACATTTCTCCGGTATCTTCGGAGTTCGTCATGACCGCCGCCCTGTCCAATCGCCATTCTGCTTCGAAGATCCTCCTCGTGACGCTGACGTGGAGCGCATTGGCGGTCGCTGGCCATGCGCAGGTCCGGAGTTCACCGGTCCAGAACTCGCCAGTGCGCAGCTCGCCGGTCCGGAGTTCGCCCGTTCGCAGCGCTCCCGTAAGGAGCTCGCCGGTGCGCAGCTCGCCAGTGCGCAGCTCGCCAGTTCGCAGCTCGCCGGTGCGCAGCTCACCGATCCAGAGCACTCCGCGGCGGAGCTCGCCGATCCGAACGACGCCGATTCCGAGATCGCCGGTCCGCAGCACACCGACGCCCTCACGCACGAGTTCGACGCGGCGTGCCATCGAGTATCGATCCACACCGCGCACCACGCCGACGCGGACACCGATCCGCACGGATTCGGATGCGCGCGCCACATCGCGATTGGGAACCGTGCAGCGAGATACCTTGCGCAGCCGGACTCGGATCGATTCGTCGAGCCGTCGTACGACTCCGTCAGCACCCGACCGGAGTTCGATCACCACCAAGCGAACGACTCGCTATCCGATCGTCGAGCGCTATCGAGCCGGCGGCGTCGATTCCAAGAAGAGCTCGAGTCGACTCCGCACCGACACGACGCGTCCGGATCGTAGCATCGGCACATCTCGAGCCATCGGTACGTCCCGCGTCATCGACACGTCGCGCACCGATCGCAGCGCGGGAACTCGACGAAGCACAGCGAGCACGAGCACCCGCAAGGACAAGTCGGCATCGCTCCGGCCGGTGTCGCCGACGCGTTCGGACGCATCGAAACGAACGTCGCGCAGTGCACCCATCGTCGACCGCTATCGCCTCGGCCGAATCAGCCGGACGTCCGTCAAGCCGAACTCGCCGTCCGCCACCGGTCGGATCCTCTCGATTCGCGATCGAGATGCCGGTCGACGACGGAACTCGCACAGCGGATTCCGCGGCTACGGGCGTCGCTCGAACAACTACTGCGAAATCCCTTCGTATCGCTACAACCGCTACGGATACGGCTACTGCAGTCCAGGTTGGTCGTGGAGCAGCTACTACTGGTGGAGCCCACGCTACTGCTCGTGGCGTCCCGGCTACCTCTCGTTCTATTGGAGTGATTGCTGGAGCTCGTGGAGCTGGCCGTGGATCGACACTTGGTGCTACCGGCACCCGAGCAGCTACTACCTCTCGCCGGGGCCGTATTCGTGCGAAATCGCGAGCTACGCGGCGTGGTCGATTCCCTACACGTACGTAGCCGCAACGCCAGTAGTCGACGAAGAGCCGATCGTCGATGTCTCGGACTATCCAGTGCCGGACCGCTCGAGCGAAGCGACACTCGCGACCTACTACATCGAACTCGCGGATCTCTACTTCAAAACGCGTCGCTACGCACGTGCCGCGGCAGCCTACGCCCGCGCGGTCAAACTCGTTCCCGCAGACGGATCCCTACGGCTCGTGCTTGCCGACGCGTGGATCGCGGTCGGCGACTACGAACAAGCTGCGTACTCGATCCGCCAGGGGTACGAGCTGGACCCCGATCTGGCGTCGATCGAGATCGACAAGCGACTGGCCTACGGGAGCATGGAAGATTTCGACAAGCACGTCGACGCGATGCGACGACGCATTGGTGAGGTCGAGTCCGACATCAACGCCCGTCTGTGTCTCGCTTGCACGCTGCGCTTCGGGGACGACATGGACGAAGCGAACGTGCAGCTCGAACGCATTCTCGCGATCGACCCTGAGGACAAGACCGCGAAGCTGCTCGCGGCGCGCTGATCGCCGGGGCGCCAACGCGCACCGCGCGTGGATCAACCGGAGACCAGTGCAGTCCTCGCGCGGTTGAGAACCTCGCGGACCTCGCGATCGCCGTGTCCGTGAGCGAGGTTCCCCAAGCAACGCAGCAGCATGCGTCGGTCGTCGGCAGGTTCGAGCAGGCTGTGTTCGTACGCGTAGCCCATCGCCTGGATGCGATCGATGCAGTCGCGACGCGTCAGGATACGACCTCCGTGGAACGGATCGATCAGGACCGACCGCGCGGCTCTCAGCCGCAAGATGAAATGCCCGGGCAGACCGACGCCCTCGAGAGGTAGCCCGAGCCGCCGACCGACGAGCATCCAAACTGCGCAGAGGCTGATCGGCGTACCGAGACGTCGGCGCACGACCGTGTCGAGCGAACTGTTGTCTGGATCGTCGTAGCTGCGGCGGTTGCCGCGAAACGCGAGGTCGCCGTGGAAGAACGCCGAAAGTTCGTCGACGACACGACGCGTCCCCAGCCCATCGACACGCGGCGCGAGCTCGAGCGCCCATTCGTCGAACGCGCTACGCACATCTGCACTCTCGCCGAGCGGACGCTGTAGCTCGCAGAAGAGCAGCATCCCGTCCTCGAGATCGACATCGGTTCGTGCGAACTCGATCCACCTCGAGAGCCAGCGCTCGCGCTCGAGCTGTTGGAGAAGCCGACGCACACGGATGCGCGCACCGGCATCTTCGACTTCGAGCATCTCGACGAGCGCACTTCGAGCCGACTCACCCCAGAGCACGAGCTGCCGCTCACACGCTCGATGGATCTTCGGATCCGGATCGAGCAATAGTCTTGCTGCCGCGCGTACGCGCGACGGACGCGGTTCGAGAGTTCGGTTGAGGAAGTCCATTCGAGCGGGCGCGGTCCGGACGACGAGCACGTCACTCTACGGTTGTCGATCCGACCGACAATGGCCCGAATCCGCAGTTCGGGGCCGCGGGAGGCCGTTTCGCGCCCGATCGACTCATGACATCGATCCCACGAACGAACAAAAAAACTTTCCGCATACGATCGGAGCGACAACGCGAGCAACAGGCGATCGAGAAGGCCAGTCGCCCAGCCTGCGAATCACTTCTTCGACGTATCGACGAGAGGCAACTCGTCCGGAGCGATCGGCTGCGGTGCTTCGGGAACACCCGTGATGACGAGCTCTTTGGGCACCATCCGTCCCGTGCGCGGATCGCGGTCTTCGCCGACGCCGAACGACAGCTGCGTATACGAGCCATCTTCGTGGATCCACACACGAGCCCCCGAGCGCGGGTCGACGTAGCGTCGCTCGACGCGCGCGGCGCGGGCCCCCACGTAGGCCGGCGGACAAGGACCGACGTTGTCGGGATCCGGCAAGAAGCGCTCACTCATCGGCCGCAGCTTCTCCCACAGCTTTCGACGTTCCTCTTCGCGCTGCGCGAGGAACGTGTCCCGATCCACTTCGCTCTTGGTTGTGTCCTTCGGGGCGACCTGCACGGGCGTTTCTTCCGACTTCGACGCAGCATTGCCGCCCGTAGTGGGAGTCCCCGAGGACACGGGTGGTGGCGCGGGATCGACGTCGTCGGTCCCGCCGAAGACGTAGTACCCCCCGACGCCCAAAGCGGCGACGAGAACAATGGCGAGTAGGGCTTTCATCGGATCAGAGGAGTTTATCACCACATCGCACACCGGAAATGCAGAACGGGGAGCACCCGGAAGGTGCTCCCCGTTCGCGAGAATCCTGCGCACCGAAAATCGACGCGCGAGATTCGGTCAAGCGACCATCACGATCATTTGTTGAACGCGTGGACGAAATTGACCTGGTTGGTGTTGGTCGTCGAGATTTCGACGTCGCTCGCCGCCGGGTTGAGCGTGATGCGCACCGCGGTGCGCTCCGCGACGTTGGCGGTGCCGAACACGCTCGAGCCACGCGTCTGCTTGACGGTGATCATGCCGCGACCGTCGTTACGCACGACGATGTTGAGGTTGGAGACCGTCTTCGGCAGCTTGACCGGCGTCGTTGCATCGACCGTCGCGGCCGTGAAGCCGGTCGGGGCGAGCTTCGTGCGGAACGAGAACAGGTTCGTGAGCGTCGGCGCCGTCGTGCCGAACACGAGTGCTTGCGCACTCCAGTTCGGGAAGTCGGAGATCGCGGGACGCAGCGTGCTGTTCCCCGGACCGAAGGTCAGGGGCAGCGTCGAGTTTCCGCCGGCGTCGAGCACCGGCATGACGAGCGGGCCGACCGCGTTGAAGACCGGGTCCGCAAGGTCGATGTGGAGCTGGCCGAAGCCGGTCGGCACACCACCGTTCGGGAAGACGGTCTGCGAGAAGAACAGCACAGCGAAGTTGTTCGCATTCGCGACGCCACCCTGGACCATCCAGGTGTAGTCGTCGTTGCGCGCCGGGTTGCCGAGGCCGATGTCCGCGAAGTCCGGATCGAGCGCCGCGTAGCCGAGGTTGGGGTCGGTCGTGACGCAGCCGATCGTGCCGAGAGCGCCGTTCCAACCGCCGTAGGTCGTGTTCATCGCGCCACCGTTGAGGACGAGCTCTGCCCATGCGGTGC
>JAGQQW010000081.1 GCA_020426005.1 Planctomycetota bacterium | reverse complement strand
CTTCGATGGCGGTGCGCGCTGCAGTTCCCGTCGCCTCCCATCGAACCTTGTGACCCAGTTCTTCGAGATCTTCGATGAGCGTCATCGCGATCCCGCGCTCATCCTCGGCAAGCAAGACTTCCATCGACCGTTATCCGTCCGCGTTTGAGGACCATGGGTTTGAGGACCATCGGTTCCAGGGCACGGAAGCGATCTTATCAGCGCCTCGACGATGTCGGCCACGTGCCACGGCCGTGATTTCGCCGCGGCTGCGGGCATGCGGCTCCGCCGCGTGGATCTGGCTCGCGATCAGCCGCCGGTCGCGAGTTCGGGCCACTGCCGGAACTGCGCGAGATAGCCCATGACTTTGTAGGCGAGGCGTGCCGCCACGTACTCGGTGACGACGTGATCTTGCATCGGCACGGTCTCGACGATGTCCATGGCGACGATGTCGCGCTCTCGGGCCACGGCCTTGAGGATCTCGAGCACCGTCTGCCAGCCGAGACCACCCGGTTCGGGCAGGTTCGTGGCCGGACAGAGCGCCGGGTCGAACACCGTCATGTCCACCGACACGTACACGTGATGGGACAATCCCTTGCAGATCGCCGGGATCGTCTCACTTCGGAGCGGCGATGCGAGAAGGTCACTCGCGAAATAGGTGCTGACCGACCCCTTGTCGGTGAGGTTCGCTTCTTCTTCGCTCATGCTCCGGATCCCGACCTGAGTGATCGGGAGATCGCCGAGCAAGCGCGCCATGACCGTCATCCGCCCGAAGCGCTGTCCCAAGTACTCGGAGCGAAGATTGGGATGTGCATCGAACTGCAGCAGGGTCAGATCGCGATACTGATTGAGATACGCACGCACGAGGCCCTGCGTGATCGAACCCTCGCCGCCGAGATAGATCGCCCGCTTCCCCGCGCGCTGCACCCGACCCGCGTAGGCCTGCAACTCTTGGGCGAAGTCCTCGGGGGGCATCTCGGGGAACTGTGGCTCGACCGTCGCGATGCCGAGGCGCGCGGCCGACTTGAAGGTCTCCTCATCGAAGAACTCGACACGCCGACTCGCATCGAGGATCCGCGCTGCGCCTGCAGCAACGCCTGCGCGTCCGCCCGGACTGAACTCGTAGGGGATCGCGGACACGAGGAAACGCGCGTTTTCGACGTCCCCGTATGGCGCAGCGAGTCCGAGGAATGCTCCGGTCGATGCTCCGAGATCCGACATCTACGCCCTCCAATGGCCCCAAAGTTCCAGCCTTCGTCCGTCGCGAGCTGGTTGTCGGGTCCGCGGAGATCGAAGGTTCTCGTAGCAGCGAGATGCAGTTCGAACCGAGGGTGAACCACACCGGGCTGCCGTGCGAACAAGGCATACAGAGAGCGTTAGGGTCGAACAAGGAAGGATCTTACGATCACGGCGCCGGCAGCACGTAGAATCGTGAGACTCCCTCGTCCCGGAACGCCAGGACACGCGGCAGCTCGACGACGAAGACACTGCCCTCGAACCGATCGCGCAGCATGCCTGCGAGCGGGGCTCGTCCTGCGACGACGAAGGCCGCCGATCCGAAGCTGCGAGGATCCTTCTCGCGTGCCTCGAGTGCGTCGCGGCCGGCGCTGACGATCCGCACGCCGCGAAACGTCTCCCCGCGCGCCGTCGCCACGACGTTCGGACTCCCAGCGGACGTCCCCTCGGCAGCCCCATCGAGCCAGATCACGTCGAGTGCGGCTCCTCGGGCTTCGAGCGCAGTCGCGAGAGCATCCAGACCCGCGAACAACATCGCCCGCAAGCCGAGCACGCGCACGTCGTCCTCCGAAACCTTGGAGAACGCGGGAAAGCCCCGAGGATCGAAGAACTGGCGATCGAGCGACCACAAGACGTACGACGCCCCCGAGCCCGGGGTCACGGTTCGCCCATCGCGTGAGGACAAGAGTCGACGCACGATGTCGCGGTCCCCCTCGTGTGCCTTCGGCAGGTACAAGAACGCCTCCTGAGTGCGTTCGAGATCCCCTCGCGTACCGCCGAGGTTGTCCAGGAAGCCCTTGTAGGCGAGCAAACCCGCCGCGCTCTCGTTCGGATCGTCACTCGCGATCCGTGCGAGGTGAAGCACCAGGTCGGTGCCCTCGTACACCGGGGCCCAACGCTCGTTTTCGATCGCCCAACCCGCGGGCGCACGCAGTTGGTGGAAGACCGTCGTCCGCTCGGGATCGATGTGATCCAGATCCCTCGCAACCGCACGCACCGGCTCGGAGGCTCGTTCGTTCCAGATCGCGAAGGTACCTCGGAGTCCGAACACACCGAGCACGACGAGCAACACGATCCGGACACTCGCGGGCAGACGCGCGAGGCAAGCCGCGATCGACAGCGCGAACGCCGGTGTCCAATAGACCGCCCAGAAGTCGTGCAGGACGAAGTGTGCACGGAATGCAAGACAGTGCAGCGCTCCGACGAACACGAACGCGAGGGCCGCCACGCGGAGTTCGGTCGAGGCGGGTCCATGCGAGTGTCCACGGTCGAACAGCCGCGATCCGAAGAGCACACATCCGAGGCCCACGACGCCCAGCGCGAAGCCTGGCCACGACAGGCCACCGCTGAACTGGCGCCATGCGGCGTCCAAGTACGCTCCTGCGGTGGGCTCGAAACCGGGCTTCGGTGCGAAGCTGCTCAGGATCTTCTCGACGATCCCCTGGCCGCGGTTCCCGGCGATGGCACCCGACCACGCGGCATGCGCGAGTGTCGACACGAGCGATGCCACGCACACGATGCCGAGCAGGATCGTGAACAGGACTGCCGCGCGATCGCGGCGACGAACGAGTTCGACGAGTGCGAGATACGGCCCGAGATACAGGACCGGGTAGTCGAACCAGCCGAAGACGAAGAAGAGCGGCAACAGTCGAAAACGCCAGCCACGGTCGTAGAGCACGACGAGGCCGAGAAGCGCCGCGAGACAGAGCGGTTCGTAGCTGAAGTCGATCCCGTGCGCGCCGATGAATGGGAACGACGCGAACACACCGATGGCGAGGAGCGGATCGATCTTGATCCGTCGCGCGAGGATCGCGAGCAGCACGATGGCGACCAGTGCGGCGAGGATCGGCACGAGACGCTGCACAGCGATGTGCGAACTCCCGGTCACACGAAAGAGCCCGCTCGTCATCCAATCCAGCGTGGGTGGATGTCCGTGGTAGAGGATCCAGTCTCGCGTCGACCGCGGCGCTTCGAGGTTGAGGAGTTGGGCACCGCGACCCTCGGTGCCCAGGCGCACCATGTTGGTCGCGATCCTGGCGTTCTGCGCACCGATCCAGTCGGCAAACCCGGCGACGCGGCTTGACGGCGTCGAAGCGAACGCACCCCACGCGATCAGAACGATGGCGACGATCCAGATCGAAACGACACGTGCGATGCGAGCTGTCACTGCAGAACGCGACCGCGCACGCGGTTCACTCGGTGTCTTCGGGGCGCCGACGAGCGGCTGCGTCCCCACCACCCGACTCCCCATCACGGCGTTGCGACGCTGGGGCGGGAGCCTCTGGGTGCGCGCCGGCCGCTCGCGCCGCGGCGCGCTGAGCCCGAACGCGATCGCGCTCTTCGCGATCTTCGGCCTCCTTGCGGAGCGTCGCTTCGAGCAGCTCGGGCAAGGGATGCCATTCGATCTGGTTGCCACCACGATCCTGGGCCCGCACGAGAGCTTCCTGAGCCTGGATGAGCACGGAATCGAAGAACAGCGTGTTGCGACTCACGTAGCAGGAGAGCCCGATACTGATCCCAACGTGGATCGAACGTCGGCCCGACCGCAGCTCGATGGTCTCCACGGCTTCGCGAAATCGCTCGGCCGCCAACCGCGCTCCGTCGAGATCGGTATGCGGGAGCACCCACAACAGACGATCCTCGCTGAGCCGTCCGACGATGTCCGTCGAGCGCGACCTCGCGTGGAACAGCCGCGCGAGTTCTTCCATCAGGAGCGACCGCGATTCGGCGCCGTAGAGATCGGTGAGCTGGTCGATGCGATCGATCCGGCAGACGCCGATCGTCAGCGGATAGTCGTATCGACGGGCACGCGCGAACTCTTGCTTCGCGAGTTGTTGCGTCTGACTCAGGCCGAGCAGGGCGACCGGTCGTGCGCTCGGAGTCGAATCACGACCCTTGCGGGGCGTTCGGAAGGTCGCTCGCGGACGATGATTGTTCATGGACTCTTCTCTGCTTCGCCAGCCTACCCGAGCGAGCATCCCGTTCCAGATTCGGATCCCAGAGGCGCTTCCGTCGATCAGAACGGGTCGTCGAACACGACAGCTCGTTTGTTTTCGACCAGCCGGCCCGGATCCCTTGCCCCGTCCTCGAACCGTTGCCACACGATGCGAGCTCGCGACGCGAGCACCTCGCGCGTCGTGACGGTACCACCGGGGCTACCGTGTCCTCCGAAAAACCAAGGCGCGTAAAAAGAGCGAGACCTCGGTTCGGGAGGGAACCGAGGTCTCACTGAAAAAGTTGGGATCCGCTGCGGGATGGGAAGGGCGGTTAGGGAGGGGAGGGTTCCCCACCCCACAGCGGACCGCCAGTTCGTTACGCAAGGCCCGAGACTTCATGCGAGTGTCTGTGCCGAACGATCGCGAACTCACGTTCGCGTCGCGCGACATGTCCTCGCGTACCGGGGCCGACGTGTGTTCCGCTGGAGGAGCGAAGCAGGCAACCGAGAACGGTTTCCCACGAGGAACCCGGTACAGGCACGGAGTCGAGCCTGACGACCAAGTTGGATTGTCACCTTTCCTCAGGAGCGGGCGACCCCACTCCAGACTCGAAGAGGCTTTCCCGACCTCAGCGAGTGGCGGCATTGTCCCACGGTCGACGAGCCTTTCAACGGGTTATCCACATTTTTTCGAACGTTGCCGTGCCGGGAGGACGGGCAACCACGTCAACTCAACGTAACCCCAAGAAGTCCATGGCCTTACCCCCCCACACGTAGACGTCGATCTCGGGGTTGCTGCGCTTCAGCAGCACGAGGATCACCACCGTCAGTGCGATCAGGATCGGCCAGAACATGAGCTTGACGAGCAGCCACGCGACGAAGCGTTTGAAGCCACTGCGCTTCTTGCGTTTCGGGGGAGCCGAGCCGCCGCTGCTGACCATGTCGTGACCGAGGAAGCGACTGCGCAACGCGATCATCGCTCGCTGCACGGAGGATGTCGATGCCGGAGGTGCATGACGCAAACATGTCTCGACGAGCGCGGCACCGTCGAACTCGCGTTCGTTGTTCGCGACCAAGCGACGTGCTTCGTCGCGAGCAGCCGGAACCATCTGATCGAGGTCGACGACGAGAAGTGCACGCGCAACGCGTGTCTGCAAGTCGTCGAGTTCTCCAGACGCACCGGGTGCACTCGCACCGTCTCCTGCGCTCATCACATCTCCTTCTTTTGCGGGGAACGCGACGGCACGGAGCGCTTGCGAACGCGTCGACGATCCATCGCGCGCGTCGCGCCGCTTTCGCCGAGCTCGCGCAGCAAGCGGGCATTCTGCGCATGATCCGACGAGAGCGACGCCTCGAGTGCGTTCAAGTCACGGAGCAGCGCATCGAGTTCGGCGGACACATCGCCATGCGCACTGACTGCGGCGCTCGGCTGCGCGGATCGGGCGTCCTGGATCATCGCATCCACGGCAGCGACGATCGCATCGACGTCTTCCGTCTCCTGGATCGCATCGGTGCGTGCATCGGCGTGCGCCCGCGTCACGACGCGCGGCGCAGGTTCGGCGTGCGACGGAACCGCAGGCTTCGATGGAAGCACTGTGGGCGCCGCCTTGCGTTCGCCGCACTTGCACCCCGTCCACATGGGAAGCAACGCGAGCAGGAGGAGCATCACGCGCGGTCTCCGGACCACGCGCAACGATGGCGCCAGGCCCTGCGGCGCGGCCCCGGACAACGGCCGAGTCAGTGGTGTTCTCATGGCATCGAGCGATCGGTGGGATCTGACGAAATCGCGCGCCCAAAGGGCTATCAGCGTGTTTCGAGACGCTGCTATGCTCCGCGCGCGTCGTCCCGCACACGACGGGACGCATCCGCCACATCTTGCAAGGAAATCTGCTCGAGACCATGGAACGCACACTGATTCTCGCCAAACCCGACGCCGTGCAACGCGGTTTGATCGGCCGCCTCTTGACGCGCTTCGAAGAGAAGGGACTCAAGGTCGTCGGGCTCAAGTTCTTGCGCATCACGCCCGAACTCGCCTCGAAGCACTACGCCGACCACGCCGGGAAGCCGTTCTACGACGGACTCGTCCGCTTCATGACGTCCGCGCCCGTCGCGGCATTCGCCCTCGAAGGGATCGGCGCGATCGCGATCTGTCGCAAGCTCATGGGCGCCACCTTCGGCAGCAAGGCCGAAGCGGGAACGATCCGCGGCGACTTCGGTGTGAGCAACAGCTTCAACCTGATCCACGGCTCGGACTCCCCCGAGGCGGCCGAGAAAGAACTCGGACTCTTCTTCGCGCCGAACGAACTCGTCGAGTACGAACACTCCGGGTTCCGCTGGATCTACGATCCGGTGGAAGAACTCGGCCAGGAAGCCTGAGAGCCGCACGATGGACGCCGCGACGCAAGAACGCGTGCGGCAATTCCTGTCGCAGACGCTCGCGGGCAGTGTCGTGCGCGGTGCGGCGATCGCGGCATCGACGCTCGATGTCGCGTTGTTCTTCGCGAGCGGCATGCCGCCGTTCGCGAATGCTCTGAGGGTTGCACTCGGCAACGGCAGGCGTCGCCGCGTGCTTCTCGAGCGCGTCGCATGGTCGCGTGACGAGCACCTCGACGGCGACAACTCACGAGCTCTCGAACGCGAACTCGTCGGTGCGCGCTTCCTGGGCCTCGATCGTCCGGGCGAGGATCGCACGCTGCACGCGCGCTTCGACAGCGAAGCGGGTCCGCGCACGCTCGTCATCGAACTCTTCGGTGGATCGGGCACGTGGTTCTTGATCGACGAGAACGATCGCATCCTCGCGCTCGCGCGGCGCGTGGGTGGACCTCGGCACATGCTCGCGATCGGGTCGCGCTACGAACCCGCGCCGCCCGCCACGACACCGACGCGTCCCGAACTCGACGTCGACACACCGATCCGCGAAGCGGACCTCGAAGAGCTCGCGAGCCACTACGGAGCGATCGATCGAGAACTGCTGCACGCGCAACTCGTGCGTGAGATCGAAGTCACGTTGCAGCGCGAGCAGAAGGGCCTCGAGGCACGCCGACGCGGACTCACCGAACGGCGCGCAGCCGAGGAGCGCGCGCCGATGCTACGGCGCGAAGCCGAACTCCTCCTCGCATCCCCATCGATCGCAAAACGCGGTCTCGACGTCGTTACGGTTCACGACTGGTACGAGAACGGCATCGAACGCCGGCTCGAACTCGATCCGAAGCTGACGGTGCGAGCCAACGCGGAACGACGCTTCGATCGCGCCCGCAGTCTCGAAGAAGGACGCAATCACACCGATCGCGAGCTGGCAGCACTCGACGATCGAGAACGCGAACTCGACGACTATCGAAGCCGCTTGGAGACCCAACGTCAGCGTGCGACGTTCGAGAGTGCGATCGATGAGCTCGAAGGCCTGCGACGCTCGGTACGCGACATCGCTTCGCCCCGCCAGCGATCGAACAAGGCCTCGAAGCGCACGAAACCGGCATCGAAGCTGCCCTACCGCGAATATCGAAGCCTCGACGGCACGCCGATCCGCGTCGGGCGCGGTCGCGCCGAGAACGACCAGCTCACACTCCGCCATGCGCGCGGCAACGACCTCTGGCTGCACGTCGGCGGAGGCATTCCCGGATCGCACGTCGTCATTCGCCTCGACCGGAACAAGACCGCGAGTCTCGAAACCTTGCTCGACGCGGGCACGCTCGCCCTGCACTACAGCAAGGCGCGCGGTCGCCCCCATGCCGAGGTGCTCTACACTCCGCGCAAGCATGTGCGCAAGCCGAAAGGATTCGCACCAGGGCTGGTCGAAGTGCTGCGATCGAAGACCCTGCACGTCCGGTTCGAAGAAGAGCGGCTCGCCCGGCTACACGCGACCGGCCAGAAGAGCGACGGCTAGCGCCCGGAGAAGCTCGGCACGAGTTTCACGCCGGCTGCCCGGCTGCTATTCTCTGCGCCCGGCAATCCGCTTCGTGGCGGGCCATTCGCCTCGGGTCGAGCAGCCCCGCGCTCACCCGCTGATCCCGAACGCATCGTGGGCACGAAGTGGCCCGCAAGGACTCCAATGCGCAGAGAGCACCGACGGTCTTGCCGATTTTCCATCGACACCATCGTCCCCCTCGCGGCCCTGCTCCTCTCGGCATGCTCGACGTTCACGTCGTCGAACGACCGTGAGAAAGCCGACGACCACTACAACAATGCGCGGTCCTACCTGAACAACCGCGACTACGAACGGAGTGCGGACCAAGTCCGACGTGGACTGGTCTACGACGAGAGCCACTACGGGCTGCGACTGATGCAGGGTTGGCTCCAAGCCATCGCAGGGCGCAACGATCCGCGAAGCTACGAGCGCGCGCTCCAGACGTTCGACGAACTGCGGGATGAGCGCTCGGACGACGAGCACGACTACCGCCTCCTGTTGCTGAGCGGCCAAGCGCACCAAGGACTCTATCTCGCGCATCGACGAGCCGCGCTCGCACTCGAACGAGAAATCGAATCGACTTCGCCGAGTGGCGAATCCACCCCAGGCGATATCGAACAGAAACGCGCACGCGCTGCGGAGCACCGTCGTGAACTCGTGCGGCACATGGATGCCGCCGAGAAGGACTACGAGAGGCTCGCGTCGCGTGATGGCGAAGGCAAGTTCCCGGCACTCGAGCGTCTCTTCGTTCTCGAAACCGATCGTGCGACTCTCCTCGAAGGCGAGGCGCGACGCCTCCAACTCGAGCGCGCGGCGGCTCGCGCCGAGGAATACCTCGCGCTCAATGCATACAGGCAAGAGCACTACTCGGTCATGCTCGAACTCACGCTCGAAGCCGAACAAGAGGCTCTCGGGCGCGAAACGCGTCGAGAACTCCGCCGTCGCGAACGCGCATTTCGCGCGACGTACGCCAATCTCCTCTTCGACCTCGGCAAGTGGGACAAGGCGCGCGAACAGCTCGACCTCGTGATCGCGATCGATCCGACCATCGATGCCAACTACTACAACCGCGCGCGCTGCCTGATCGAACTGGGTCGCAAGTCCGCAGCGAAGCGGGACCTGCAGGACTTCTTGAGAATGACGAAGCTCGCGTACGATTCACCGCGAGTGACCGAAGCGAACCAGTTGCTGCAGGATCTGCGCGACGCCTAACCCCGCTGGGTCGCACGAGCGAGTCCGTCAGACTCGAACCTCGTCCTCGAACGAGCGCCGTTCGCCCTGCAGACGTGGCGACACGACCTCCGCCAAGAACTCGTCGACTTGCTCGGGTGCGCGACCGACGAGACTGCTCGGATCGAGCAGGTCACGAATGCGGCCGTGCGCGAACGCGAACGAGTCGTCCTCCTCGAGCATCGAGACGAGCGGGTTTTGCACGCCCTCCTCCTTCATCGCGCGTGCGGCCTCGACCGCATGCACTCGGATCGTTTCGTGCAGGTCCTGGCGATCGTGGCCGGCCTTCACTCCTTCCATGAGGATCGTCTCGGTGGCCATGAACGGCAGCTGCTCGTCGAGGTGACGACGCATCATGCGGGGATAGACACGCATACCGTCCGCGACGTTGGTCAAGAGCATCAAGATCGCGTCGACCGCGAGGAACGCCTCGGGCAGAGCGATCCGCCGAATCGCCGAATCATCGAGCGTCCGCTCGAGCCACTGCGTCGAAGCCGTCTGCGCACCGGTATCCGCAAGCGAGATCACGAGCCTGGCGAGCGAACCGATGCGTTCGCACCGCATCGGATTGCGTTTGTAGGCCATCGCCGACGACCCGATCTGCTTGTCGGTGAACGGTTCGGAAACCTCGCCGTCGTGGCTGAGCAATCTCATGTCCACCGCGAACTTGGCGCACGACTGAGCCACGCCTGCCAATCGAGAGAGGAGTTCGTGGTCGTACTTTCGAGGGTACGTCTGCCCGGTGACGGCGAACGTTCCCGCGAATCCGAGCTTCTCGGCGACACGCGCATCGAGGGCGCGCACTTTTGCATGATCGCCACCGAACAGTTCCAGGAAGCTCGCCTGCGTGCCCGTCGTACCTTTTGCACCACGACACGGCATCGATTCGATGACACGACGCACTTCGTCGAGATCGAGCACGAGGTCCTGCATCCAGAGACAAACGCGCTTCCCGAATGTCACGGGCTGCGCAGGCTGGAAGTGTGTGTAGCCGAGGCACGGCAAGTCACGATGCTCGCGCGCGCGGCGGTCGAGCACTTCGAGAGCCGCGATGAGACGATCTTCGACGAGGCGCAGCCCGCGCCGGAAGATCACGAGATCCGCATTGTCCGTGACGAAGCACGAGGTCGCTCCGAGATGCAGGATCGGGCGTGCGATCGGTGCGACTTCCCCCCAATGATGCACGTGAGCCATCACGTCGTGCCGCAGCTCGGCTTCGAGCTCGGCAACGCGGTCGAGGTCGACGCTCTCGCGTGTGCTGCGCATCGCATCGAGTTGCGCATCGGACACGTCGAGTCCGAGTTCTCGTTGCGCTTCTGCGAGAGCGATCCAGAGATCGCGCCAACACTCGGCACGCTGGCGCGGCGAGAAGAGCTCCCGCATCGCGCTCCCCGCATACCGGGTGACGAGGGGATTCTGATAGACGCTGTCAGCGGCTTCGTTCATCGCCGCATGCTACCCCGGCCGGCGGCGACGCCTGACCCCGCAGTCAAGAACTCGAGGCCAGGCGCGCGTCAGCGTGACGCGTGCACGTGGATCGGTGCGTCGAACCGTCGTCCGCGATCACGGCCGCGGCCGCGTTGGTGATGCACGCATCCATCGTGACAGCCCGCTCTGAACACGCGGCGACAGCGCCACTCGAAGTGCTCGGGACTCACGCAGACGCGATACGAACGTCCGCACGCATCCCTGCGCCATTCATAGACCGCGGGCACGCAAACGCGTTCGCGCACGGTTTCCCAGAAGCCGCAGGCGGTGCGGGCAACCGGCGGACTGCACTCGTGGCATGCGCACGACTCGAGGTGCCCACCGATACGGACCCGACCGTTGCCGATGGTGACGGACACGCCGCCGTGCAAGCCACCACCGTGACCTTGCGCCGTGCCTCGCACGTCGAACGGACGCCCGCGACCGTCACGGTCGACGCCATGCCCGCGCTCTTGCGGATGTGCACCGATGCTCGGGGCCTGTACCCGGGGAGTCGGAACACTCGCGCGCCTTGCAACACCGGAACGTGTGGGGACCGATGCACGAGTTGCGGGCAGGACCCGCTCCGGAGCGCGACTGCGACTCTGCGCGACACGCTCCCCGAAAGGCCTCGGCGTCGCCTGCGCGGTCACGCTGCCGAGGGGCAGCGCCACAGCGAAGACCGAAGCGAAGATTGCCGAAGGGGTGAAGCGTTTCATTGGTTTCGTCTCCTGACGATCGTTGTGCGACCTGAAGGACCCGGTGAGCACCGGCCGCGTGGAGCTCGGTCCGGCTCCATGCCGAATCGGGCTGCGAAGTCCATGAGCACATGCCGTGCCAACGCCGCAAACCCTGATGAAACGGGACTTTCGAGTCTCTGGGGCGTCTCGGGTTGCCTCGCTGCCGCCACGCCCCGCAGTGCGGATCGTCTCCGATGCAGGACAAGTACGCGCACCGGTTGCATGCGGGAGATTCGCGGCGAGTATGGCACCACAACGTCGTGCGCATCTTCGATCACATCGTTCTCGGTCACGGCCGGGCAGGCCTCGCCCTCGAAGCGGAACTTTCAAGACGCGGCCAGGACGTCGTCGTCGTCGATGCCGGCGATGCGACGGCGTCGTCACGCGTTGCCGCCGGCCTCATCACGCCCATCACGGGGCAACGGTTCACGCGACTCGCGGAGTACGCGGAGCTCTTCGAACACGCGCGAACGTTCTATGACAGGCTCGGCACGCGTCTGCAGCTGCGGCCTGCGCTGAGACTTCTGCGCGACGAGGACGAGCGCGAGCGATTCGAGGAACGTCGCTCGAAGTACGCGGACGTGCTCGCCCCGCCGGACACCGCGAACGCGCTCGCGGCGCGCCACGGCATCACGAACCGGCACGGCGCCTTCCTCATGACGAAAGCAGCCCGGCTCGACATTCGTGGGCTGCAGGGGGACCGGCGCACGGAGATCGCCGAACGATTCGTGGCCGCGGACGTGGATCCCGCCGAGGTCGTCGCGACCGGGGAACACGTGACCATCCCTTCCCTCGACCTCGTGGCACGAAGACTGACGTTCTGCGACGGCGCACGCGGACGGACCAATCCCTGGCTGAACGACCGACGCTTCACACCCGCCAAGGGCGAGATCCTGACCGTACGCGTGCGCGGACCAGAGATCGGATTCACGCTGCATGCGGATGGGCTGTGGCTGACGCCGACGTCGCAGCCCGACGAGTATCTCCTCGGCGCGACGTTCGAACCCGGATGCTGTGACACCCTGACGACGGAGACGGCGCGCACTCGGATGACGGCGGCGCTGCGCTCGTGGGTGCGTTGCGAGCCTCTCGTGTTGGATCACGTGGCGTCGCTACGCCCCATCTTCCACGCGCGACATCCCGAGTACGGAACGCTCGCCAACGCCCCACGCGTCGGCTTCGTCAACGGACTCGGTGCCCGCGGGTCGCTCCTCGCTCCGCGCGTGATCGTCGACTACTGCAACCTGCTCGAGGCATCCGACTCGAAGGAACGACGCGAGCTCTCCCGCGCGCCGAACACGCGTTGCACGACTCGCGTGCACGACCTCTTGACGCGCGAGATCAGCGCCGGCGATCTCGTGATCGATGCCACTCTCGGCAACGGGCATGACACGGTCGCCCTCGCGCGCCTCGTTGGCGATGACGGTTTCGTGCACGCGTTCGACATCGACGAGCAGGCGATCGCCGTATCCACGCGACGTTTGCGTGACGAACGACTGTCGAACGTGCGGTGCGTTCGCGCGAGTCACGCGGACATGGCACTGCACGTGCAGGCCGCGTGGCGGGGCAAAGTGCGCGCTGTCGTCTTCAACCTCGGCTATCTACCTGGAAGCGCGAAAGAGCGAACGACGGATCCCGACTCGACGATCCCGGCGATCCGAGCCGCGCTCGACCTCCTCGCACCTCGCGGCATCCTCACCGTCGTGGCCTACGTGGGGCACGCAGGCGGCCTCCGTGAAGCGACGCTCGTCGAGGAGTTCTTGAACGCGCAGGAGTCGGCACGGTGGCTGATCCGCGACGAAGCGATGGGGACGAGGCCGCGGCTGCTCGCGGTTCGAAAGAACGATCGATGAGCATTCAGCTCGTTGCGAGCAGGTTGCGCAGGGTTTCGAACGACGCGAGCACGAAGCACAGAGTGCCTGCCGCCAACACGCGCGGCGTCACGCGTCGACGCCCGCCAGGTCTCGCCTGCGTCCACTGCACGAGCGCCCAACCGAGCAGAATCCCCGAGCAGTCGATGACGACATCTCCAATGCTCGCCAGACGACCCGGCAGGTTTTGTTGGAACCACTCCGTGGCGATCGCATAGCCCGCCGTGATCACGACCGCAGGCACGCGCCACGCGAGCGGATTGGGCAAGCCGGACAACAGCGGCCACGTCAAGATCGCGAACAAGAACGCGTGCCCGCCGTTTCGCAGCAGTTTGATCACGGGCGCCACCGGCGGTCCGTGACCGGGAGTCACGAGGAGTTGCCAGATCAAACCGGCAGCGAAACCTGCCACGACGAGGAAGGGCAAGCGTAGGCGATCGTAGGCGAGCCGATCCTCTCGGTCGTTCACGCGGAGGCTTCTCCACCAGCGACGAGCATCGACAAATCGATCGCGGGGACCGAATGCGTGAGCCCTCCAATCGAGAGGCGATCGACGCCCGTCGCGGCAATCGTCGCCGCCGTGTCGAGCGTGATGCCCCCACTCGCTTCGAGCAGGACATCTCGCCCGTCGGTTCGCTTGAGGTCGCGGATGCGTCCAACGGCAGCACGGAGGCCGGCGAGATCCATGTTGTCGAGCAGGAGGATGTCGGCACCACCGTGGAATGCCGCTTCGGCCTCGGGAAGGTCACGGACCTCGACGGTGACCGGCCCGTACTTCCCGCCGTAGGCGACGGCTTGTTCGACCGTCTTCTTGTAGCCCGCGGCATCGGTGCCGTTGCCCGACAAGGCGAAGTGATTCTCCTTGAGCAGGATCCGATCGAAGAGCCCGTAACGATGGTTCTGCCCGCCTCCGACGCGCACGGCGTACTTCTCGAAATAGCGCAATCCCGGAGTCGTCTTCCGTGTCTCGAGGACGACGGCACCCGTGCCACGAACTTCGTCGACGAACGAACGCGTCCGCGTCGCGATCCCCGACAAACGCTGCAAGAAGTTGAGCGCGGTTCGCTCTGCAGCCAGAAGCGCTCGCGCACGACCGACCACACGGAAGACGACGTCCCCCGCGACGAACGCGACTCCGTCCTTGGCCGCTTCCACGATCTCGCACTCGGGATCGAGCGTCAGGCACGCATGGATCGCACAGTCGATCCCGGCGAGGACACCGGGTTCTTTGGCGACGATGTAGGCAGAGCCACGACAGTCCTCGGAAATGACCGCGTTTGCGGTGAGATCTCCACGGTCCTCGAGATCTTCGGTGAGGGCACGGCGAACGGCCTCCTTCACGGCGGCGGCGTCGAGTTGCATGCGAGGATCATCGAGCGCGAGGCGCCTGACTGCAATGGGAAGCGCGAGTCCCGCGACGCTCGAAGAACCGCACCCCGACTTCGAGCGCGTGACGCATCGTGGGACCGACACCGTCGATCTCCTCGAGGCACCTCAAGTCCGGCGCGTCCTCCGGGAGTTCCCGCAAGCGACTGGCAATCGCCTTCGCGCTCGAAGCCCCCACTCCGGGCACGAGCTCGAGTTCTGCCTCAGTCCACCGCCTCGGGTCCTCGACTCGCGCCACGATTCGTCCGCGATGGTGCGTGGGCACGCCGCAATCCGCGGGCGCTCGATGGTAGGCAAGTCGCAACAACGAGAACGACAACAGAGCCGCGGCCATCCGTCGAAAGCGACGGTCGAGTACGGCCGTTCGCGCCGCACGCGCTCCTGTCCTTCGCATCGTGAGCCTCCGAGAATGTCGAGGAGCATCGCCCACCGATGCCGACTCGTCACGAATGCGATTCCCGCGCGAAAAACGAGCGCGGTTCTGAACGAATCGAGGCCCGGGGGCGCCTCAGCGCACGGCGAGTCGCTCGAAGAAACGACCTGCTCGTCGCTGCGTCGCGAGTCGACCGGCAATGCGATCCGCGAGCGCGACGAGCGCGATCGCGGCAGGCGAATCCGGCTCGGACAGCACGAGCGGGCGTTGTTTGCGAAGTGCGCGCTCGGCGGCGGGGTCGTTCGGAACAGAACCCAAGTAGTGCAGCGGCAGATCGAGGAACCGACCCGCTACGTCCTCGAGTCGATCGAACGCACGCTTGCCGGCATCCTCCGTCGACTTGTTGACGACGACGTCGACCACGAGATCCCGGTCACGCAACCATAGACACTTCGCGAGTGCATAACCGTCGGTCAACGCGCTCAGGTCCGGAGTCACGACGAGCAGGATGCGATCCGCCGACCCGACGATGCGCAACGTCTGCGTAGAGACGCCTGCAGCCGCATCGAGGATCAAGGTCTTCTGTTGCCCGATGGCTCGCGGCAGATCCGCAGCGAGGCGCACGAGCTCTTCGGTCGGCATCTCCGCGAGCCGCGGCAACCCCGAACCCGCAGGGATCAGATCGACGCCGAAACTCGACTCGAGCACGAGGTCCTCGAGAGTCGCACGCCGCTCGAACCAATGTTGCAACGTGAGGCGCGGCCGGAGGCCGAGGTAGAGATGCCCATTCCCGAGGCCGAAGTCGGCATCCATCATCGCGCACCGTCCGACGCGCGCGGCGAATGCCGTCGCGAGGTTCGCAGCGACGAAGCTCTTTCCCGTCCCCCCTTTACCGCTCGCGCACGCGAGCGTCGTCGGAACCGTGCGCCGCAAGAATGCGAGTGAACGCGAGCGACGCGCGATGCGATGCAAGAACGTGCCGCGTGGTTCTTCTTCTGTCGAATGTGCCGTTCCCATCGAATCCCCCTCGAAGACTTCGGTGTAGTCCACCCATGAACGGTCGAAGTACGTGACTCTCCAAGGAAGGCTCTGTTCGATCAGCCCGACGTCGTCGGGTGCGTGCCCGACGCCGCGCCCAGTGGCGACTCGGAAATCGGGCTTCCGCAAATGGCAGAGACTTCGGCTTCGGAGAGCCGTGGGCCAGTGACGATTCGTGGCCCGAACTGGCCACGCGTGATCGGTTGCATCGCGGCGCGGCAGTCACGCCCCACGTCCGCGGCGCGATCCGGCGCGGGATCCGCGGACATGCTGCGGACCGGCTGCGCGAGGATCGCGCGTAGACAGGAGTCCAGCACGCGTTCGACGTCGCTTTGCGTGCGAACACAGAGCACGTCGCCGTTGTGCGGAAGGCGTGCTCGCAGGCCGTCATTGCGAACTTCGAGACTCAGCAAGGACTGACCTTGATACCGGAGTTCGCGTTCGTAGCGATCGCCGCGAATCTCGACTCCACTGTCGAGCGACGTCGCTCGTTCCAGCAAGCGGCCGGCGAGTTCGCCGAGTTCCGGATCCGCGAGCCCCGTGGGAACGGTCGCGAGGGACGCCTCTTCCATCGAGATCCACGGCGCGACTCCACGTAGGAACCACCTCGTCTCGCCGCGCACGAAGACCGAACGCAGTTCGTAGACGTCGAGGTCGATTCCGCGAAGGAGTTCGAGTCGCCTGTAGAAGCGCGGCGGGACGTCGAGGGCCACGACGATCATGCGGAAACCCTCGGTCCACGTCAGGCCTTGCGTCGCTTCGCGGTCGGACACAGCCTGCTCGAGCAAGTAGGCGTTTTCTTGGAACCAGAGCTGCAAGTCCGCGAGGTGCAACGGCGCCCAGGACTCATCCTCGGCATCGACGGCAACGAGCAGAACGGGCGTCCCAACCGCGTCGCGAGCGAGGAAGTCGACACGCAGGTCTTCGCCGACTCGCACATCGCGTTCGAGGAGGCGCAGGCCACTCTCGATGGTCGGGGTCGCCCCCGCCTCGGAGCCGCTTTCGAGCAGTGCTTGAAGGATCGTCCGCGGATGCGGATTCGTCGGACCTGAGATCATGGCATCATCACGAGCATCCGAAGGGATACTCGCCCTCGAGGAGGCTCTTCCGTCGAAGAGCACGTCGAGTTGTTCGTTCGTGCCGCCAGGGCGACACACCCACCTTTCCTCAGTCCTGAAGTTCGGAGACGCCTGGTTCTTCGCGCTCCGTACCGCTTGCTAGCCCCTTTGGCTGAAGGATTCTCGATCTGGAAGCGAATCGATTAGCGCAACCGCAATCCAGCGCGTCAAGCATTTTTCTGATTGTGCCCACAATGCATCCGGCAACACCGGATCGCTTCGGACCGTGAAGACAGGTCACCACGACTGGGTTCCGCTCCACGCATGACAGAGTGCGATGGCGGTGGCATCACTGACGTCCGCCGGAAACTCGTCGACGGAAACCGAAATCGCCCGACCGACCATGCGCGCGAGCGCGTCTTTGGTCGCTGCGCCGTGGCCTGCGACGCGCAGCTTGATCGTCGCGGGCGCATATTGATGAATCGGAAGCGAACGTCGCGCTGCCGCCAAGAGCACGACGCCGCGCGCTTCGCCGAGCCGCAGCGCCGATTGCACACTCTTGCCGAAGAAGGCTTCTTCGAGCGCGATGCACTCCGGCGTGAACCGTTCGACACAATCGTCGATCGCGTCCGCGAGCTTGACGAGTCGCTCGGCGAGCGGCCGCTTCGAAGATCCGAGATCGATGGCACCGGCGGCGACGAGGTGCGGCCGAGCCGTGCTCCCCGCGCGAACTGCATTGCGAATGCGAACACCCGTTTCGTTCGGCGCCGTGCGCACACGGCGCGGCGCGCATTCGATGCACGCATAGCCGCAGACTCGCGTCCCCGGGTCGATTCCCAACACCCTCATGACGGCCGCATCATAGAGAGTCGCGTCGAAGCGGGCTACGATCGTCGTCGTCATGGGTTCTCGCACATTCGTCGCCCTTCTGCTCGCTGCTGGACGGAGCACGAGGTTCGCGAAGTCCTTGCCCAAGACTTGGTACGAACTGGGTGGCGCCCCCGTCGTGGTTTGGAGCGCGCGGCGACTCGCTCGACTCGCCGGGCATCGCGGAACGATCCTCGCGACGGACGAAGAGTCGATTGCGGCGCGCGTACCCGCCGTCCGTCGAGAGTTCGAATCAGCGAACGTCGTCGCGACGACCCTCGGTGGCGCGACACGCCAAGAATCCTGCAGGCTCGCGTTCGAGGCCGCAGCGACCATCGACGCAGAACTGGTGCTCGTGCACGACGCGGCGCGGCCGTTCTTCTGCCTCGACGCCACGATCACGGCACTCGAGGAAGCGGCGGAACACGGCGGAGCGATCCTCGGGCATCGCGCGCGCGACACGCTCAAGCGCGTCGAGTCTGGACGCGTCGTCCGGACGATCGAACGCGACGCCGTGTTTCATGCGGCGACTCCACAGGTGTTCCGCCGTGACGCTTTCGAGGCGATGCTCGCACACGCTCGAACGCACGCCATCGAAGGCACCGACGAGGCCGGGCTCGCCGAAGCCTGCGGGATCCCGGTCGTCGCCATCGAATCCCCGAGCACGAACATCAAGATCACATATCCCGAGGACGAACTGGTTCTCCCCGCGCTCGCGTCCTTGCTCGACGAGTAGCCGCGCCTTGACTCGCACGTTCTCCAACCGGTTCCTCTTCATCACGAGCCCAACATGACGAGCCCACGCGACTTCGAAGGCGTACCGCGCATCGGCCTCGGTACGGATCTCCATCGCTTGACGCCAGGACGCACGTGCATCCTCGGCGGCATCGTCTTCGACGAATGCCCCGTCGGCCCGGATGGACACTCGGACGGCGACGCGGTGCTGCACGCCGTCACGGACGCCTTGCTCGGTGCTGCCGGGCTCGACGATCTCGGAACCTTGTTCCCCGACGATCAAGAATCGAATCGCGACCGCCCATCAGCCGACTTCGTCGCCGAAGCGTGCCGCCGACTCCAGCTCGCGCGACTCGCTCCGCTGTCGATCGACATCGCGATCCAGTGCGACCGACCGAAGATCGCACCGCGGCGCGCCGAGATCCGTGCCGCGATCGCGAAGCTCGTGGCGCTTCCCATCGATCGCGTCAACGTCAAAGGAAAGACGTTCGAGGGCGTGCGCGCCACGGACAGCGAGGTTGTGAGCGTCGTCGCCGTAGTGCTCGTGGGCTGATCGCGGGCAGCGCTCGCGCTCAAAGGCTCGACTGCATGTCGAGCAATCGCTTGTAGGCACCGCCGAGCGCGACGAGTTCGTCGTGCGAACCGCTCTCGACGATCCGTCCCTTCTCGAGGACGTGGATGCGGTCGACATGGCGAACCGTCGACAGCCGGTGGGCGACGATGAACGACGTGCGACCGACCATGAGGTTGTCGAGCGCTTCCTGCACGCCGCGCTCGGACTCCGAATCGAGGGCGCTCGTCGCTTCGTCGAGCAACAAGAACGTCGGGTCCCTGAGGATCGCGCGGGCAATCGTGATCCGCTGGAGCTGCCCACCCGACAGCCGCGAACCGCGCTCGTGGACGCCCGTGTCGTACCCCTCGTCGAGACCATCGACGAACTCGTCGACCAGCGCTGCGCGTGCGGCCTCGAGCATCTCGGTATCGCTCGCGCCGGCCCGACCGAGAAGGATGTTCTCGCGGATCGACGTGTTGAAGAGGAACGGTTGCTGATCGACGGTCGCGACGTGGCGCAGGTAGCTCGCGAGCGCGAGGTCGCGCAGATCGTGCCCGTCGATCAGGATGCGGCCACCCGTCGGATCGTAGAAGCGCGTCAGGAGATTGAGCAGCGTGGACTTCCCGGAACCGCTCGGTCCGACGAACGCGACCTTTTGGCCCGGCTCGACGCGCAGACTCAACCGGTCGATGACGGTGTCGGCGTCGTAGGCGAACGAAACGTTGTCGAAGACGACCTCACCGCGTGGATCATCGAGGACGGTCGCCCCCACCCGATCGACGATCTCGCTCTTCGCGTCGAGGTGGACCGCGATGCGGTCCATGGCGCCCTGCGACTCCTTGATCATGTTGTAGGTGCGGGCGGTGCGCTTGACGTGTGTGTACGTCGTGCCGATCGCCGCGATCGCCGTCATGACCTGGGCTTCGCCGATCTGCTGGAGTTCATCGCGGCTGACGATGTGATGGAGCGCGACCAACATCCCCGCGAATCCGAGCATGTAGAGCAAGTACAGGAGCGACTGCGAAACAGTCTTCGCCTGAACCATCCGCATCGTTCGCTTGAGGAAGTTCTGGTTGTCCTTGTCGAACTCCTCGAGTTCGCGCTTCTCGAGTTGGAACGCCTTGACGGTGCGAAAGCCCTGGAACATCTGGCTCATCGTGTCGGTCGCACGACCGAGCGCGTGGAGGCTCTTGCGCGAGCCCTTCTGCACACGTCGACCGAAGCTCATCATCGGGATCGCCAGAACGACCGCGAGTCCGATCACGACCCAGAAGAGCCATGGGATGATCATCCCGGCGATGACCGCGTTGGACACGATCATCAGTGGTTCGATGTAGGCGTTCTCGAGGAAGAGCGTGAACGAGCGCTGGATCGTCGCGGTGTCGTTGCTGACGGTCGAGATCAAGTCGCCGCTGCGCTGCTTCGCGAAGAAGCGCAGGCTGAGGTGCATGAGGTGCTCGCAAATCGCATTGCGCATGTCGACGACGACGCGCACGGTCGCGAGATTGGCGCACATGCGGAAGCCGTAGACGGTGAGCGAGCCGAGCACGGCGAGGATCGCGACGAGCGCAGCCGTCTGTGCGAGACCTGCGCCGGGCATCCAGTGCGCGAGCCCCGTCCATTCGAAGAGGTTCGTTTGCACGGCGTCGAGCGCCGTCGCACGTGGATCTGCGGGAACGGTGGACGTGCGCGGGAAGAGATCCCGAACGACCTTGCCGATCAAGATGAGCGGCGCCTTGAGGAGCGCGGCTTGCAGGACTCCGAGGACGAGGATCGCCGCGACCAGCAGCTTGTGCTTGGACAGCGATCGTCCGAGATGCTGGAAGAGGACGAGGATACCCGTCTCGCTCTTCGACGGCGCCGGTGGCGCAGAGGCCATGCTCGCGCTCCCGGCAGATCCCGGCTCGACCGGCATCCCGGATGCCGTGCGCCCGGTCGTCCCCTCCCCGGAGAGTGTCAAGTCCGACGACTCACGTCGCCGACTCCCCTCCCCGGGCACGGTCGAATGCGAACACCCGCTCGACGCACGCCCGGTCCTCCTCGACCGCGCAGGGTCACTGGACGTTGGTGCGTCCGGCGACTTCGCCGGCCCACTTGAGGAAGCGCGAGCTCAGGTAGTCCTGCCGCACGAGGTCCCGCTGGTTCTTGTCGTCGAGCGACATGACTCCCATCGCGGGCGACATCGCCGTCTTGAGCGCGATGTAGTAGCCCTCTTGGCCGCGAATCGGGCCGATCGCATTGCCGGCTTCGACGTCGAAGAACAGCGTCGATGCGACCGAGTAGCCCTGGACGAAGTCGGTGTATTCGTTCTCCTTGAGCTCGGTCCGGAGTTCGTTGAGCGACTTGTTGTTCAGCGTGCCCTGGTCCGGTTGGTGCTCAGGCCACTTCGAGTATTCCTTCATCGCGGCGTCGAAGTCGAGTTCCTTGGACTCGATCATCGCCATGACCTTGTCGGCCTGGGCACGAGCCTTCTCGAAGCCATTCTGGAACCAGGTTCCATTGGCGTCATCGAACGCGGGGATGCGGATGATCTTCGCGGACGCACGACCGTCGGCGAGGAAGTCCTTGGCCTTCTCGAGGTGCGCCTTGAGATTGTCGTCGTTGATCTCCTTGGCGATCATGTGCTCGTAGGACCGTTCGAGGCGCCAACGCGCCTTGTAGACCTCGAAGGACGGGTAGCCCTTGAAGGTGAGCGCGAGGACCTTGACCGTGAACGGCGTCTTATCGTACGGCTCGCGATACTCGGCGAACTCCGTCGCGAACTGCGTGTCGTCGAGCCAGTGACCGCTCTTCTGCAGCTCTTGACGCAGCGCCGTCTGCAGCGCGATGTCCGTCAACGCACGGATGCGGTCTTCGGGCTTGACCTTGAGAGCGAGCGCGCGGGCGGCTTCGGCCGTCTTCCACTCCTTGCCGTTGACCGAGATCACGATCGAGGGATCGAGACCGTCGGACGCGTACTTGATGTCCGACCATTCCTGCATCTTGCCGATGACCCACTGGCGGCAGATCTGCAGCCACAGGGCAGGAACGTCCTGACCTTCCTTGACGTTCTCCTCGAACTTGCGGAAGAAGTCCTGCCCGTTCTCGCCGCCACTCGCGATGATCGCTTCCTTCGTGATCTCGGGCCACGCGGACGGAATCCCGCGGAAGAAGACCTTGTCGAAGAGCAACGTGCTGCGCTGCAGCACGAGGTACTCTTCTTT
>JAGQQW010000080.1 GCA_020426005.1 Planctomycetota bacterium | reverse complement strand
GGCGGCCACACCTATCCGCTCGCACCGCCCTTCCACGTGTTTGCCACGCAGAATCCCATTGAGCAGGAAGGCACCTATCCACTTCCCGAGGCGCAGCTCGACCGCTTCATGTTCATGATCAAGGTCGACTATCCGACCTTCGACGAAGAGCGCGAGATCCTTCGGCGCACGACCGAGGACACGAGCGTGGACCTCTCGCCCTGCATCGACGCGAAGGACATCGCGGATCTGCAGGCGATCGTTCGCAAGGTACCGGTCGCCGACCAAGTGCTCGACTACATCATGCGCCTCACGCGCGCGACCCGACTGACCGGCAATGAAGCGCCGGGCTTCATCAAAGAGCTCCTGAGCTGGGGCGCAGGTCCGCGCGCGAGCCAGTATCTGGTCCTCGCGGCCAAGGCCAAGGCCGTGCTCTCGGGTCGCTTCCACGTCGCCGCCGACGACGTGAAGGCGGTCGTCCACCCGGTGCTCCGTCACCGCATCATCACGAACTTCAGCGCCGAGGCCGAGGGCATCACGCCGGACCACGTCATCGACCGACTCGTCGAGACGATCGACCCCAACGCGAGTGCCGCCCTCAGTGACGGCAAGCTCCCCGGCGTCCTGAAGTAACGCGCACTCAAGCAGGAGAACCGACTTGGCCGAACTCGCCGAACGCGATCCCCGAAGCTACCTCGACCCGAAGGTCCTCGACTCGATCAAGAAGCTCGAGTTGCGTGCCCGACTCGTGGTCGAAGGCTTCGTGTCGGGCATGCACGAGTCGCCGTACCGCGGCTTCTCGGTCGAGTTCGCGCAACACCGCGAATACGTACCGGGAGACGACATCCGCTTCGTCGACTGGAAGGTCTACGCCAAGAGCGACCGCATCTACATCAAGGAGTTCGAGGAAGAGACCAACGTCAAGGCGCATCTCTTCGTCGACCAGAGCGAGTCGATGGCGTACGGCGAGGAGCGGAGCAAGTTCGACTACGCCGCGACGTGCGCCGCATCCCTCGCGTTCTTGATCCAACAGCAGAGCGACGCGGTCAGCCTGACGCTGTTCGACGAAGCGATCACGAGTCAGCTCGTGCCGAGCAACAGCCGTGCGCAGCTCGGATCGATCCTCCATCGGCTCGAAGAAGCCAAGCCCACCGGCAAGACGAAGATCGCCGCGATCTTGCACGAGATGGCGAACCGCATCACGAAGCGCGGCGTCGTGATCGTCTTCTCGGACCTGTTCGACGATGTCGATGCGATCCTCGCCGGCATCCGGCACTTGCGACACCGCGGGCACGACGTGCTCGTCTTCCACGTGCTCGATCACGACGAAGTCGAGTTCCCCTTCGAGCGCATGACGATGTTCGAAGGGCTCGAGTCGATGCCCGAACTGCTCGCGGATCCGAAGTCCCTTCGCGATGCCTACCTGAAGGAGATCCAGGCTTTCGAACAACAGATGCGCCGGGGTTGTCTCGCGATGCGTGTCGACTATCAACGCATCGTGACCCGCCAACATCTCGACATCGTCCTGACGACCTATCTCGCGAAGCGCGCCGCGATGAGCAAGGGGAAGCGCAGATAAGCGCGTCGTCCCATGAGTTTTCTCCACGCCGGTCTGCTCGGGCTCGCGGCACTGTTCACGGTGCCGCTCATCATCCACATCATCAATCGCCGGCGTTACAAGCGCGTGCAGTGGGCGGCCATGGAGTATCTGCTCCGCGCCTACAAGCAGAACCGCCGACGGCTTCGCCTCGAAAGCCTGCTGCTGCTCCTGCTGCGCTGCGCGATCCCCGTCATCCTCGCGTTCGCGATCGCACGTCCGCGCCTGACCCAAGGGACGCTCGTCGATCCGCTCCAACGGCAGGGTACGCACCACGTGTTCGTCATCGATCGGTCGTACAGCATGGGATATCGCCTCGCGACCGCCGAGCGGCCATTCGACCGCATGAAGCAGGCGCTGGTTCCGATGCTCGATCAGATCGGGCAGCGCGGAAGCGAGAAGGTGACGGTCATCTATGCCGGCGAACGCGCCTCCGTCCCGGTTTCCGCGGACCTCGACACGTCGAAGGCGCAGAAAGCGCTCGCTCGACTCGAAGAACCCAGCGACGGCACCTCGACGCTCGCCGATGCGATCCAAGAAGCGAAGCGCGTGATCGCCGCCGAGCCCGATCCGGCGCGCGTCTACGTGTTTTCCGACTTCCATCGCATCGCCCTCAGCTCGGGCAGAGCCGAAGAGCCGGCGATCGTGGACAGCGCGACCCAGGCCCCCTCTGTCGCACCTGTCTCGGACGCTGCAGGCACAGCGAATCCTCCGACGTCCAATGGATCGGGCGACGCCGAAGCGCTGGGCTTCGAGCGCATGCGGGACTTGTGCCAAGACCTCGTCGACGGCGGGACCAAGGTCTTCTTCTTCCCGGTCACGCCTCGTGGAGTCGTCTCCAACACGCAGGTCACGAGCCTCGACATGGAGCCCGAGAACGCTGTCGCGAGAGTTCCCGTGCGCGTGCACGCGGAGATCGTCCATCGCGGGCCACAACCACGCGAAGTGCTCGCGCGCTTGCGCGTCGACGGCAGCAACGACCAAGTGCGCCGCATTCGACTCGATACCGGTGAGTCGGGTGAAGTGTCGTTCGTCGTCCGGTTCCTCGAGCCGGGCATGCACTCGGTCGAGATCGAGATCGGCGAGGACGGCCTCCCCCTCGACGACCGCAGGGTTCTCGTGGCCACGGTACGCGATCGCATCCGCGTGTTGTTCGTCGAAGGACGTGAGACCGCCGAACAGGACGACATCTTGCAGGAGTCGTTCTTGATGCGCAGCGTGCTCGACCCGACGCGCGGCGCGGGTGGCGACGAGGTCACGCTCTTCGAGACCTCGTTCGTCGATGAAGACCGTTTCCAGAGCGATCCGAGCTTCGTCCGCGATCAGGACGTCATCGCTCTCTTCGACGTCTCTGCACCGCGTGCGGACGTCGCGGGACGCCTCGCGAGTTTCGTCGCACGCGGTGGCGGCTTGCTCATCGCGCCCGGAGCCCATTCGCTACCCGATCTGTGGAACCTGCGATCGTTCGGCACCGCCGGACAGGATGGAGTGTTGCCGCTGCGACTCCTCACGATGACCGGACCGGCGACGATGCTCGGTGTCGACAGCGGCGGTCGCTACAGCACGACGCGGATCGCAGCGTCGGACCACCCTGTCTTCACCGACTTCGAGAACCCCGAACTACGCTCGATCCTCGAGCACACACCGGTCTATCGCTTCTGGCAGACCGACAGCGAACGCCCCCCCGAAGGCACCGAGATCCTCGCGGAGCTCGTCGGCGGCGACGCCCAGGGACGACCGGCGCTGATCGCGTCGCGCACCCTCGGGCGCGGCCAGTGTCTGCTCTTGACGTCCAACCTCTCGTTCCGCCCCGATCGGTGGAACCGGCTCGACGACACGGACCTGCTGCGCTTCCCGCTGACGCACTCGCTCTTCCACTGGCTCGCCCGTCAGACCGCGATCGCCGCCAACCGTTCCGTCGGGCAATCACTCGTGGCATGGGTCGAGGACAAGCCGGCGAATCTCTACGTGACGCGCCCCGCGGATCGCGGACGCGTGCCCCTACCGCTGCCGACCGGTCCCGCCAACGGCAACGAGGCCAACGGCTGGCAGACACCGCCCTTCAACGGCACCGCGTACGCGGGGCTCTACCGAGTCGGCGTCGAGTTCGAGGACAAGACCAAGCCGGCACGCGAGATCCTGTTCGCCGTCAATCCGGATCCGGCAGAAGGCGTGCTCGACTACGTCGGCACGGAAGCCTTGCTGCGCGAGTTCCCCGGCATCGACGTGCGCAGTGACCTCGAGCTCGACCTCGGGACGGCCACCGAGTCGACCATGTCCGAGCTCGGGCGGTATTTCATGGTCCTCGCACTTCTCGTCGTGCTCGGCGAGAGCGTACTCGCGGGCTTCCTCGGCACACGGAGGCAGTGACGCATGGGGTTCTCACTTCCGCTGCTGATCGCATCCATCACCACCGTGGCGTCGCAGGACGTCGCGAATGCCGCCGAGACGAGCCTCGAGACCGAAAGCTCGCTCCGCTGGCTCGGTGCGCCTCCACCCTGGATCACGGGACTGATCGTGATCCCGCTACTCCTCGGCATCGTTTGGTGGTCCTACCGTCGCCAACACGGCTTGAGTCGCCGCCAGAAGGTCGTCCTCGCGGCGCTACGTTTCGCGGGTGCACTGGCGATCCTCATCGCGCTGTATCGGCCCGCGGTCGAGGTCACGCGAAACCTCAAGGTCCGAACCGAGGTCCACTTCCTCGTCGACGACTCCGCGTCGATGGGCCGACAAGAAGCGTACGAACCCGAGCGCAAGAGCGCCTTGCTCTCCGCTCTCGCGGATGCGGCACCGGCGAATCTCTCCGACGTCCGTCGCATCGATCTGGTCGCCAAGCTGTTCGGCGGCGGCGGCGACGGAGCCGCAGCGCGAGCGAGGGGCCCCGGTAAGGAGCTACTCACGCAACTCGAAGAGAACTTCGACCTGCGTTGGTATCGCTTCTCCGAGCGTAGCGACCTGATCGCGAGCCTCGACGATCTCGCAGCGAAGGGTTCGTCGACGCGCATCGGCGACACCCTCGACCTCCACCTCACGAATCACGGCATCGACAGCAGCAATCTCGAAGCCGTCGTCCTCGTGACCGATGGGCGAAACAACGAGGGCTTGTCACCGATCGAAGGCGCTTCGAGGCTGCAGGCCGTCGACGTGCCCTTGCACGTGCTCGGCGTCGGGGAACCGAGCGGCGATCGCAACCTGACGTTGTCGGGCCCGCCAGGCCCGCAGCAGATCCTCCAGAACGAACACGCGAAGTTCGAACTCGAGGTGCGTGCGAACGGCCTCGAAGCACGCGGGTTCAGTGTTCGATTCCGAGCCAAGAAGCAGGACGCAGGGGATACCACGGCGGGCGTGGACAACGCTCCCGTTCTGCTTCAGGAAGACGGCATCGTGATGCCGGAGGCCGGTGAGACGCGCAAGGTGACGCTCGAGTACAGCTTCGACGAGCCCGGCGACTATCTCCTCACGTTCGAGGTCCCGCCCGTGCCCGGCGAGAACAACCCGCGTGACAACGTCACTCGGCGCTACTTGCGTGTCGACTCGGATCGCATCCGCGTGCTGCTTCTCGAGGACCTGCCGCGGTGGGAGTACCGCTACGTGTACCAGGCCCTGGATCGGGTCGACAAGAGCATCGAGTACCAGGCCTATCAGTTCGATGCTTCCCGCAGCTTCCGCCAAGAGGCCTCGAAGGGTGTCGAACCGCTCAAGGCTCTGCCTCGGACCAAGAAGGAGCTCTTCGGCTACCACGTCATTCTGATCGGTGACATCGCGCCAGCGCGCTTCGGCGCGACGGAGGAAGAGCGCGCGGAGTTCCTCGAGCTGATCAAGAGTTTCGTCGAGCATGGTGGCGGACTCGGTCTGATCGCCGGTGAACGTGCGATGCCCGAGGCCTATCGCGAAACCGCCATCGAAGATTTGTTACCAGTCGTGCTCGGGGACCTGACCGACGCCGAAGTGCCGGTCGCCAGCGACGAGAGATTCCGGCCCGTGCTCGAGAACCCGATCGCCCCCGATCCGATCGTGCGCTTCCTTGACGACCCTGCGGACAACCTGCGCCTTTGGAGCGAGGGGTTGCCAGGCATGGCTTGGTATTACCCCGTGCTGCGCGCCAAAGCCGGTGCACAGGTCTTGCTGCGACATCCCCGTGACCAGAACAAGTACGGGCGCCGCATCCTCCTGGCGACCTCCCCCTACCCGAAGGGCAAGGTGCTGTTCGCGGCGTTCGACGAGACCTGGCGCTGGCGTCGCTTCTACGGTGTCAAATACATCGATCGCTTCTGGCGCAACGTCGTGCGGAGTCTCGCCGAGAACAAGCTCAAGCGCCTCGACGATCGCGTCGTGTTGACGATCGACCGCGAACAGATCGAACTCGGCGAGCGCGTGCAGGTCGACCTGCAACTACTCGACGAGGACTACAACCCCGTCCTCGACGACGAAGCGCGCCTCCACGTGCGCACCGCGACCGGCGATCTCCAATCCATCACGCTCCAACGATTGCAGGGGCAGCCGGGCCGGTTCGAAGGCACGCTCAGCATCGAGGAGCCCGGCGTGTCGTCGCTTCTCTACTACCGAGATGCGGACCCTTCGGGTCGACCGCTCGCACGGCGCGACATCATCACGACCGTCCCGAAGCGCGAGCTCGAAGAAACGAGCCTCGACGAAGCCGGGATGATCGAACTGGCTGCAGCCGGCAAGGGCAAGTACGTGCCCCTCCACGCTGCCGCGGACCTGCTCGAAGGATTCGAGGGTCGTGGCGCGGGGATGAAGATCGTGGATCGCAAGATGCGCGAAGTCTGGGACCAGGCGTGGACCCTCCTGCTCGTGCTCGCGCTGCTGACCGCGGAGTGGATTCTGCGCAAGAAGTGGCGACTCGTATGAATCTTCGCCGCACGTCGAAGTCGTCCCGATCGGGCACTGGCAAGGCTGCGTTCGCACTCGGCCTGACAGCAGTGTGGACCGCGTCGATGGTGACGTCGTCGTTGCTGCCGGCACAGATCACGACGGACGGACTCTACAGTCTGATCCGAGACGACAATCGGGAGTTCGATCTGCAAGACGCGCGCAAGAAGCTGCGCGCGGGCGAAAATCTCGCCGCCATCGAACTCTTGCGTGACGTCTTGCAAGCATCGCCGAGCGCCGTGTTCGAAGAGCATCCCGGCCACTGGATCGGACTGCGCGAAGCTGCGCGGAGCGTCCTCGAACGCCTCGACGGCGAGGCCCGAACGGTCTACGAGCGCATCGCCGAAACCGAGGCGGCACCGAGGCTCGCTGGCCTCCTCGAACGGCGAGACGCCGAGGAAGTCGCACGCGTCGCATTGCGTTACCCCGCCAGCCGTTCGGCACTCGATGCGCGACTGCTCGCCGGAGACATCTTCCTCGAAGGCGGGCGCACACTACGTGCACTCCGCGAGTACGATCTCGTGGCACGCGCGCGAATCACGCCCCAAATCTCCGTGCGTCGCTTCCTCGGAAGAACCGTCGAAGGCCTGCCGACGAGTTCGAACGTACTGCCAGGCGGCGACCTCGAACTCGGTGGACGATCGCTGTCTCGCGACGCGTTCGTGACCACGGTGACGGAGTCGTTGCGACACCTGGAGGAACGTCCTTGGGCCGCATACGGCGGCGGCTTGTCGGGCCTGCGCCGCCCGACCGACCCGATCGACCTCCGGGAAACCGGCTGGACGACCGCGATCGAGCATCTCGACATCGAACGCTATCCGCAGAATCTCTTCTCGACTTGCGACGGAAGGCGCGTGTTCGTCAACACGGGGACACGCCTCTACGGCATCGACTTGCTCCGTGGCGCCCAGGGCGACTCCTGGGAGTCGATGGATTACATCCGCGAAGTTCGATCGCGTAGCGAGCAGCAGAACTTCCTGACGAGCCTCAGTAGTGATTTCGCGCATTCGAGTTCGTTCGCGCACGGGGTCGTCGTCGCACCGCTGCAAGTGCCGATCATTCCGGAGGTCGCGAAGGAGAATCACAACTTCCAGCAGATTCCGATCATGCGACGGCTGCCGGTGCGACGCCTACATGCGTTCGAGACCGCAACCGGGCGTCTCCTGTGGACCCACTACGAAGAGGATCGGGTTCGCGAGGACTTGAGCGGCCTACCCCTCGACGTCAGCGGACCCCCATTGGTCGTCGACGACACCGTCTACGTTCTGACGCACAGTCAGATCGGCACGATCGCGCTCTATCTGTCGGCGTTCGATCTGCGCACCGGCAGGCTGTCATGGAAGACTCTCGTTTGCAGTTCGCAGACCGAGGTCAACATGTTCGGCAACCGGAGCAACGAGTTCGCATCGGCTCCGCTCTGTTACGAGAACGGCTGCATCTTCGGGGCCACGAACCTCGGTCTTTGCTTCAGCGCGCGGGTCGACGATGGCTCGCTTCGTTGGCTGCGCTCGTACCCGATCATCTCGATTCCACAGTCGCGTATGCGACCGTTGTTGCGCGAGCTCGCTTGGGCCAACAACCCTCCGGTGGCCGTCGACGGACGCGTCATCATGACTCCGACCGACTCGCCGTCCGCGTTGTGCCTCGACGCAGAAGACGGACGGATCCTGTGGGAACTCGCGCACGATTATCCGGATCGCACGACTCGGTCGTTTCCGTACGACCTCCGCTGGTTCCTCGGGGTCGTCGATGGGCAGGCATGGTTCGCCGGGCAAGCCCTCGTACGCGTCGCGATCGAAGGCGGAAGTGCTCGCCTCGTCGCGTCTCCCGAAGCCCTCGGAATGGCGACTCCGGACGATGCACGATCGATTCCTCGCCCGTTGTTGACCGAGAACTTCGTCTATTTCTCGTCGGTCTCCGGCGGGCTCGTCGTGCTCGATCTCGATGGGAAGATCTCCGACGCCCCGAGCCTCAAGGCTCCGCACATCGAGCTGGGGAATCTGTTGTCCCAGGGCGGCATTCTCGTCACGACGGGGCCACAGTCGGTTTCCGCGTACTACGACATCGATGCGCTTCTCGCCCGAGCTCGGCAAGCGATGGAGGCCGCGAGCGACGATCTCGCCCCCGCGCTGTTCTATGCGGAACTCTTGGCGGCGCGTCCCCATCCGAGCATCACCCAACTCGAAGCGGCCGTCGCTCGCTTCCGCGATCTGATCGCCAAATCGAGCGACGGTGCCGCCGGGGGCTCGCTGCCGATCGCGCTGCGAGCGAAGGCCGGTCTCTATCGCAAGCTCCGCCAGCTTGCACGCGTGGCGCGCGACCTCGGACGAACCGAGGAGGCAAAACGGCACCGTAACGAAGCGATGGCCATCGCTCGCGAGTTGTGGCGGGCCGGCGCGCTCGACGAAAACGACCTCATTCGGCTCTCGATCGAAGTCTACGACGACGCCGCGACCGAACCCGAGGTTCGCGAGAGGATCCTCGATCGCCTCGAGCGCGAGCACGGCACGAGTGTCTATGCGTTCGGTGGCGCTGCGCGCTCGCGAGTCGGGCTGTTCGTGCTCATCCGCCGATACGCGAATCTCGAGGCAACGGACACGGCAGGAACCGGTCGTCTCGCTCTTCTGCGTCGCATTCTCGTGGAGTACGGAGACGCGCGTCTGCCGGGCAGCAGTGACGAGGACGACACCGGCCGCAACTTCGCGATCCGTCAGATCACCGCGCTCGAAGAGCGCTTCGGAGACACGATCTACGCCCCGTACGAGAAGGAGGCGCGCGCCCTCCTCGCGAGTGCCGACAAGGACAAGGGCAAGCTCCAGGTCGTACTCGAGCAGTATCCGACCAGCAGCGCCGCGAGGGACGCGCTCGTGCGACTCGCGGTGCTCGCTGGCGAGCAGGGCGATCTGAATGCGGCGCTCGAGGCGTACCGAATCGGCCGAAGCCGCATGACGACCGTGCCGGTCGATCTCTTGCGTGCACTCGCTACGGCAGCGCGCGAGCGCGGCAATCGAGTGCTCGCCGCGGCGTTCGAAGCTTCGGCGACTACGACCATTCCGACCGTCACTTCGAGCACGATCACGGAGGACCTGCGCGGCGACCTCGACACTTTGCTCCAACATGCTCCGAACCTCGGCACCGCCGAATGGGGACGCAGCCTCGCCGTCAGTCGCGTCGAGGGATTCGACCGAGGAACGGCACGAGATCTTCCTCTCTTGTTGTGGGCGGACCGCTCCCTGTCAGCCTTTGCGCCAACGATCGGCCAACGTCGAACCGGGAGCGAACAGCCTCGCATCGAGAACGAGACTCCGCTCTGGACTCTCGAGTACGACCACCCGATGCGCGATCTCGAAGGCGCGATCTACGGCGACGTACTCGTACTGCCGGAGGAGACGCGTATTCGCGGCATTTCGTTGACGCGGGGCAACGTCCTTTGGTCACGCTCTGCCAGCGAAGTCGGCACGCAAAATCAGAATGGCTTCGTCACCGGTCGATGTCTCGAGAACGGCATCTTCGGCTTGGTCGCAGGAAGCATCGACTTCAGTCGCGAGGGATTCACACTCGTCGGAATCGAGCCATTGACCGGCGGAATCGTGTATTCGATCGCGCTGGAGAATCGTCAACCCATGATGGTGCTCGGCCAGACGCTCCGATTTGCTCGAGAGCACAACGACACCTGGCGCATGCAGCTCTTGAATCCCCTCACGAGCATCGACGAGACGCTCGTCTTCGATGGCAGGGACGCACCGAGAATCCACCAACCTCCTCGAAGTCGACACGTGCGAGTCGTTGGCGATTCGCTCTACGTGCTCGTCAGTTTCGAAGCCGCGATGCTCGAGAGCGACAGTGGGCTCTACTGCTGGCAACGGACGAAAGAAGGCCTGCGCCGGCGGTGGTTCTTGCCGTCGAGCGATGCGGCGAACTACGACACGTTCGTCGTACGCGGTCCCGAGATCCTGTTGACGACCGCGTTCCAAACGCAGATGCCCGGACGACTGCTGCGGATCGACGCCGCGACCGGCAAACTCTTGCATCGCGTCGAATGTGGACGTGCCGCCGACCTGGCCGGCTCGAGCTACGGGACCGACGCGAAGACGGCGGCTGGACCGACACTCGTCATCGGCGAGGACGATCAGAGTCGCGCTCGTCTGAGTTACATCGACACTCGCCAAGGCATGGATTCGTGGGGAATCGATCTGCCGACACGCGTGCTCGCACTCCCGGTTGCCGCCGATTTCCCGGCTCCGGCGTTCGGTCCGAGAGAGCTGGTGATGACGGTTCCGGAATCGACCGGCGGTCGACGAGGTCGTATCGGTCGGTTGCTGCGGTTCTCGAATCGCGACGCAACCCTGCTCGATCCCCCGATTCGCTCGATCGATTGGCTCGAGCCGGTCGAAGTCGACGTATGGAACGGCATGCTCCTCGTCCGAACTCGAAACAACGCGTGGTTGTTCGGCGCTAAGATCGAGTCCGAGGATTCGAAGGACGCTGAGAGTTCCGGCAAGACCGCCCCACCGAAGAAGCGTTGACCACCGAAGAAGCGTGTAAAGGAGCAGGAGGCAGAACGATGAACATCCAGATCGTACGCAGACTCGGAGTCGCGCTCGCACTCGGTGCTTCGAGCTTCACGTCTGGACTGCGAGCGCAAGAAGAGCCGAAGGACCGCGACACCGTCTATCGCACCCAGACTCCCGAGGTCGACGCTCGCGTGGAGTCCGCGACCCGGCGTGGACTCGCATGGCTCGCTTCGAATCAATCCAAGGCGGGTTTCTGGGCCGGTGACGTCGGATACAAGGTCAACGCCAACTATCGCGTCACGGCACCCGACAAGGAACACGTCGGGATCACCGCGCTCGGACTCATGGCGTTTCTCGCGTGCGGTGAAGTTCCCGGCCGTGGCAAGTACGGCGACCATGTGGAACGCGCCGCGCGCTACCTGATCTCGTCGAGCCAAGAGAACGGGTACATGACGGCACAGGGCTCGCGCATGTACAGCCATGCGTTCGCCACCCTCGCGCTCGCCGAGGTCTACGGCATGACCAAGTCGAAGGACCTCCGTGACGCCCTCGGCCGCAGCGTTCAACTCATCGCGGACAGTCAGAATCGTGAAGGTGGATGGCGCTACAAGCCGTTCGCACAAGAATCGGACATGTCGATCACCGTTTGCCAGGTGATGGCGTTGCGTGCATCGCGCAACGCAGGCGTGTTCGTGCCCAAGAACGTGATCGCGGATGCCGTCAAGTACGTGCGCGAGAGCGCGCGCAACCAGCGCGAGAACGAGTACTGGCGCACCTTCCGCAATCGTCAGCTGGGGGTCTTCAACACGGGCGTCTTCAAGTACCAGAAGCGACCCGACGCACGCGCGAGCTTCGCATTGACGGCAGCCGGGGTGACCACGCTCTTCGGCGCCGGCGTGTACGAGGACCCGCTGATCGATCGAGGTCTCGACTTCATGCTCGAGAACCAAGAGGAGTACAACCGCACGTTCGAGAGCCACTACTTCTTCTACTACGGGAACTATTACGCTGTGCAGGCCTTCTACATCGCCGGCGGTCGTCGATGGAAGGACTACTACTTCGGTTCGGGACGCACGACCGGCATCGCGGACTTCTTGACGGATCGCCAGGCAAGTGATGGCTCCTGGAGCTGTGAAGTCGGTCCGGGCACGTCGTTCGCGACTGCCGTGGCGACTTTGATTCTCGCGATCCCGTTCCAGTACTTGCCGATCTTCCAACGCTGAACAGGACGAGGATGTCGACTCCGGATACCACGATTCCTCCGCAGATCTCCGCTGCGCTCGACGACCTCAAGGGTCGAGTGCGTCGGCGCTTCTTCGTACACGGACTCGGTTACGTCGTGGCAGCGGTGCTCGCGCTGTTCCTCGTTCACTACCTTCTCGATCGCGGACTCGAACTTCCGCGTGTCCCGCGCCTCATCCTGCTGGCAGGAATCGCGATCGCCCTCTACCGCGGAATCCGCAGACGTCTCGCCTATCCGCTCGCTCGTCCCCTGACGCGCACCGACATCGCGCTCCTCATCGAGCGCAACCATGAGGACCTGCACCAAGAACTCGTGTCGGCCGTGCAGCTCGACCCGGCCACATCGCGCGGCGATTCTCCGGAGCTGATCCGGCGCGTACAGGACGCGGCCGCCGAACGCGTGCGCTCGATCGATGGCACGAGCGTGATCCGGAACGAACGCACCGTTCGCGTGTGGTCGATCGCTGCCGGAGTGGCAGTGCTCTTCGGAATCGTCGCAGGACTGTCACCGCAGAGTTTCGGCGTGTGGTGCGTGCGTCTGCTCGGCATCGAACGGGACTATCCGCGCGAGACGTTCTTGACGCTCGAAGTGCCTGCGGACCAGGGAAACTACAGAGTCGTCGCGTCGCCGGACGAGGATCAGCCGATTCGCGTCCAACTCGCGCGCGGTGCGGAACTGCCACTCAACGTCCTCGTCGAGGGGGTCGTGCCGAACCTCGTCGAACTCGTCACGGTCGCCGCGGATGGCAGCGAGTTCGCCTTACCGATGTCGCGACGGGGTGACGTGAGATTTCGAACGATCGTGCGTCGGACGCTCGAGCCCTTCGAGGTCTACGCCCGTGGTGGCGACGATACGGGGACGCGACACGCAATCGTCGAAATCCTCGTGCCTCCGGCTGCGACCGAACTCGTGTCGATCATCGAACCGCCAGCGTATACGAAGCGTCCGCGCATCGAACGCGAGGGCGGCTTGATCGAGGCACTGCCGGGAAGCGCGATCACCGTGCGGTTCCGAGCCACGACGGCGCTCAGCTCGGCGGTGCTGGCATTCCAGGAGTCCGACGTCGAAGTCGAAGCCAAGGCCGAACCCGACCTCGAAGCCGGTTCGCGCGGGGCCGGCGGAAGCGACGTCGAGACCCACATTCACGTCGCCCGGTTCACGATGCCCGAGAAGGCGGATCGCTACCGGCTACGCCTCGTCGCGGAGAACGGCCTCTCCGAGCTGAGCCCGAGTCACTACAGCGTCGTCCCGATCCCCGACGAAAAGCCTCGTATCCGCGTCTTTTCTCCGGGGGCGAGCCTGCAAGCCACGACGACGAACGCCAAACTGCCCCTCCGCTGGGCCGCAACCGACGACTTCGGTCTCGCGCGCGTGACGCTGACCGTGACACCCGGGACGACCGAGGACGCCGCGCTGAGTGAGATCACGCTGTTCGACGCGGCGAGCACTCGACCGCCGGATACCACGGACGGCGGCGCGATCACCGTGCCGCAGGCCCACGCGGATCTGCGCTTCCTCGAGCTCGCGGACTTCGCGAACGGGGATCGCAAACCACAGGTCGGTGACCGCATCACGTTGTCCCTCGTCGCGACGGACAATCGCGAACCCGAGGCTCAAGTCGGCAGGCCACAGGAGTTCCGACTCGACGTGCTCGATGTCGAAGAGCTGCAACGTCGCCTGCAGTCACGACTGCGCGCGACGCGGAGTACCGTCGAACGTGCGCTTCGGGTCCAAGAAGAGCAACGCACGCGCAGCGGCACGTTCTTGGCAGCGATCGAAGGGACGACCCTCGAGCGGCGACGCCTCCTGATCTCCGCGACCGAAGCGGGTCAGCAGCGGGTCCGCGGGTTCTTGTTGCAGATCCGGAACGAATTCTCGGACGCGTTGGACAGTCACCTCTTCAACGGGCTCGAAGACTCGCCCGAGGCCGCGACGGTGCTCGAGCGCTACGAGAACTTCTATCGCGAGAATCTCGAACTCGAGCCTTCCGACCCGGCCTTCTGGATTCAGCTGTTCGACGCTCGCAAGAAGGGGCAGATCGGTCGTCTCGACTTGATCGGGCGTCTCGACGACATGCTGATGATCGCGCACGACTTGATGACCACCGGCAACGACACGGCGTTGCGCGCGCTCGCGACCGCTTCGACGGCGACCGCGGACGAAGCGTTCACGAGCGCGATGAAGACCGTCGCCGAGCAGCAGGACGCCATCGCGGACGGCCTCGCGCGCCTCCTTGCTCTGCTCGAGGACTGGAACGACTATCAAGACGTGGTTCGAATCACGCGTCGCCTGCGTGACGCACAGAGAGACCTACAAGATCGCATCAAGAGCAATCGCTGAGGACGCTGCCATGAAGTGCCGAACTCTCGTACCAAAACGCTTCCTGTTGCCGCTCGCGCTCCTGACGCTCGGCACCACGTGGCTGCCGACGCGCGCGATGGCTCAGCAGGACGACGTCGTGGTCGGCGAGCAGCGCGTGCTGCTCGAGCGAGCCGAACGACTGCGTTCGATGATGACGCGACTACGCGAGCGCTACGTCAAAGAGGACCAGAAGTACTACGTCGGGTTGCTCGACGAAGCCCTGACGTGGCTCGAGAAGTCAGGCGTGACCCAGGCGATGAACGAAGCCGGTGCCGCACTCGAACGCAAATTGACGAGCAAGGCTCTCGAAGCCCAACAACGAGTCGTTGGCGACCTCGAGAAGCTGCTCGCGATCCTGATGGATCGTCGATCCGTCGAAGACTTGGAGAAGGATGCGGATCGCGTCGAGAAGCAGATTCAGGACCTCGGTCGCCTGCAATCGAAGGAGCGTAGAATCCGCGACCGGATCAACGAGCTCCGCGAACAGGCGCGCACCGAAGCCGAGAAGAAGCTCACCAAGGAGTTGGAGACCCTCGCCAGCCGACAAGAACGGCTCGCGAGCGACAATGCCGGAAAATCGAGTCCGCTGCAGGATCAGCTCGAGCAGACGTTGAACGAGGTCCGGCAGCTACGAGATCTCGAACAGCGTCTCGAAGCATCCCTGACGAGTGGCAACGAAAACTCTGCGGCATTGCAGCAGAGGCTCGAGTCCTTGCGGGCGTTGACCGATTCGGTCGAGTCGCACGTCACCGAACTCCGTCAGCAGACCAAGATCGAGGAAGCCGGGCGTGAACTCGACAAGGCGGCCGAGCGGCTCGATCAAGTCGGTTCGACCTCTCAGGACATGGAGGTTGCCGCGGAGCGCGTTCGCAAGGCGGCGGACCGCATCGCGCCGCGCGGCGCGAACCAAGACGGCAAGGCTCCGATGGACGAAGGGCAGCGTGCGGCGTTCGAAGCGCTCCAAGAAGCTGCCGAAGACCTCGCGTCTGCTGCGCGAGACATCCCTCGGGCCAACGGCAACGACACGCCACTCGATGACGCGACGAAAGAACGAGCGAAGCAGGCCCTGGCCGGTGCACGCAGTCGCTTCGAGAAGGCGCGCCAGGACGTCGGCAAGGCGTCGTCGGAGCGCGCTCGCGCCGAAGCGCAAGCCGCGCGCGACCTTGGCAAGGAGATCTCCGAAGCGAGTCAGCAGAGCGCGTCGGCAGAGTCTCCCGAGGCGGCGAATCGTCAGAACGACGAGGCCACGGCGAAAGATCTGGAGCGCGCCGCGGACAATCTCGGCGCAGTCGCGGAGGAAGGCCAGAATGCCACGAAGGGCGATCCGGACGCCGCGCGCAAAGCCGAATCGAAGGCGCAAGCCGCCCTACGGAACCTGATCCAAGCACTGACGAGGCAGAATGCAGCCCTCGAACGTCCTTCGAGCCTCGCCCAGCGAGCGGCAACGGCCGCCCAGCGCAGCGCGCAGGACTTGGCGGCAGCGGCAGGCAATCACGAGTCTGCGCGCGACGCCGCGGACGAGATCGCCAAGGCCGCCGAGGCGATGGAGCGAGCCGCCCGCGCGCTGCACGAACGCGAGCAACGTGGCAGCGGCAACAGCACCAGCGGAGGTGGTGAGCAGCAGGGCGGCCAACAGGAGGGTGGTCAGCAGCAAGGTGGCCAACAGCAGAGCGGCCAACAGCAGGGCGGTCAGCAGCAGGGCGGTCAGCAGCAGAGCGGCCAGCAGCAGAGCGGTCAGCAGCAGAGCGGTCAGCAGCAGAGCGGTCAGCAGCAGAGTGGCCAGCAGCAACCGCAAGACCCCGCGCAGGCAGCCGCCGAGCGCGCAGAAGCCGCGCGAGCGACCCAGCAAGATCGCGAGCAGGCCCGCGAACAACTCGCCAAGGCCGAGCAACGCTTACAGAAGGCCGTCGACGAGTATCGCGCTCGCGAGAGTCGGAACGTCATGGACGCCGTGGAACGACAAGCGGCCGTCGAACGGGATCTCGACGCGCTGAAAGAAGCGATTCGCGAGTCTGCGAATGCCGGCGAACTCGATGCCGAGCAACAGCAGGCGGCCGCCAAGGACATCGACAGCGCAAAGAAGGCGATGCAGCGTGCCTCGGAGCAACTCGCGAAAGGATCGCCACGTTCTGCATCTCGTTCCCAGTCCGAGGCTGCGGACTCGCTGCGTCGTGCGAGCCAATCGATGCGGCAGAACCGCAAGCTCGGGGCAGAAGAGCAGCAGCAGATGCAAGAACTCGCGGATCGCCAGCGCAAGCTCGACGAGGAGATCCTCGAGCTCGCGCGGCGCATCGACCGCGAAAAGAACCGCAACGCGCGAACCAAGCTCGAGCAGGCCGCGGAGGCCGGTCGCCAGGCCGAGGAAGAACTCGCGCAAGGCGATCCCGAGACCAGCGAACAGACGACGAGCGAAGTCGAACGCAAGCTCGAAGAAGCCCGTCGCGAACTCGACGAAGAACGCGATCGCTATCGCCGGTTGCGTCAAGAGGAACTGCTGTTCCGGATCACCGACGAAATCGAGCAACTGATCACGAAGCAGACCGCCGTTCATGGCGAGACCAAGACGATCGCCGATTCCCTCGGTGATCGGGAGCGACTGCCACGCAAGCTGCGCAGCCAAGTGCGCATGCTCGGCACGCAGGAAGGTGAACTCGGTGCCAGGGCTCGATTCTTGGCGGACAGCCTGAAGAACGAAGCGGTCATCGTCTTCTCCTACAGCCTCGATGCGCTTGCGGCCGACTTCGACGAGCTGAAGACACGGATGACGACGTCGAGCCCGACGATCGATCTCGACCTCTTGACTCTGCAGAAGGACGTTCTCGAACGCCTGGCGATGCTCAAGAGCGCGCTGACCGAGGAACTCGAACGCAAGAAGCAAGACAGGCAGCAGGGCGATCAAGGCGGCAACCAGCAAGACGAACCGAAGAACACCAACGAAGGGGATCGCAAGCAGCCACTCGTGCCGGATGCGGCCGAGCTCAAGATGCTGAAGCGTCTCGAGATCGATGCGCGGCAACGGATCGAAGGGTTCGTCGCGCTGCGCAAGACGATGCCTGGAGAACTCGATTCTTGGGCTCAGCGCAGTCTCGAACGCCTCGCGATGCGTCACTCCAAGCTGACCGAGTTGTTGGTCGAGTTTCTCAAGCGCCGTGGACTCGATGGCAGTGGCAACCCGGAAGGCCATGGCAAGCAGGGTGAAGACAGCGGCGAATCCACGGATCCGAAGAAGGAGGGCAAATGATCTCCCGACGTACGACACTGTGTTCGTGCATGCTTGGTGTCCTACTCGGCTCCGTGCATGCACAAGATGGTCGCGCACAGCAAGAGCAGCAGATGCGCGAGATCGTCGAACAGATCCAGAAGGACATGACGACGATCGACAAGTTGCTCGACCAGGCGGCTCAGCGATCGCGGAGTTCGAGTTCGAGCAGTTCGTCGGGTTCGAGCAGTTCGTCGGGTTCGTCCAGTTCGGGCAGCTCGTCCAGTTCGAAGGACGACGCACTCGACAAGCTGCTCGAAGAATCCATGTCGACGAGCCGGAGTGTTGTCGAGCGCATCGACAAGCTGCTCGAGATGTCTTCTCAAGGCGACAGTAGCGGCGGCGGCGGTGGCGGGTCGAAGGGGAAGGGCCAGGACAATCGCAACATGGACAGTAAGCAGCGCGCGCCGGACGATCGCGAGGGGTCATCGCCCGATCACGTCCCGCAAGGCGAGCAGAACGGCTCCGAACCGAAGAGCGGGAAAGACCCGAAAGGACCGGGTGCGGATCCATTGAGTGGCGAGAAGGAACGTGGGGCCGCTGGGTCCGACAGCGCGACCGAGCGGCTCGACAAGGCGGCCGAAGCCGGCGATTGGGGACGCCTTCCCCCCTATCTGCAGTTCTTGTTCAAGAAGACCGGCGCACCCAAGTTGCCGTCGAAGTACGACCGGTTCCGCGAAGAGTTCCACAAGCGAGCGGATTCGGACACCAAGAAGCGCTGAGCTGCAACACACACGGCGCCCCGCCCACTCGGTCCCCGATGAACCGCGCTAGCGCGATCGCCATCCTGCTCGTGGCCCTGCTTCCGGGGCAGCAACGCGGTGCCGTCGCGACGGGCACTGCGCAGGACAACCGTTCTGCTCACGACCGTGCTGCGCGACAGGACGCGACGCGCCGCATCGACGGCGCTCGATCACCGGACAGTGCGCGACGACTCGGGAGCCTCGATGACGAGACTCTTCGCGAGGTAGACCGCCTCGCGAGGAAGAGCGTGCGCGGACTCCTCGAGTTGCAGCGCGAAGATGGCAGCTTTCGCCTCGGCGATGCGATCAATCCCGCTCCCCTCGCGATCGACGCACTCGGCCTGCTCGCCCTTCTCGCCACGGGGAACGTTCCTGGTCGCGGCACACACGGCGCGGCTGTCGAACGTTGTCTGCGTGCGTTGATCGAACGACAGGATCGAAGTGGAGGGAAGACACACGGCTATTTCCGTGCGGACGGAGACGAGTTCAGCAAGATGCACGGGCACGGGTATGCAGCGCTCGCCCTTTCGCAGATCCTCGGCATGGTGCCACCCGACGAGCGGGCACTCACCACGCAAGCAACCGTGCGCGAGGCACTCGTCGACGCCATCCGCCTCATCGAGTCCAGTCAAGACCGCAGCGGCGGATGGAGCTACAACCCGGTCCCTCTCGATCACGAGGGTTCGATGACGATTTGCATGCTCCAAGCTCTTCGAGGCGCGCGCGACGCCGGCCTCGAAGTCGACACCAACGTCATCGGCCGCGCCATTGCGTACGTCGAACGCAGCCAGAAGCCGGACGGCAGCTTTCGCTACAAGCTCGGCGTCGAACGAAGTTCGGTCGCCCTCACCGCCGCAGCCGTGATGACTCTGCACGCAGCCGGCCAGTACGAAAGTCCCGTCCTCCAGAAGGGACTCGCCTACCTCACCGACAACAGCTCGATCGGCGAACGCTCGGTCATCGCGAGAAGCCCGATCTCCGAACAGGACTTCCCGTACTACGAACGCCTGTACACAGCCGAAGCCCTCTTCAGCGCCCGCGAACAAGCCAGCTTCGTTCGCTGGTATCGCCGCGTCGTCCCCGAACTGGCCCGCACGATCGACCCAAAACGAGGCGTCTGGCAATCCGATCGCTACGGCGAAGCGTACGCCACAGCCATGAACCTCCTCGTCCTGTCCCTGCCCTTCCAATACCTGCCGATCCACCAGCGCTGAGTCTCACGGCTGCGTGCCGTCGCCGCTGCTCTGTTCGCCGTGCTGCGTGCTCTGCCGATTGCTCTGTTCGCCGTGCTGCATGCTGTCGCCGCTGCGCCGTGCTCGTCCGCGGTCGCCGCGCTCAGGGGGCCTGCTACGGCCGCCAAGCGCCGCCTGCGGCGGCAAAAGGCGGCATTAGCAGGCCCCCTGGTACGCGGCTTCCGCGGACTCGCTGCGGACGACCTTGACAGCTCATGCGTCATGAACCGTTTCGATGGCACTGCGAGCCAAGCGTCGAATGTCGAGTTCGACGAAGTCCTGGCCACGCTCTCGATCTCGGCGACGCAGCTCACTGCGCCACCAGTAGATCGTCATCACGGACATACCGTGAAGGTCTGCGAAGTCCCGCGTCGATAGCGCGCTGTTGTCGGGTTGGGCGAGGAGGCTGCGCATCTCGCGTTCGCGTGGAGTGGACATCCGCACAATCGTGAGCCGGTCGCGAGGCGCTCTTCAGATGCGGTTCGTCGAGTGCTTTCGAAACAAGGGCCGATCTTCTGCGGGCGTGCCTGGGGGCACAACGACTTCGGCGTTTGGCGAACCTCGCATGAGTTCCTCCGTGCGTCGAGATGGGCCTCGGCGATGGCTCGGTCTCCGAAGAGTCCATGACCGACCGCGCTACGCAGGCCGAGGCGAAGCGTCGTTCCGCGTGCGGGCTCGCGACGCCAGCGCGTCGCTGGTCCGCGATCCGGCTTGACGACCGAGCTTTTGGTACCGCCGCGCAAGACGCCACTCCCCACAGCTCGACGAGTCCTGGCATACATACGAACGGCGCATCATGCGTGGCGCATTCGCGACCTGAATCACCTGGTGTAGGCCACTCCTCTCACGAGTCTTGGCATGCAATCGACAACTCGCCCGCGCAATGCCGACAGCTGACCAGTTAGGTCCGTCCAGAGGCAGTGCACGCACGGCAGCACACGCGGCTTTCGGTCGACTGCACACGCCAATCGTTCGGCGCACACATGCATCGCGTATTCCGACGATTCGCAAGGCCGTACCGCACGGCAGCGAGTCCACGGGAGCCGCGCACCAGGGGGCCTGCCAAGGCTGCCTTTTGCCGCCGCAGGCTGCGCTTGGCGGCCGTCAGGCCCCCAGAGCGCGGCGACCGTGGACGAGCACGGCGCAGCGGCGACAGCATGCAGCAAGGTGAACAGAGCAAGCGGCGACGGCATGCAGCACGACGAAGCGTAGCGTGGACAGCAAACAGCACGAGCGACAGGTAACTAGCGCAAGCGACGTAGGTTCAAGCGACGGAGGCTCAATCGGCAGCGCGCTGGTAGACGACTTGGCCGCCGATGATCGTGGCGAGGACGCGCGTGCCTAGGATTGCGCGAGCTGGGGCGGAATCGTCGAGGAGGTCGCGGTCGAGGATCGTGAGATCTGCTTCGAAGCCTGGACGGATGCGGCCGCGGACTTCTTCTTCGAAGGCGGCGTATGCGGCGCCAGTCGTGAATCCCTCGAGCGCCTGGCGTCGGGTGAGGACTTGGTCGGGTCGCAAAGGTCGTGCGTCGGGACTCGCGGGTGGAATCGTCGTGACGGCGGCGAACACGCCGGCGATCGGGTCTTCGGGTTCGACGGGGAAGTCCGAGCCGAAGCAGACGTGGGCGTGGTCCTCGAGAAGCGTTCGGAACGCGTAGCTACCTGCGATTCGGTCTGGCCCCAAGCGTCGTGGCGCCCACGGCATGTCGCTCGTCAAGTGCGTCGGCTGCATCGATGCGATGACGCCGAGTGCGACGAAGCGCTGAAGATCGGATGGCGCGACTACCTGGGCATGCTCGATGCGTGGACGCAGCGAGGCGCGATCTTCGGGCGATAACAGTTGTGCGTACGCGTCGAGCACGAGTCGATTCGCGCGGTCTCCGATCGCGTGGATGCACGGTTGATAGCCGCGATCGCGACACCAGCCGATCGTCGTTCGAAGTACTTCGGCGGGCGTCGTCAGCTGACCCTGGTTCCCCGCTTCGTCGCTGTAGTCGCGCAGGAGGGCTGCCAAACTCGAACCGAGCGCTCCGTCCGCGTAGAGCTTGACGGCACGAAACCGAAGCTTCGCACGCGGATCGTCGTTCTCGATCTTCGGCAGCGCCTCGGGGCCACTCGGGGCGGGCAGCATGCCATACACGCCGAGCTTCCACGAACCGGCTGCTTCGAGCTCATGCAGCACGCGGCGTGCCGGTCCCGAAACACCAGCATCGTGAACGCGCGTCAAGCCGACCGCGAGGCACTTCTCCTGTGCCTCGAGCAAACGACGTTCGAGTTCGCCGTGATCCGGAGCTGCGAGCAGCCGTGTGACGAGCCCCATCGCGTTGTCGACGAGCACGCCCGTCGCTTGCCCGTCGTCGCGACGCAGGATCCTCCCGCCATCGGGCGCGTTCGTCTCGGGGCGGATACCCGCCTTCTCCAACGCCAACGCATTGCAAAGAGCCGCATGCCCATCGACACGCGTGAGAAAGACTGGATGCGACTTCGTCGCCGCACTGAGCTCCGCGTGATCCGGCATCTCCTGAACCGGCCAGCGATTCTGATCCCACCCACGTCCCTTGACCCAAGCGCCGGCAGGCAATGTCGCCGCGTACGCAGCAACCCGGTCGACGAGGTCCGCGTAGCTCGATGCACCCTTCAGGTCGAGCCCGGCATCCCCGAGCCCTTCGATATGCCCGTGCGCATCCTGCAAGCCAGGGTAGATGTGAGCGCCAAGGAACTCGATCAATCGCGTCCGTGCCCCACGGTGTCGCAAGATCCCGTCACGACCCGAAATCGCGAGAATACGCGAACCACGTATCGCAATCGCGGTCGCATTCTCCACGCCATCCGCATCGAGCGTATGCACCCGCGCGCACTGCAAGATCAGATCCGCAGTCTCGAACGCCTCCTGAGATTCGACTGCGATCGCCCCTTCATGCCCTCCACTCCGACAGGCCCAAAGCGACCCTACCAAGACGAGGCCAAGCGCAATCCATCCGCTCGACCGATCTCCACGCGCCTGCTTCTCCATGCGCGAGAGTCTACCAGTCACGCGCAGAACTCCGTCGGCACGCTTGCGCCCCGATCCCTGCAATGCTTCTCGTCGTTCTTGCGTGCTGTCTGCTGTCGCCGTTGCGCCGTGCTCGTCCACGGTCGCCGCGCTCAGGGGGCCTGACGGCCGCCAAGCGCCGCCTTCGGCGGCAAAAGGC
>JAGQQW010000007.1 GCA_020426005.1 Planctomycetota bacterium | reverse complement strand
GAAGTTCCGTACTTTCGTGCGTGAATCGTCCCTGGCACGTTTCACGCACGAAAGTACGGAACTTCGACCCTGGCACCTTTCACGCGGGACGCGTTGGTATCCTCGCTCGCCATGCACTCGAGTCCGGCACTCTTCGCGTGGCTGGTGGCGACGTTCTTGGTCGGCGGGATTCCGTTCGGCTTCGTCGTCGTGAAGATCTTGCTCGGCAAGGACGTGCGAAGCGTCGGTTCGGGCAATATCGGCGCGACGAATGCGTCGCGATGCTTCCCTGGCAGGTCGCGCTGGGTCGCGTTCGCGGGTATCTACGTGCTCGACTTCCTCAAGGGCTTCCTGCCGGTCTTCTGGCTGGTGCCGCGGGTTGCGAACGCACTCGACATACACTGGGCGGCGCCGCTGTTCGCGCTCGTCGCCGTGCTCGGGCACTGCTTCTCGCCGTATCTTGGCTTCAAGGGCGGGAAGGGCGTTGCCACCGCGGGCGGTGCGTTCTTTGCGCTCGAGCCGATGGCGGTGTTGGTGGCGATCGGTGTCTTCTTCGTCGTGGCGCTGTCGACGCGCGTGGTCGCACTCGGTTCGATCGCCCTCGGGTTCGCGCTCGCGCTCACCGTCGTGCTCCGACAACCAGCGACTGCGTTCGGTCCTCGCGTGTACACGACGACGCTGGCGATCCTGCTCGCGTTCTTCCTCGTGTGGACCCATCGATCCAACCTGCGCAAGCTCCTCGAAGCAAAGCGCAACCGCGACGAGGCGGTGTCATGAAGCGGACCTACCTCGTGCTCGGCAACGGCGGCTTCGGCACCGCACTCGCCGTGCACCTCGACGCACTCGGTCATGCCGTTCGGCTGTGGGGACACAACGAGGCCTACACGGGCGAGATGGCGACGACGCGGCGCAATCCGCGCTATCTCCCGAACATCGACTTGTCGCCAGGCATTGAGATCGGGAGCGACTGCGAGTCGCTCGTCGCGGGCGCGGAGCGCGTGCTCGCCGTCGTTCCGACCCAGCACGTGCGGGGCGTCATGCAGCGTATCGGTCCGCACCTCTCGGGTATCCCCGTCGTGTCGTGCAGCAAGGGGATGGAAGAGTCGACCGCGCGCTTGCCGAGTGAAGTCCTCGCCGAATGCATCGAAGACCCGGTGCTCTTCGTGCTGACCGGGCCCTGCCACGCCGAAGAACTCGCCGCGCTCAAACCGGCGACGCTCGTTCTCGCAGGGCCGGGCGGTGACGAACTCGCCGAGATCCAAGAAGAGCTCTCCGGTCCGACGTTGCGCCTGTACCGCAGCCAAGACCGCCTCGGCGCTGAACTCGGCGGCGCGCTCAAGAACGTCATCGCGATCGCCGCCGGTATCAGCGACGGTCTGGAACTCGGCGACAACGCCAAGTCGGCGCTCCTGACGCGCGGCATCGCCGAAATGTCCCGCTTCGGCGTCGCGCTCGGTGCAGATCGCGAGACCTTCTTCGGGCTCGCCGGAATCGGCGACCTGATCACGACGTCGGTGAGTCCCCACGGGCGCAATCGCCGCCTCGGCGAACTCCTCGGGCGGGGCCAGACCCTCGCGTCGATCCTCGCCGGAACCCAGCAGGTCTCCGAAGGCGTCTGGACCTGCCGCGCGGTCCTGCGCCAGGCAGCCGAACTCGGCGTCCCCATGCCGATCTCCGAGGAGGTTGCGGCGGTTCTCTTCGACGGCAAAGACCCACGCCAGGCGGTCGAGGACCTCATGACCCGCCTCCTCCGCGAAGAGAGCGAAGCGAGCCCCCGCAGCGACGTTCCGCCGGAGTGAGACGCCGCCCCTCGAGCGTTGGTTTTTCCGGCCGGTTCGCTAGGCTCTCCGCCTCGGATTCGCGGCTCGCTGCGGTTCCGCAGTGTCGGGGCGTGGCGCAGTCTGGCTAGCGCGCTGCAATGGGGTTGCAGAGGTCGGAGGTTCGAATCCTCTCGCCCCGACCAGTTTCCTCGCGGGAACGGCCGTGATCGTGACGAGTCGTGCGTCCCGCAAAGGATTGGGCGCTCCCGCGATGCTGCCTCTCGCGGACCGAAGCCTCGATCCCTGCATCGTCTGCAAGAACGATTGCGTCGCCATGTTCTTGTGAACCGTTGCATGCGTTCACGTGCCTGTCCGAATTCGGTTCGACCGTGTCGAACCTTCGGGAGTTCCTGCGCATGCGGAAACACTCCTCGGTGCCGCGCGCTGACGGGATGCCGCAGCGGATAGGATGCGCGCGGCTTTCCATGAACGCACCGATGGTGAGTCGCAGGTTCGACCTGCAGGCCGTGCCCCCGTCCGATTGCTCGTGTGCGGATCCGTCCAATGAACATCGATTTCTCGACGCTCTTCGCCGCTGCCTCCGTCCTCTCCGGAATCGCCGCCGTCGGTCACGCGCAGCAAACGCGCATCGTGCCACCGCACGTTGCAACGATGGACGCGAACAGTGCGATCACGGAGTTCTTGACACTTCCTTCTCGAACACAACAACTCGTGCGTGGCAGTGAGTTTTGCACGACCACTGCGACGTTGACGGAGGTCACGTTTCGCGTCGATGCGCGAGCCAGCAACGCATGGACCGCAACCACGCTCAACGGATTCGAGGCTTGGCTCGGTCACGCTGCAACGTCGGTCGGTGCTGTTTCGCGGGACTTTGCGAAGAATCAATCAGGCGCGATGGTCCGCGTCTTCTCGGGAAATCTCCAGCTCCCTGCGCAAGTCAATGGCAGATGGAAACCACAACCGTGGAACGTCGCGATCAAGTGTTCGACGCCGTTCGTCTACACGCGCGCATCGGGTGATCTGCTCATCGAAACGAATTTCCCGTGGGCAAACAACTCGTTCAACATGTACATGATCGATTGTCACGGTGGGACGGGGACCGGCTATCCGTACGGGACCGGCGGCAAGATCGGTGGCAACCCAGTGGGATTGACACCGATTGATTCTCAGAGTCACCCAGGCGGCTTCCTTGGTGTGCTCGGTGGTTTCCCGACGCCTGTCATTCCGGTGACTACCCCGGTGGTCGTTCTCTTCGGGTTTTCGGACAAGTTCTTCGGTTCCATTCCCTTACCCCTCGATCTCACGCCACTCGGTGCTCCCGGAAACTCCCTCTACGTCAGCCCAGACATCTTCGTCGCGACGACGATGACCCAGGCCGGCAATCAGTTGCGCCTCGACGTGCATTTGCCGGTTCCCAACAATCCCGGACTCGACGGCGTCTCCATCTACGCGCAGGCGGCGTTCTTCGACAGCTCGATCAACGCACTCGGCATCGGGTTCTCGAGTGCCATCGGATTTCGAATCGGACTCCAAACGACCGGGTCGCAGTTCCTTTGGGGCAACCCGTCCGGATCGACCGGGATCATCGTCGACCATTACATCGCACCTGCATTGAAGCTCTCGGGCAGCTTCAACTGAACGCTGCGTTGTCACGCGTGAAGGTCGAGATGCATGCTGCTCGTCGGGCTCTAGTCACCGCGAACTCGAGCATTGTGCCAGCCCGAATCTGGCTAAGAACTACAAGAACGAGTGGGGTGTCCCAGAAGTTCGGACGCCCCGTCCGCTCCGTTTCGAGCGGACGGACTCGGTGCCGATTGGGCGGTCCTCGGCATCGAGGCCTCGTGTGTGGCGGCTTGCTCTCGCTCGTACTCTCGATATCCGCCTGCACGACGACCCAGGCGCCGCCCACGGACTGGGCGTGGAGAACCGACCTCCTCGCACCAAGCGCGTCCGCGCTTCCGTCGGCATCCGGCCTGCTGGACGGCATCGACGAGCCCGTTGTCGGCGGCAAGCTCGGCATCGGCGACGCCGTCCTCTTCGGGCTCCATCTGGTGCATGGAACCTCGGTGCGCACGTGGTTCGTTCGCATTGCCTCGAACGAAGCCGAGGCGGACATCAAGGATGGCTTGTCCCTGCGTGTCACCGTCTTCGACGAACGCGAGCAACTCGTCGCGTCCGAAGACGTGACGGTGCTGAAGCACCTCGTGCACGGTGTGACGCACGCTTGTCGTACGGTGCCGGCGAGGAAGGGAGCTCCCACGGGACTTCCGTTCGGGACCGCAACGGACGAGCATCGTGCGATGTTCGCGGTCATGGACGTCTTGCGTGTCGTTCAGCAGACCGATGCGTTGGCCGACGTCTTGTGGCAGGCGCTTCGTCGTCCATCGCTGTTCAGCCTGCTCGGTGGGGTGCGCGTGTCGGCCGGCATGTCCTTCGAGCACGCGACTTCGTGCACGGATCCAGCGACGGGACACGCTGCTTACGAGTTTCCGATGCGCATTCTCGTCAACAAGGCTGTCGGCCTTCGTTGCATGCTGACTGCTGTCGACCCCGATCCTCCGTTCCGTGTGTGCGGAGGCATCACGCGCCTCGTTGGACGGGATCCCGAGGATCCGACGAGAAGCTGCGTCTTACGCTTGCTGGCGGCAAGGTGTGCGCACCCGAAGACGAAGACGAGGGATCCCGTCGATCATCGCGCACCATGAACAAGTCCCGACTCGAAGCCTTCAGTGACGGTGTGCTCGCGATCGTGATCACGATCATGGTGCTCGAACTCAAAGTGCCCGCGCATTCCCCCGAACTGTCGGACCTGCGCCCGCTCCTGCCAGTGTTCTCGAGCTACGTGCTGAGCTTCGTCTACCTCGCGATCTACTGGAACAATCACCATCACATGTTCCACACGGCCAAGCATGCGAGCGCAGGGATCATGTGGGCCAACATGCACTTGCTCTTCTGGCTCTCGCTCGTGCCGTTCACGACGGGTTGGATGGGAGAGAACCACTTCGCGCCCGTACCGACGGCTCTCTACGGTGTCGTTCTACTGTGCGCCGCGATTGCCTACTTCATCCTGCAAGGCGCGATGATCCGGCGACACGGCCGCGAGTCGGTGCTCGCGCGTGCGGTCGGTCGCGACATCAAGGGCTGGACGTCACTCGGACTGTACCTGATCGCGATCCCGGTCGCGCTCGTGCTTCCGTGGCTGGCGGGAGTGCTCTACGCGGTCGTTGCTCTCGTTTGGCTCGTTCCCGACAGGCGCATCGAGCGCGCTCTCTCCGAGTCTTCGGATTGAGTGCGGAGTCGCCATCCTGCTCGCGTACGTCGCGTGCACGCTTGCCCGCAAGCCGTTAGCGAGCGTCGGGATCTTGCTCCGAGTTTGCGCAAGCTGTGTTACGACTTTGGCGGCTCGTCAAGCCAGGCCTCGTCGCAGACTTCGACACCGAGCTGTTCCAGGATATCTCGGACGGGAGGCATCTCGCCCGCGGCATATCCCGAGCCTTTCTCGATATCCCACCGGAGTTGTTCCCACTGTGTCATCGGGATCGCGAATTCGTGATCCGATAGCCAAGTGATACGTGGGAGCTTTCGTGGAAGTTTCCGTGCTCCTGATGCTAGTCCGATGAGGTTCGAGTCATCGAGTTCGAGCTTGCGCTCTTGTTGCTCGGAATCCCTGACGACCGCGAAGAGGCTACAGCCACGTAGCGCGTCCATCCTCAAATACACGCGCGCGGCTAGTCCGGTACCCGCGTGGCGTGCCCACGGCGTCATCGCTTTTTCGAGAGCCTCTCCGTGCATGACGGCACGCATTCTATGGCAGGCGGCATCCCAATCTGGTCCCGCGTCGATCTCGATGTGCGTCACGAGTCGGCTTCCGAGCGTCTCGACGCAATCGGCAAGCGCTAAAGAGAGTGCAACGGGTTCGCTCGGCATGTCTTGCATTCGCCAAGCTTGTGCTGCGTAGATCGCAGAGCTGATCGGACTTTCGTAGATCTCTCCCGGCGCGAGTACAGGATGTGCCGGCGCCTTGCTCCCGTCTTCGACGAACACGAGGTGCATGATCGGTCGGCGACGCCCCTTGCCCAATCGTCCGTTCGCGGCTTGGAAGATGACGTGCCCGATCAAGTCGGCCAGTCGTCCCATTTCGTGCGAGGGCTCGAGTTGACCAAACTCGTTCGTCACGAGGCTCACGTCAATTCGATCGGGGTACACATCCACGATCCTATCGGTTCGTTCCTCTTCGCGAAGTGCAACGTTTCCCCCGCTCGCGCCCTCGATGCGTCGCGATTTCGGCAGCCACCGAGACGACGAAATCACGCAGTTGTAATTCGGTCGGCGGGAATGGGAGTCTGTCGACCGGTTGCCCGCCGACCGTCGGTGGTGCGGGTGTGTACGTCAGCGATTCGCACGCGCTCTTGGGCGCCACCGTGATGACCGGTGGGGTAGGGAGTCGTGGCCTGGCACCCAGTCTCGATCGCCGCGGTGGGTGGGTGATCGTCGATAGCAACGTCGTTCCGCCACTGCATGGAGTCTCGGGTACCGTTGCGCCGAACAGCGCGATCACACTCGGTCTCGGTGCGGCACCAGGGAGTTTGACCGTGCTCTTGCTGGGGGATCGTCTGACGATGAAGTCACTCGAGCCGTTCGGTGTCGGGCACCTCTTCTGCATCCCGATCGTCACGTTCGGCCAGTTCCGTGTGCCGGCGAGCGGCCAGCTCGACATTCCCGTCACGCTTCCTGCAGGTTGGCCCGTCGACGTGCCGTTCTGCACCCAATTCCTGACGATCGAACCGGCGCCGAACTACACGATCTGGGCATCCAACGCGGTGATGCTGCTGGCGAAGTCGCGCGTCTAGTGTGGTCGCCGGCGGCTCCGCTCGGCACCGTCTTCGCTGCGAGTGAGTTTCGTGCCCGCGTGCGTGATCGAATCCGAACCGAAGCGCTCGTTGATCGCGTCCATCGCGCGCAGCGCGGCACCTGCCTTGCGCGGATCCGGCCCTTCGCGAAAGAGCGAACCCTGACGCGCGACCCCGCTCGCAGGTCGCAGTCCCGAAGCGCCGATCCCGATCAGCCGGATGCCGGAGCCACGGTCGACCGCATCGAGCAGCTGGACGCCGACTCGATGGAGCACGCGATCGTCGTCGCTCGGCACGTCGAGGCGCTGCTGACGCGTGAGGGTCTCGAACGGCGGGTAGCGCAGCTTGAGCCTGACGGTCGTCGCGACGAGGCCGTGCGCACGTAGCCGGCGCCCGACACCTTCGGCGAGCGAGAGCAGCACGGCGCGGGCCGCTTCGGGATCGTCGAGATCGTCCTCGAACGTCGTTTCGTGACTGATCGACTTCGCATCGCGATCGGCGACGACATCGCGCACGTCTTCACCGTGTGCGAGGGACCAAAAGTGCTGCCCCGCATGCGCGCCGATCAACGCCTCGAGCGTTGCGCGACCGATGTCCTGCACGTCGCCGATCGTGCGAATCCCGTGACCGTCGAGCAGCTCTTGCATGCGCTTCCCTGCACCCCACAGTCGTGAGACGGACAGAGGTCGCAAGAACGCGCGCTCGGTCCCTGGCTCGACGACGACGAGTGCGTTCGGCTTCTCGAGGTCGCTCGCGACTTTCGCGACGTACTTCGACGAAGCGACGCCGATCGAGATCGTGAGCTCGGTCTCTTCGAACACACGCTCGCGAATCGTGCGCGCGATCTCGCGCCCATCGCCGAACAAGAGCCGCGATCCCGTGACGTCGAGGAACGCCTCGTCGAGCGACAACGGCTCGATCTGTGGAGTGAACCTCTCGAAGATCGCACGAATCTGCCGCGAAGCCTCGACGTACGCCGACATGCGCGGCTGCACGAAGATGCCACCCGGGCACAGCTGCTGCGCGATCGCGCCGGGCTGCGCCGAATGCACGCCGAAGCGCCTCGCCTCGTAGCTCGCGGTCGAGACGACGCCGCGCTTCCCGATGCCCCCGACGATGAGCGGACGACCGCGATACTCCGGATGGTCGCGCTGCTCCACGGCCGCATAGAAAGCGTCCATGTCGGCGTGGAGGATCGTGCGTGGGGAGGACATGACAGTCGTGTCACTCGAGGATGTGGGCTCGTCGTGCCGTCGTTTCGGCGCGTCAGTCAGTCATCGTACCCTTAGAGCTGCGCGGCTGCCCGAAGGCGTAGTAGAACGCCGGCAGAACGAACACACTGAGTAACGTCGAACTCACGAGTCCGCCGACGATCACGAAGGCCATCGGCCGTTCGATCTCTTGCCCAGGCAGCTCGGGACCGATCGTGAGGGGTAGCAAAGCGAGGGCAGCGCAGGTCGCGGTCATGAGGATCGGCGAGAGCCGTTCGCACGCGCCGCGCAGGACCAGCTCGCGTCCGAAGGTCATCCCCTCGTGCTCTTCGAGATGACGATAGTGGCTGATCAAGAGGATGCCGTTGCGGGCCGCGATGCCGAGAACCGTCACGAATCCGACCATCGACCCGAGCGACAGCGTCGCGTGGTCGGCGAAGGCGCCGACGACACCACCGATCAGCGCGAAGGGCAGGCTCGCGACGACGAGCAACGTCAGGCGCCACGAGCGGAAGTCCGCGTGGAGGAGCAGCACGATGCCGATCAGCGACGCCAGTGCGAGCGATAGTAGACGGTCCTGCGCCTTCTGCCGTGCGTCGAACTCGCCGAGCACGTCCGCGTGGTAGCCGAGTGGGAACCCTGCCTTCGCGACCCGCGCTCCAATCGCACTCGCGACCGTGCCGAGATCCTCGCCACGCACGTTGCACGTGATATCGATCTTGCGAGATGCATCTTCGCGCTGCACGACGTTCTGGGTAGGCACGACGCTGATGTCCGCGATTTCACCGAGGGCGACATGACCGCCGCCGGGGATCTCGATGAGCCATTCGCGCAAGCCCTCGACATCCGAACGCACGCCATCCGTTCCGGTGACGACGGCGGCACGGATCTTCTGGTCGACGCGGACTTCGCCGACGACTTCGCCGCGCAGCAGGAGGGCGACCGTACCGCGAACCGTCGCGGGGTCGATGCCGAAGCGCTTGGCTGCGTCCGTACGCACGCGCACCGAGACGCGAGGGATGAGCTGTTGTTGTTCGACGTGCAGATCCGCGACGCCGGGCACGTCCGCGAGCGAACTCGCGATTTCGTTCGCCTTGTCCCGGAGGACCGTGAGCTCGGGTCCGATGATGCGCACGACGATCGACGCACCGGCACCGGTGAGCACTTCTTTGACGCGCTCTCGCAGATACGTGAGCAAGTCGCGCTGCAACCCTGGATACCCGTCGACGATCTCCTGCACACGGGCGACCGTGGACTCATAGTCGACCGACGGGTCGATGCTGATCCACAGTTCGGTGAAGTTCGGCCCGACGACTTCGTCGGCGACTTCCGCACGCCCGATGTGCGAACCGAAGTTCCGTACGCCCGGGACCGCGCGCAGCTCCTTGCTGACGCGCTGCGTGATGCGGCTCATCGCTTCGATTCCCGTCGCGGGTTTTTCGACCCAGTGCATGAGGAAATCCCGCTCGCGGAAGTGCGGGAGGAACTCACGCTGGAGCTCACGACTCGTGAAGACCGTCGCGATCAGCAAGGCCACGACGGCGATGGCGATCGTTCTGGGGAAGGCGAGGACGCGCGGGAGGATGCTCCGATACCCGTGAGTGAGCACGCGTACGAGTGGCGATTCCTTGGCTCGTGCACGTCCGCGGCCGAGCAGCATCAGCGACAACGCCGGTGTGACCGTGAGCGCAACGAGCAGCGACGCGAGGATCGCGATCACGTACGCGATCGTCAGTGGCCTGAAGAACGCACCTGCCAGTCCGTCGAGGAAGAAGATCGGAATGAAGACGAGAACGATGATGATGCTGCCGAAGACCACCGCGCTGCGGACTTCGAGCGAGGCATCGAGGACGACCTGGAACGGCGAGACCTGGTCGCCGCGTTCACGGCGTTCGGCGAGTCTGCGCCCGATGTTCTCGACGTCGATGATCGCATCGTCGACGACTTCGCCGAGTGCGATGACGAGACCGGCGAGTGTCATCGTGTTGATGGTCGTGCCGAACCAGTGAAGGATCACGAGTGCGGCACTGATCGACAGTGGAATCGCGATCAGGCTGATGCACGCGGCATACCAGTCGAACAAGAACGCGATCAACACCGCGACGACGAGGCCACAACCGATGAGCATCGTATGACCGAGGTTGTCGAGCGCTTCGGTGATGAACGTCGCCGGCCGAAAGATGGTCGAATCGATGTGCACGTCACCGAGACCGGGACGAAGCGCTTCGATCGCCGTTTCGACGTCGTGCGTGATGTCGAGCGTGTTGCCCCACGGCAGCTTCTCGACGATCAACAGCAGGCCCGGCACGTCGTCGATGATCGCGTCACCGATCGGCGGCGGGTGATCCCATTGCACGTCGGCGACATCGCCGATCGTGATCACGACGCCGTTCGTGGATCGCAGTACCTGCGAGGCGAGTTGTGCAGGTGTGAGGATCGTCGTGTCGACTTGGACGGCGATGCGTTGATTGGTCGTGTCGACGAACCCGCCGGCGTCGATCGAGACGGCGCGTCGCGCTGCCGCGACGATCTCGGTGGCTGTCACGCCGGAGTTCTGCAATCGCTCGGTGTCGACGCGCACCTGCAGTTGCGTACTGCGCTGCCCCCAGACCGCGACATTGGCGACTCCGGGGATCGCCATCAGACGTGGGCGAATCGTCCATAGGGCGAGTTCGCTGAGCTGCATGCGGTCGAGCGAGTCGGAGCGCACGCCGATCTTGAGGGCGCGGCTCGTCGACGACATGGGTTGGAGAATGACGGGCTTGAGCGTCGACCGTGGCAAGCGTGCGGTCACGGCATCGAGACGCTCCTGAACGAGCGCACGCGCTTGCAGGAGATCGGCGTCGTACTCGAAGAGCAAGAGTACCGACGAGAGACCGCTCACGGATTTCGAGCGGATCTTCGCCAAGCCGGAGGTTCCCGTCAGGACGTTTTCGATCGGAATCGTGACGAGCTGCTCGATCTCCTCCGCGGAGTAACCTGGCGCCTCCGTCTGGATCTCGACGCGCGGCGGCGCGAACTCAGGGAATGCGTCGTACGCACTCGTATGCGTGACCTGGATCCCGAGGACGATCAGCGCGATCGCGAGGGCGACCACGAGGATCGGGTACCGCAAGGACCATGCGATGATCGAGCGCATTTCAGGCTACTTCCCCACGCCGAACTCGAACCCGAAGAGCTCCGCCGCACCGGCGGTCACGACTTCCGTTCCGCGTGCAGGGCCGTGTGCACAGTAGGCGATGTCCTCACGTGTGAACTCGATGTCGACGCGCTCGCGCCGATACTCGTGCTGTCCGGCGCGCAGGTAGACCCAGGTTCCACCCGATGCGTCGTAGAGCACGGCCTCGGCAGGAACCCCGAGCCGCTCGGCGCCCGCGCCGAGTTCTGGAATCGTGACCGAGCAACGCTCTCCGATGCCCAGGTTCGCGTCGTCGGTCTCGTAGAAGCGAGCGACGCTCCATGTCAGTGGAGTGCCCTCGCGCGGCATGGCGACCGGACGCGCCAGCCGTGCGTCGTCCTGCGATCGTGACGCGACCTGTCCGTAGTGAACGTCGACATCGGCCCTTAGCTTCGGGGCGAGGAAGACCGGCACGTCGACACGGATCCAGCGTCGCCCGTTCGCTTGGAGCACGAAGAGTGGCATCCCGCTCTGTACGAACTGACCATCGGTCACGAGGACCTGAAGGAGCGTCATCGAGGGCGGTTGCGCGAGCTCGATCGATGGGCCTTCGTCACCGTTCGCGGACAGGCTGCCTTCGATCGCCGTGAGTTCGCGTTCGGCGCTTTCGCGCGTCGCGCGTGCGACCGCGAGCGCTGCGTTCGCGTCGTCGACCGCGCGCTGACTGCCCACGTGGTCACGGAGGAGCCGTTCGGCACGAGCGAGCGCGATGCGTGCCGCTGCTTCGTCCTCGCTCGCGCGCGTCAGGGTGCCTCGCATCGCTTCACGGGAGTTGACGAGGCCTGTGCGCACATCGGGGCTCGCGACGGGGATGATCGTCGCGAGAAGCGTCGCCGCTTCCGACGTGCTCCCTGGCTTCGGAGGAGTCTGCTTGGAGAACTGCACGCGACCCGTGAAGGGCGCGGTCAGCGTCGTGCGGGCATCGGGAGGAAGCATGACGACAGCGGGCAACACGTGCATCCGTGCAGCGTCGTGCAGTTCGACCGGCTTCGTCTCGATGCCGAGTCGCGATTCGGCATCGGGCGTCAGCAGGATCGTATTCAGGTCGCCTTCACGCACGACCGTGCGTGCCGGTGGCGGTGCCCCGACTTTCGATGTGTCCGCTGCCGGTCGATGACATGCTGTCAACGCGAGCCCCGCGAGGACGGTGACGGCGCATTTCGTGATCATGAATCTCCCTCCGTCGCCAAGGCTCTCTCGACGGCATCTGCCTGTCGCTGCGCGCCGAGCGAAGAGCCGCAAGCGTGCTCGAGCCGAACGATGGCGCGGCGCAGGTTCGCATCGGCCTCGGCGAGATCGATGTCGACTTGGAGCAGTTCGCCACGTGCAGGAAGCGTCGCGTCCTCGGCTTCCTGCCCTGCAGCGATCTGCAAGCGCAAGCCTTCGAAGCGCGCGACGACGGCAGGACGCAGCTTCGTCGACAAGCGCTCGAGCAGTTGCCGTGCTTGATCACACCCGAGCGAGAAGAGCGACACGTCGGCCTCGATGCTCTGCCGGATGCTCGCGTAGCGGGTCAGCGCGAGTTTGAACTCCGCATCGCGGATGGCTGCCGTGCCCTGCCGGAAGATCGGGATCGCAGCCGTGAATCCCGGACCGATTTCGAAGCCCTGCGAGCCCGATCCATTGGCGTCGATGAGCGCTGAGACGGTGAGCCAGTCGCGATGCGCGAGCCCCGCGGCGCGGCTCGCCGCTTCGGCCGCGAACTCGGCTGCCCGAAGGTCGGGTCGCGCAGCAAGAGCTCGCGTCAAGAGATCAGGGGTCTCGGGGATCGTCGGAATCGTCGGCTGCCGGGCGGTGTGCAGTGGGATCGATGCATTCGGAGGGCGCCAGGCCATCCACGTCATCAGGCGTTCGCCGAGTTCGCGAGCAGCAGACGTGCGACGCAGGACCTCGCAGCGCGCTCGTTCGGCGTCTGCGAGGGCGGTGTCGTACAGGACGCGTGAAGTCTCGCCCGCTTCGACGCGTAGGCGAGCTGCCTCGGCACGTTCGTTCGCGAGTCCGAGTGCATCGGTCGCGAGCTCCGCGCGACGTTCGGCGAGGTCGTGATCGATGTAGGCGAGACTCACGTCCCGAATCAGGTCGAGTCCATGCCGCTGCAGGAGCGACGCGAGTCGCTCGCAGTCCGCGCGCGCCATGTCGATGCGCTGGGACCGCAAGAAGAGTGACTCGAACGGAATCCCGATCGTGAACTCGAGCTGCTTGGGACCGAGTGGAAAGAGCAGCGAGAGGATCGGGTTGGTCAGCAAGCCCGAATCTGCGAGGCGAGCGCGCCCGACGCCGAGTTCGCCGAGAGTGACGGCGAAGTCCCGGTTGTTCCACAAAGCGATCGCGACCGCCTCGTCTCGAGACACGCCATCGGACACATCGATACCAGGCGGGAGAGTCGATGCGTCGTCGTCGCGACGGAGTCGATACCCCGTTCTCGAGAACATGTCCTGTCCCAGCCGCTCGTGTTCGTACGCAGTCGTGTCCGCCATGCAGCTACCGAGAACGGTGGCAAGAAGGCAGGCAACGACGAGTCGAGCCGAAGGTGAGCCGTGGAAGGCGGGACGTCCGACCTGCGAGGGTTCGCGCTGCATCACGCGTGGGGGAGCCTGGCGGCGACGCTCGCCGCTTGGCTCTGCTTCTGCGAGAAGACGAACCTGCGCGCGAGCACGAAATTGAGACTCATGCCCGCGAGAACGCCGAGGAACATCGCGATCACGCGCGTGAAGGTTCCATCGAAGAACGAAATCCAGGTCGTCAGAGCGTAGTACGTGCCCCAGTTGACGCCGAAGCCGAGTAGCGACGTGAGCAAGAACTTCGACCACTGGACGCGCTTTCTCGCGTGTTCGCGGCCTGCAAACGTCAGCTGGCGGTTCCAGAACCAGTTCCAGGATGCGCTCACCCAGAACGACGCCACGCGTGCCTGGAGATGACCGATGCCGAAGAACCACTGGATCGCCGCGTAGACGGAAACGTCGACGACGAAGCCCGTGCCGCCCACGAACGCGAATTGCACGAACTCCATGCGCGACGGGTAGGCGTTGCGGTACATCGCGAGCACACGTCGCAGCGTCAGCGGCGAGTCGGTTGCGACTGGACCGCGATGCGCCCCTTCTCCGCCGCAGTCGAAGTCGACCGTGCACGGACGATCGAATGTGCCCATGGTCCACGCTTCGAGCGCGTGTCCGATCTTCATCGTTCGCACGGAGCGAGGGGACCGAAGCCGGCGGCTGTCGAACGCGAAGAATCCCGAGTAGGGATGGGGGAGCGCCGACAGGGGGCGGGTCAAGCGAGCCAGCAGGCGCGACTTCCATGACGGGGAAGGCCCCGAACCGTGTGCAGCCCCGACGACGAAGTCGTGTTCGCCTCGCGCGATCGGTAGGACGAGTTCCGGGATGCGGGAGATCGGATGCTGCGATGGGTCGTAGAAGGCGATCACGGCAGCCGTATCGTCACATTCGCCGTCTTCGCCGGTCAACGTGCACGGTTTCGACGAGGAGCCTTCGAGGTCTGACGACAGGTCGAGATCCCAGCCTGCTCGATCCACGAGAGACGCGATTTCGTCGAGCGATGTCGCAGCGTCGTTGCCCGTTCCGCGGCGTGTCGCGACGAGCCGCAACGTCGGTCGTCGAGATCGTAGTGCCAGTGAACCGTCCATGTTCGCGCCCTCGCAATCCCGGCCGTGATTCTGACCGGAATCCGAGCAGTATCCAGCTCGGTGCTGATTGCAAGCTGAAGTCGGGCGCAAACTTCCCCGCGGCTTCGCGAGATGCGAAGCCGCAGGGGGGCGTCACTTCGTGCAGACGATGTCGAGCGTGTTCGTGGCCTTGAAGGTCACGCCGCTCGTCGTGAACGACAGGATCACTTCGCCGACGCTGATCGTGATGTCACGACCCGAGGGGAAACGCAGGGTGTGCGTTGCCGCGCCCGTATCGTCGGTGATGAACGCCGCGGCGTGCGCGATCGTCGAGAAGAGCGGGCAGCCGCCGATGTCCAGCGTCTTGCCGTCCGGCGAGTAGAGCAGCAGTCCGATCGCGTTCTTGTCGGCGCCGCTCAGCTCGAGCTTGACGCTCGGGCCGAAGAAGCCGGAACCAGCCGAAGCGGTGCCCTTGAGCGTCGGGCCACAGCCCTTGGCGCCATCGGTGACCGTGCACTTGCCGCCGCCGCTCGACGGTTCACCCGTGAACGAGACGGTCGCCGTCGCGCCGTAGCTCGCGAAGCCGGCGCCCTTGAGTGCACACGCACCGCTCGTGGCGACCGATGCCGTGAGGCCGGCCTTCGTCAGCGTGACGTCGACGGAGACGAGCATCGGCTTTTCACCGGCTTTGACCGCGTAGGTCTTGTCGCCGATCTTGACACTCGCCGTCGCGCTGCCACCAGTCGAGGCGCCGGCAGCGACGTGGATCGTCAGCTTGCCCTTGGTGTCCGTGTCGGCGGCGAACACGAACTCACAGCCGTGCGCGCCAGCCGCTGCGCCATCGCCTGTCGTGTTGGCCGACGAGTCGTTGTTGCTGTCACGGCTTCCGAGGTTGCCACGATCCGACACGCTCGCAGTCCACGTCGTCGTGCGGCGGAACCGGTCATCGAACTTGCGGATCGTTGCGGCAGAACCGGCATGGCCGGCGCCCATGATCATGGAATTCACGAAGACGCCCTTGGCGTCGATCGCGGTGTCCTTCTTCGCGGCATTCGCATCGCTGTTGGTGCCGGCTTTGACTGCGTTGCCGAAGTCCGTCGCAGTCTTTCCGGTCACCGTTTGGGCAGACAGGGCACTCGTGAGTAGGAGTGCCGAGGTAATGGGCAGTAGTAGCTTCATCGGGTTCGAATCTCGCTGATGCAAGAGGCGCGACTCGCAGGTCGCGGAGATGGTCGACGGGGGGCCCGTGGACTGGAGACGATTTGCCTGTCGAAGCGCTTTGGGGGACGCTCGACTGGCGCGAAAACCAAGGTAGCGCCAGGCCGCTCATCTCGTGACAGGCTTCGATGGTGGCTCTCGGGACGCTTAAGAAATCGACCGGCTCAGGGTCCGGGGCGGTGCGACCCGATCAGGTCCATACGCCGTGCGCGGTGAACCGTCCCGACCGGCAAAACGCCGGGCGCCAGCCGCGCTTCGCAGACCCGCGTCCGCTAAGACGAGGACGCACGTCCACGTCCGCACTATTCGGTAGACCGTTGAGCAATCTCGTCGAAGCCGCCCTCCTGGCCCTCGTCCAAGGACTGACCGAGTTCTTGCCTATTTCGAGTTCCGCGCACCTAATCCTCGTCGGGATGATCACGGGGCGCGGGGAGGGGGCCGACGCGGCCGTCTTCGACGTCGCCGTGCACGTCGGCAGTCTGCTGGCCGTCGTGATCTACTTCCGTCGCGAACTCGTGCAGTTGTCCCGTTCGTTCTTCGCGTCGGTGTTCGCGCGAGAGCGTTCGGCGTCGGCTCGCCTCGCGTGGGCCGTGATTCTCGGAACGATCCCGGCAGCCCTCTGCGGCTACCTCCTCAAGGACACCATCGAAGGCAGCCTTCGCGGTGCGCGCGTGATCGCGTGGGCTTCGATCGGATTCGGGATCCTGCTGTGGGTCTCGGATCGTGTCGGTCGGCGCATACGTTCGGTCGAGCGAATCGGGACGTTCGATGCGTTGTTCGTGGGGGCGTGCCAAGCGCTCGCGCTGATCCCTGGGACCTCGCGGTCCGGAGCAACGATCACGGCTGGGCTCTTCGGCGGCCTCACGCGCGAGGCTGCGGCACGCTTCTCGTTCTTGCTCTCGATTCCACTGATCCTTGCCGCGGGTGCACTCAAGACCAAAGACCTGCTCGAGGCTCGAGCGCAGATCGATGTGCCCGTGCTCGCGATCGGCGTCGTCGTCTCCGCGGTGTCCGCCTACCTCTGCATCGAGTTCTTCTTGCGGCTCGTCGAACGCATCGGCATGACGCCCTTCGTCATCTATCGCATCCTGCTGGGAATCGCGATCCTCGTGTTCGTTTCGTAGCAGCGCACGAACCGGGCGGCGCCTGGATACGAAGAAGGCCGCCCTTCATCGAGGGGCGGCCTTCTTCGTTGCTTCGTCGAACGAGTCGACGAACGCGTGCGTGGGTCAGTTGCCTGCGCCGACCGGAGACTTGTCCTTGTCCTTGCGGATCTTGTCGAGCAGAGAGCTGCCCGACGACTGCACGTCTTCGACCACTTCGGCATCGAAGTCGGCAACCGTCTTCGCCTTCGGTGCACGCTTGAGGATCAGATCGAGCGTCTTGGCTTCGAGTTCGAGAGTCTTCTTGTACTCCTTCTCGAGGTCGGCAAGTTGCTTCTCGATCTTGTTCGCGCGGACCTTCTTGCCGTCGGCAAGGCGCTCGTCGAGCTGACGCTCGAGTTCCTTGCGACGAGAGATGATCGTGTCGAACGTGTCCAGGTGACGCTGCCAAGCCTTGATCGCGAGTTCGGGGCTCTTCTTGTACTCGTCCGACAGGATGTCGGAGAGCACGTTCCAGAGGCGCGATTGCTTCTGCTGGCCGTCGAGTTCGATGCGCTTGCTCCCGTCCCAGGACAGGATCAACAAGTGCGGCGGTTTCTCGTCCGAGAAGATCGCGTGCCACGGATGGCTCTTCTCGACGACGCGACGATCGAGCTTCACGCAGTGATACCACTGGGTGAAGAGCAGCGTCTTCTCGTTGTCGAGCGTGCGATCGAGCAACGCGTGATCCTTGCCCTTACAGAAGTCGCAGTCGCGAAGGATGAGCAAGGGGCGCGGATCGTTGCCACGGAGTTCGGCGAGCGCGGTCTCGAAATCGAGGGACTCTTCGCTCGTCGGCACCGGGTGCGTCCAACGCACACGAAGTCGCTTCTTGCTCTCGTCGCTGCGTTCCATGTCCACGGCGATACCACCGCCGCGAGCACCACCGCCGCCTCGACTCACGCCACCGCCGGCTCCGCCGACACTACCTCCACCGCCACCTGCGGTGGAACCGCCCCCTCCTCCGGAGGGAGCAGCGGCTCCGCCTCATCACTGCGGTGCAGCGCCCGCCGGGGCTCCCATGATCGCGAGAGCAGCAGCGAGAACGCCAAGATGCAGGAATTGCTTCATCATGGTTCTCTGTTCCTTTTCTGAAAGCTCGTCCGGGCTGCCGGGGGGGCACGAGCCCGAAAGTAAAGAACCGAAGTCGCGGTCCTCCGGTCCCTTTATCGTCTCCACGCCGTCTCGAAGTGCAAGCAGTCGACGGACCTTTTGGTGGTGCTTCAGGTCCCGTTCGGAGCGTCTCAATCGAGGCATTCTTCCCGAAACGACGATGAGGCTGCTTCCAGCGGAGCGTCGCGCAGGATCAGCTGAGGACGGACAGGCGTTTTCCGACCTTCGTGAATGCCTCGACCGCGCGCTCGAGGTGCTCTTGCTCGTGGGCCGCGCTGACCTGGACCCGAATGCGCGCCGTGCCCTTCGGAACGACCGGATACGAGAAGCCGATCACGTAGATGCCCTCGTCGAGCAGGTCGGCTGCCATTTGCTGCGCGAGCTTGGCTTCGCCGAGCATGATCGGAACGATCGGGTGTTCTCCCGGTTTGATCGCGAAGCCCCGTGCCGTCATCGCTTCGCGGAACCACTTGGTGTTGCGTTCGAGTTTGTCCCGCAGTTCGGTCGTCGCACTGAGGATGTCGATGCACTCGATCGCGGCAGTGACGATCGCCGGCGGGAGCGTGTTGGAGAACAGGTAGGGGCGTGAACGCTGCCGGAGGATGTCGATGACTTCGCGCGGCCCGGTCGTGAACCCTCCGGCCGATCCGCCGAGCGCCTTGCCGATCGTCGACGTGATGATGTCGACGCGATCCAAGACACCGCAGTGTTCGGCGCTACCACGTCCGGTCGGTCCGAAGAACCCGGTCGCGTGGCACTCGTCGACGTGCACCAGTGCCTCGTGCTTCTCCGCGAGGTCGCAGATGTCTCGCAACTTCGCGACATCGCCGTCCATCGAGAACACTCCATCCGTCGTGATGATCTTCGTGCGCGCGTCCTTCGCTTCGAGGAGGCAGCGTTCGAGATCCTTCATGTCGCCGTGTTCGTACCGGAAGCGCTGCGCCTTGCAGAGACGCACGCCATCGATGATCGATGCGTGATTGAGTGCATCGCTGATGATCGCGTCCTCCGTGCCGAGGAACGGTTCGAACAATCCGCCGTTCGCATCGAAGCACGCGATGTAGAGGATCGTGTCCTCCTTCCGGTGGAAGTCGGCGATCTTCTTCTCGAGCGTCTTGTGGATCGTCTGTGTCCCACAAATGAAGCGCACCGACGAAAGGCCGAGGCCGTATGCGTCGACGCCGCGTTTCGCCGCTTCGCGGAGGCGAGGGTCGTTGGCGAGACCGAGATAGTTGTTGGCGCAGAAGTTGAGGACCTCTCGCTCGGCAACGGCGATGTTCGCCCCTTGCGGGGTTTCGATCACACGTTCTTGCTTGTAGAGGCCGGCTTCGCGGATTTCATCGAGTTCTGCCCGAAGGCGTTCGCGTGCACGTCCGTACATGGGTGATAGGACACCCGACCGACGGTCCCCGCGCAAGTTCGCAGGCATCCTGCTACCGTTCCCCGCATGCAACTGAAGAAGCTCGGCGTGATCGGCGGTAGTGGGCTGTACGAAATGGATGGTCTGACCGACGTGCGCGAGGTCGAGGTCGAGACTCCGTTCGGCAAGCCATCGGACATCCTGACGACGGGACGGCTCGGTGAGACCGAGCTCGTCTTCCTGCCGCGCCACGGTAAGGGGCATCGTTTGATGCCGAGTGAGCTTCCGTTCCAGGCCAACGTCTATGCGATGAAGATGCTGGAGGTCGGGGGCATCCTCGCGATCTCGGCGGTGGGCAGCTTGCGCGAAGAGATCGTCCCCGGGCACCTGGTCGTCGTGGACCAGTTCATCGATCGCACGCGGCATCGTGCGGACACGTTCTTCGGTGACGGAATCGTGGGGCACGTGCACTTCGCGGACCCGATTTGCTCCTGTCTCGGGGCAAGGGTCTTCGAGGCGGCGGGCGAGGCCGGAGCGACGGTGCACGAGGGCGGAACCTACGTCTGCATGGAGGGGCCGCAATTCTCGACGCGTGCCGAATCGCACCTCTATCGCAGTTGGGGCGCGTCCGTGATCGGAATGACGAACCTCCAAGAAGCGAAACTCGCCCGCGAAGCCGGCCTCTGCTACTCGACACTCGCGCTCGCGACGGACTACGACTGCTGGCACGACAGTGAGGCTGATGTGAGTGTCGAGGCCGTTCTCGAGGTCATCAAGAACAACGTCAGTACCGCCAAGGCGGTCATCGCGTGGTTGGCGCGAAGCCTGCCAATGGAGCGGTCGTGCCACTGTGCTCGAGCTCTCGAGCACGCGATCATGACGGCCAAGGACCGCATCCCCGACCACGCGAGGCGCCGCCTCGAGCACATCCTGCCGGAGTCGTTCGGCGGGCTGCATCGATTCGAGTAGGCCTGCCGGACTTTTTTCGTCAGGTGCGAGGCCATCCGCGCGTTGACGCGGTATGTCTTCGTTTTGCTCGGCGACCCAGAAGCGACGCAACTCGCGAAACTCGTGCCGTATGCTGGCGCGAACCACCCCCTCGTTTCCCGAGTCCTCGCTTTGTGGGCATCACATGACGGAACGCTCGCCCGACACTGGAACGCGCGTGCTGCTGGAGCGGATGCGTTCCGGCGATCCGCAGGCGCAAGCCGATTTCTTCGGCCTCGTCTACGAAGAGTTGCGCTCGATCGCAGGACGCAAGATGGCGGGACGCGACGCAGCGCACACGTTGGGGCCGACAGCACTCGTCCATGAGTGCTACATGCGGATGGTTCGACATCCCTCGGATTGGAACGATCGGAAGCACTTCGTCGCGACCGCGGCATGCGCCATGCGTTCGATCCTCGTCGATCATGCTCGACGCAAGCGTGCGGCCAAGCGTCCGGACTCGCGGTCGCGTGTCGCACTCGATTCGATCGTCGCTGCCTACGAAGACCGGTCTCTGGACCTCGTGGCGCTCCACGAAGCGATCGAACTCCTGTCGGCACAGTCGGCGAATCTGGCCCAACTCGTCGAGCTACGGTTCTTCGCAGGGCTCTCGATCTCGGAGTGCGCGGAAGTCCTCGAGATCTCCGAACGGGAGGCATACCGCAGGCTGCGCCTCGCACGCGCGTTCTTGCATTCGAAACTCGGCGAAGCTGCTGGAGATGTGGCGTGACTTCGGCCGAGTGGTCGAAGATCCAAGACCTCTTCCATCGAGCGCTCGAGGTCGACGAGAACGACCGTGAAGTGTACGTGCGCCGCGAGGCTCAGGGCGATGCGGAGCTCGCCGAGGCAGTCCTGCGCCTCTTGCGCCACGATGGCGAGGCCCCGAAGGACTTCATCGAACCGCCGCTACTCGAGGGGCAGCGACTTCGAGGTGGCAGGCGTCTCGGCGACTACGAAGTACTCGAGGAGCTCGGTCGCGGGCGTATGGGGGTCGTGTATCGAGGACGCCAACCGTCCCTGGACCGCATCGTCGCGATCAAGGTGCTGACGGGTGCGCTCGCGACGACTGGGCCGCGCGTCGAGCGCTTCCATCGCGAGGCGCGCGCCGTCGCCAAACTCTCGCATCCGGCGATCATTCGAATCTATGCCGACGGGCACGACGAGGACGTGCACTGGTTCGCGATGGAGTTCGTGGATGGGAACGATCTCGAGTCCGAGCTGCGAGCAGGGGAGGATCAGGGCACGGAGGGCAGTGAGACGACGCCGATCTTGCCCGCGAGGGGTTCGAGCGAGCGAACGGCGGCGATCGCGGACCTCGTCGCGCGCGTGGCCGAAGGTCTGCAGCACGCGCATGACCACGGCATCGTCCATCGGGACATCAAGCCCAGCAACATCCTGCTCGCGCGCGACGGGTCGATTCGCATCGCTGACTTCGGCATCGCGCGCGACGAGAGCCTCGGGACGTTGACCGAGACGGGGCAAGTCCTCGGCTCGTTGCCGTACATGAGCCCGGAGCAGGCCGCGGCGCACGAACTGCGTATCGACCATCGCACGGACGTCTATTCGCTCGGCGTCGTTCTCTACGAACTCCTCGCGATGCGTCGTCCGTTCGGCGGAACGACGGCCGTCGAGATCCTCTCCAACATCCGTCGTGGTCAGCCACCGTCGCTCAGGTCGCTCAATCGCGATCTGCCGCGCGACCTCGTGACGATCTGCGAGAAGGCGATGCGCAGCGACCCTGCGAAGCGCTACCAGGCGGCGGCGGAGTTCGCGGAGGATCTTCGGCGCTTCTTGCGGTTCGAGGCGATCCGTGCGCGGCCGCCGTCGATCACGGAACGAGCGTTGCAGACGTTGCGAGCGCACCGATCGGCTGTCGCAGCTGTGGTGATCGCAGGCCTGGCGATGGCGACCGGCGCGTGGTGGATGCAGTGGCGAACGAACAACGCAGAGCTTCGACGGAATCTAGCCCGACTGGATGAGTTCCAGCGAATCGAAGATTGGGACGACGTCGGCGTGAGTTCGTTCGGCGAAGTCAAGCGCATCGCCGAGCGGCTGCAGCAGCCTTCGTATTCCGATTCTTCGGCTGCTGCGGTCACGACCTTCGTGAATCGGTTGCGAGAGTACTTGGACAAGCTCGATTCCGATTCGCGACGCACACTCGCGGAGACTCCCGTGACGGATGGAGTCCTACAAGCGGTTGGAACTGCGCTGCATGGTCTCTTCCGCCACGCTGCGATCTCGGGAGGAGTGGCCAAGGTCTCGGATAGCCTCAAACCCCGACTCGTCGTGCGGCTCGCGGCACGCGATCGCGATATCCAAGCGACCTATCGCACTGCGCTCTTGAATCAGTACCACGGGGAACCCGAATTCCACGAAGACCATGGTCCGGTCACCGGTCAACCGACGAAGGTGCCGGCCGGCATGGTCCGGGTGTTCGTGAGTGCTCCAGGCAAACCTGTCCTCGAATTTTCTCGCGCTGTTCGGGCAGGGACGAGCACGGAAATCGAAGTTCGGTATCCGACCGAAGCAAACTACACGCAGGACATGGTTCGCGTCGACGGCGGTGTGTTCGAGCGCGAACCATATGCTGCGAACGAGTTGACGAAGCAGCCGTGGCGCATTCCGCCGTTTTGGATCGACAAGTACGAAGTGTCGATCGGTGAGTTTCGACAGTTCACGACTGCGATGGGGCCGGAGTATTCGAAGCACTTGTCACCAAGGCTCGCCGCGATGATGACCGGCGAGTATGACGACTTGCCCATCACCCACGTCTCTTGGCGGGAGGCGAGGGACTACGCCGAGTGGCGCGGCAAGCGCTTGCCCACCGTGGGGGAATGGAACTGGGCTGCACGCGGGGGCAACGAACTTCGGAATTATCCGTGGGTTGGCGACACATGGCCCGAGTGTTTTCGGTTGAAGGGACGTCCGATCAACATCTTCGAGTCGGCGAATATCCAATTGAATCTGAGCATGTTCTACCCAGTCCGAAGCCATCCCGAAGCGGCGACCGTGAGCCCGGAGGGTATTCATTGGATGCTCGGCAACGTTGGCGAGTGGACCGAGACTCCGGTGCTCGAACCCGGTCCGGACGGACGTGATCTGTATCGCGTCGAGTCTCGCTACGCCCCAGGTCATTCGTGGGATGTGCGTGCCCGGGGTTTGAATCTCAACATGCAAATGAAGGCCGACACGGGACCCGCGAATCGGCGCATCGACGTCGGTTTTCGCTGTGCCCGATCTATCGACGCGTGAAACAAGGAGCTGGTCTATGGAAATCAAAGCAACGATCACGCCGCCGCGAGACGACTACACGTTGGCCGGAACGGAGCTCTCCTGCTACGACCTCGCGGTCGAACTCGCCGAGGCCTTGTCGCTATGTCTCGAAGGTGTGAGCCCTTCGGACTACTTCGAGTACCTCCGCGAGATGCTCGAAGCGGGAGACTGTCTGCCCCCAGGGTGGACCTACGACGCGTCGACATACTCGCTCTCGTATCAGGACGAAGACGGCGGGTTGTGCGAGTTCGAAACCAATCTCGGTGAATCCGCAGTCGTGCCATCGATCGGCCACGCGTCCGACTGGATCCCCGTCGCGAGCGGCGGCTCTACGCAGTTCCGGACGCTCGCTGGTCAGGCGCTACCGTTCTATCTCAGCGTGCACGACGATTTCGCGTCGAGCGAATGCAAGTATCGCCTTCGCGTTCCACGACGGATCGATCTCGATCAGGTCGTGGCAGTCGCGCTGCAACTGACGCACACGCGGACACGCATCCTCTCGATTCGCGTCCTGAATCAAGGTCAGCAAGTCATCGACTACTTGCCGATCGGCTTCGACCCACACATTTGGTTCATCCCGGTCCAACCGACATCGCGCCCGGTCCGTTTGGCAATCCAGTTCGTCGGCGATCCGCCGGTGGTTTCGAGCCACTCCGTGGTGACGAACCGAATCGGACCCACGGCAAGCCCGCCACGTGGGTTGCCTCTGGAGATCAAGGTCGGTGACCTCGCGGACGATGCGGACAAACGGAGTCGTGTCCTCGATGTCGTGCGCCCACTGGCGCGCACTCGCGAAGACGAGTGGGACTTGCGGGCAGAGTGGTGCACGCGGGACGGCGGTTCGTCGGAGAGTCAGGCCGCTCACGCAATGTTCTTGCGGCTCGACCGCGAATCGCAATCGCTCGAAGGCGACGATGCTGCGCGTTCCGAGCGAATCGGTGCGATGCTCAGCGGACGTTACAAGGCGCGTGGGTTCTTCGTCGCGAAGCTGAAAGCGAACGGAGAAGAAATCGTGCCCTTGGAGTCGATCGAGCCATGGGTTCCGGACGATGCGCTGGTCACCGACCTCGCCGTACTCGGCTCCCAAGTGTATTCGTGGCTATGCGTCGACGAAGCGGGCTCGAAACGAAGTCGCTCGAAAGTGCGAGAGTACTTCGAGATGTTCGCGAATGGCGAGGCCACTGCATTCGACTCGCATGGGGCGCCGAACGGCATCAACATGTTCTGCTTCGCGGAACTCGCCTTCCTCCTCGCCGAGCTCGAGCTTCGCGATGAACTCGAACCTGTCGATGACGCAGGGTTCTGGCTCGAGATGGCCCGCTGCTTTTCCGTGTCCTGTGAGATGTTCTTGCACGCATATCACAGGCGAGGTGCGCCTGGGTTCGTGTGTGCGTACCAAGTTCCGAACAATCGAATTCTATACAAGGCCACAGATGGCATGTCGGATGTCGATGTTGAGCCGGAGTTCGCACTGGCGGCGACAGATCGTGATGCGATTCGCGACAAGTGGGATGGTTCGTCTACCTCCGCGCGCGAAGAACTCGACGCACTCCGGACTCGCTTCGGGCTTCTCGTCTACCACGCCTTGCGTGCGGAGTTCGACGGCAAGCGGCACGACCCGGTCGAGGCGATCGATCTCATTCCGAAGCTGGCATGATCGCTTCTGTCACTTCTTCCCGCCGAGCTTCTTGAACAGGTCGCCGAGGTCGGGCTTCTTCCCCTTCAGAAGGTCGTCGATCGCTCCCTTCGTCGCGTCCTCGACAGTGTTCTTCAGCGCTGACTTCAGCGCGTTGTCGAACGTCGCACCGAGGTCCAGCTTCGGCGACCACAGGGTGCCGGCGAGATCGGTCGACAGCTTGCCGCCGAGCACGGCGAGGATCTTCTGGCCATCCTTGTGCTTGGAGAGCACGTCGGTGAGGTCGAGCTTGACGTCGAGCTTGCCACTCAACGTCGTGCTGCCCTGAAGCCGAACGATGCCGTCCTTGCCGCCGAGTTCGAAGCCGTCGGTCCACACCTTGCCGTCCTTCACGCGGATCTTCGATGAGATGTTCGAGAACGCGATCTTGCTCTGATCACCGAAGAATCGAAACACGTCCGTGAGGAGTGGGCTCGGCGTGAACGAGCCATCGCTCAGTTCGACATTGCCGCTCGCGGACCACTTCTCGAGTGCTGCCATCACGGCGTCGGCACTCTTCGGCAACGGACCGTTGCCCGAGATCTTCAACGCGGTGGTCGCGTCGAAAGCGATGCCGGCGATCGCTTTGAGGTCGTTGGTCGGCAAGCCCGCGAGGAGAGGGACTGCATACTGCAGCGCGGGCACCATGCCGCCATTGGCTCGACCACCGTTCCAAGACACATCGAACGCGAGCGTTGACGCGTCGCCCATGAGGTCCTTGGCGTGCAGTGCGATCGACAGGGGGCCGGCGTTGAGCATCGCGCCACCCGGAGTCGTCACGTCGAGCTTGCCGTCTGCGAGTCGCACCTCGTTGGTGAGCCCCGCGAGTCGCGAGCCGAACCACGTCACCGTCGGGACCGTGAGCTTGGCATCGACTTCGGGCAAGTCCTCGGCGAGAAGACCGCCGCTGCGGTCATCACTCGGCAAGCGACCGCTTACATTCGCGTCGATTCGGCCCTTCCCTTCGAGACCGAGTCCCGTGGGGAAGAAACCGCCGAGCAACGCGACCAGCGGACCCGAGACCACGTCGATCCCGGCCTTGGCCGAATACGCGCCATCCTGCGACATGCCGAACGACCCGCCGCCGTCCAGTCCTGCTCCGCGAACGCCGAACGTCGCGTCCGTTGTCGGCAGACCGTCTCCGAACACGAGCTTGCCACGACTTTCGAGTCGTACGGGGTCCGCGATCGCGAGCGGTTCTTTCAGGAAGTCGCCGCGAACCCGCACGTCGCTGGCATCGACGACGAGTCCGAACGGCAACGTCGTCGCGCCCTCGCCGGTCGGGGGAACTCCGGAGAGCTTCATCTGCAACGTTCCGGCGTACGTCCCCTTCGGCAGGAGTGGCTGCTCGCCGAGCTTCGCGAGATCGACATCGATGACGAGGCCGACGGCGCCGCTCGGTGTTGCACTATCGCCGAGCACCTTGTCCGCCTCGGTTGCGGGAAGGGCACGCATCGTCGCGAAGCCGAGGTCGACGTCGGTTCCGTCGAAGCTGCCGGTCTTCTTCTCGGGGTTGAACCGAAGATTCGGTCGGATCGTCCAAGCTTTGCTGACGATGCCGCGCCCTTCGCCGAAGGGTCCACCGCGAACATCGAGGTTGCTCACGATGAGATCGCCAGTGATCGCGAACTCATCCTGTCGCGCTCCATTCTGCTCGACCGGCTTCGCAGCGAGTTTGCCGCGAACGTGTCCGCGTAGGGACTCGAACTTCTCGCCTTCGACGAACGCGGCAACGAGGGCCGCGTAGTCGCCGAGTTCGAAGCCGCTCGTCTCGAACGAGAAGAAGTCCAGTGGCTGCGCGTTCCGAGGATCTGCCTGAGCTCGTGCGGTGAGCGTACCTTTTGCCGTTCCGTCCTTGCCGGCGAGTTCGGCGTCGAACGACATGCCGACCGGACTCCCGAAGTCGGAGTTGGCGAGAGCCAGCCGGATGTTCTGGATCCGTTCGTCGATGCCGCGCGACGCATCATGGACCTGGACGAGGCCGCCATCGACTTCGAAGCGAACGCGATAGTCGAAGTCGCGCTCGTCCGACTTCTTGTCTGGTTTCTTGCTCGAACCACCCGCGTCGCCGGTCTTCGCTGCCTTGTCCTTCTGCAGCTCGATGAGATTGATGCGACCGTCCTCGAGCACGTGGACGAACACCTCGGGCTTTTGGACGGCGGCTTGCACGGAGATGCGGCCCGTCAGCAGTGACTTCCACGACAGGCCCGCGTCGATGCGACCGACCTTCAATGCGGGGCCATCGGGGAAGCCTGTCGGGTTCGCGACGGATAGCCCGGTCAGGACGATGCCATCGCCCCACGAGAAGTCGATCGAATCGATCGTGACCTTCGCATCGAGGTTGTCCTGGACGTTGGTCACGATCTTGCCGCGGATCCAGTTCGAACGAACGACGACGGGCGCGAGGAAGTACCCGAGCGCGAGGATCGCGACGACCACGACGAGAATCGTGAGCAGCCAGCGCTTGAGGCGGCCTCCACGCTTCTTGGGTGCTGTGGCGGTCGGTGAGTTCGGGAAGGTGTCGGAGGCGGCCATGTGTCGGTTCTTTCTACAATCGTCCAGTGCTGACGCGGGACACTTGCTTGTCGCGGCCGCAAGGGCTCTGCACTGCAGTTCGAGCAAGCCGTGTGCCGACATGGTACCCATGTCGCGTTGGATCCCCGAGGCTGCGACCGAACTCGATGTATGCCTTGCGGAAGCGATTCTCGAGGGTGGTGGGCCCGTACTTCGCGATGCGAGTCGTCGCACCTCACGCGACGCGCGTTGGATCCTCGGGTTGCTCGGCCTGCGAGGCCTGCGCGTGACCGAGAACGACGTCCTGGCTGTTCTCGAACAGCGCCCCGGGCGCTTCCGCCCGGAGCACGTCGAATCTGCTTGGATTCGAGGCTTCCGTCGCGCGATCGATGCGATCGATCGCGCGGCCGACTTCGGGCGGCTTCCGACGCGGCAAACGGTGCAAGATCTGATCGAAGCGCTCGGAGACGCCGGCTCGTGTGTGCGGAATCTCCCGCGCACGGATCTGCCGTGGGATGCAATCGAAGGCGTCGACTACGTCCCGGTCGACCGTGCCGCAGAGGTGCTGGATCAGTTCTCGGTCGAGAGCGCCTGGCGACACGTGCACGGCACCATGGATGCCGGTCCGTCCCATCCCGTGCGCAGCGCAGCGGCGGTATGTCGCGCCTTCGTCGAGTTGTCACCGTTCGTCGACTTCAATCTTCCGATCGCCTGTCTCGTCGCGAGTCAAGTGCTCGAATCGTCGGGCTATCCGACCTTTCTCGTGCATGCGGGAGATCGGGGCACGCTCCGCGAAGTGATCAAGGAACCCTTGCCGATCTACGAGCATTGGTTCGCCGAAGTCGTGCTCGCGTCGTGGCACGTGCTCGGTCGTTCGGCGGCCTGAAATCACCCTCGATCGCGCTGCTCTGGTTCGCGCTGCTCTTGAACGCGCTGCTCTCTAACGCGTTCGTCGAGCCACCACTCGAAGTGGCGAACGAATCGCAGCAGGGTCCGTGCGTCGCGCCGCTCGATGCCGCGAGCGTGCACGAGCCGGGCAAAGGCACCATCGATATGCGGATCGTCCAGGCGGAACTCGAATCGCTCCAAGATCGCGCGCGCGCGCTCTTCGAGGCGCTGTCGTTCTTCGAGAGTCGTCAAACTCGGTGCGTTTGCAGGACGGTCGATGCGACGCTCGTCGTGCCTCGTGGCTTCATGGAGCGCGATCGCGACGGCATGCGATAGGTTGAGCGACGAGAGTCCATCCCGTTCGATCGTGACGAGGTGTGTGCATTGCGCCGCTTCGCTTCCGTCGAGGCCGCTCTCTTCGTTGCCGAAGACGAGTGCTGGTGCGTTGGCACCGGCGACGATTTCGTGAAGTCGTTCGACGCGATCGACCGGGCGCTCTCGGCCATGGCGCGCCGTGAAGCCGACGACGACGTCGCGGCCCGCGAGGGCTTCGTCGAGGCTCGAAAGAACGTTCGCCTCGTCGAGGAGTCCTCTGCACATCGAAGCGGTCTTTTCCGCACCGACTTCGAAGCCGGGCCTCGGTGACACGAGGACGAGATCGTCGAAGTCATGGTTCGACAGCAATCGCACGACGAAGCCGATGTTCTCGCCCAGCTGCGGCCTCGCGAGCACGACACGCGGCGCGTGGACCCGTCGTGCAGAAGATTTCGCGTTTTCTTCGTCACGAATTCGCGGCACGTGTGGATTTAACCATACGGTCTCGGGGCGAAGCCCACCCTTTGCCCGGTCCTTGGTCCTACAGGCTTTCGTCATGCAGCAACTCGGTGCGTCCCACGCTCCGCGCGTCGTCGTCTTCGTTCCACGCTGGTTGCCGCCGAAGATCCAACAGCAGCGTTTTTCCCACCACCTCATGCCGATCCTGGGAGCGCTGCGCGCGGCGGGATACGGCGTGACGTTCTTGGAGGAAGGGCACGATGGGAGGCCGGACGAATCGTGGCAGGAATTTTTGGGCGATGCTGCGCTGGTCGTCATCTGGGCGGGTGAAATGTACCCGGCGCTCCAGATCGAAGGGTTGCGTGCGATGCTCGATGTCGTGCCCGAGGGCACGCCCGTCGTCGTCGGGGGTGGGTTCTTCGGACTCCTTGACGCAGGCGAGTTGGACCTTGATCGGCGGATTCGAGCGGTGGTGCATGGGCCTGGAGAACTCGTGCTGCCTGATGTCGTGGATGCCGTCGCCTCAGGAGCCCCGCTGGACACTGTCGGTGGACTCACGCTCCTCGAAGGAAAACGCGTCGTGCGAACGGATGCACCGCGTCGCCGCGCTTTCGATCCTGCTTGGAACGGCGTGCTCGCCGAACTCGACCTGGCTCGCTACGCGGGACCCGAACCAGCGACGTTCGACAATGACGAGCCAGCTCTCCAGGTCCACACCGGTTCGGGCTGTGCCAAGCGCTGCCACTTCTGCTTCGACGAGAACACGCCGTACGGCGTCTTCCCCGCGTCGAGCGTCGTCGATGCCGTCGAGATGACGATGCGGCGCGGGCGGGTTCGCCAGATCGCGATCGGTGAGCTCGACTTCTTCGTCGATCACAGGCGTGCCGTGGCCGTCGCCGAGCAGTTTCTCGAGCGAGGTCTCGACCTCAGATGGTTCGCGCTCGGGTCCGTGTGTGACTTGATGCGGCTGAGCGACGACGAGATGGAACTGCTCGCGCGTAGCGGCTGCCATCGAATCGAGATCGGCACCGAATCCGGGTCGGACCGGCTACTCGTCACGATGCGAAAGAGGCATCGCGTCGCCGACGTTCTTCCGCTCGTGCGTCGACTTCGGAATGCGGGAATACGCACGACGCACAACTTGCTGTTCGGTGTGCCGGAGGAAACCCGAGAGGATCGCTACGCGACGTTGAAGCTCGGCGCGGCGATCGTCCGCGCGGATCGACGGGCGCATCTGCACTTTCGTGCGTATCAAATCATCCCCTCGACGACGACGGGCAGCAGCGTCTTGACGCAGGTTCCGAACTTCCCGAGAACGCTCCAGGAGCTTCACGATTACCGATTCGGACTCGCTGCAGGCCTGCGCGCCTTGCCGTGGCTCGAGCCGACCGAAGAGCGCTGGATCCGCGATTTGACGGAGTACGTTCTGCCGCTCGCGTTCCACGCGCCTGTCACACCCGTGCGTGGTTCCCTGTCACGGATCGCGGCATCCGGACTTCGGCGACTGGCACGCATGCGGACTCGTTTCGACATTCGGCTCGGTATCGCTGCCGAGCGCCGATTCGCGTCGCGCATCGGCAACCGGTTGGCAACGACGTTCGTGCCCTGAGCCGGATCGATTGCGTGGCTACGAGAGTCGCGAGACGGCTTCGATCAGTTCGGTCGTGCGCGAGTCCCACGTCGACGTGTCGACTCGTTGTCGCTGCGCCTCTTTTGTGTGGAGCGGACCGTTTTCGAGGCTGAGTTTCACGTGCTGCAAGAACTCGTCGTCATCACGCCCGATGCGTACGCAGTCCGCGTAGTGCTCGATCTCGGGGAAGTCGGTGCTGACGATGTCGAGCCCCAGCGCGAGGTATTCCTTGAGCTTGATCGGATTGCAGTGGCGGATCCACTCGTTGCGTTGCCACGGCATCAGCGCGACATCGAAGCCCGATCCCCATGCAGGGATCTCTTCGTACGACTTGAAGTCGACCCAGTGCACGTTGTCGTAGCGTGCGAATCGTTCCATCGAACACATCGCACGACCGACGAGAACGAGCGACACGTTCGGGAGCTCGCGAGCGAGCTTCTCGAGCAGGTCGAAATCCACCGTGTAGTCGTCGAGCCCGCCGAAGAAGCCGATGCGCGGGTGTGGAATACGGCGGAGCTCCTCGGGCTGCAGCTCTTCCGGCACGCGCTGGAACACTTCGAGGTCGACACCGTGGTCCAAGAAGAGCGACTTGCCCCGGCGCTTCTCGGTCTCCTCGCGCATCAGTTCTCGGCTGACGTAGAGCGAGAGGTCAGCCGTCTCGAGGAGCGTGTCTTCGAGGCCTTCGATCAGGCCGGTATCCGCTTCGCCGAACGCCGAGTGCTTGTCGGAGCGATTGTAGATCAGCGACGCCTTGTCGAGCTTGTTCGCGATCTGCAACGCGGTCGGCACGGTGACGAAGACGTGTGGGTCTCGGATGCCGGCACGCTTGATCGCGCGGCGAACCTGGAGTTCGACGAGTCGCGCGTTGGTGAGTCGACCGATCGCGCTGCCGTACATCGGAAACAACACGGGACTCAGGACCCAATAGTCGGGCAAGTCCTCGACGGGGCGAGCGAGCCCTTTCGTCATGCTCGCGACCTTGCGCCGGACCCGAGACCAGAACGCCGCGCTCTTCCCCGGGGTCGGCATGCGCATCCCGATACTGTTGATGAGCAGGACCTTGCGCGTGCGTGCGAGGCGCGTCATCAGCTGGAAGTCGCTGTGGGCCCGGTTGTGGTAGTACCAATCCTGCCCACAGAAGCAGACGAACGGGCGCCCGTCGTCGAGCTTCGTGACATCGATCGCCGATTCGAGAACACTCGCGGTTCCGATGGATGTCATGCTTCCTCCAGAGTACGCATGTCGTGTTCTTCGACGGATCGGGGTCGTGAGCTGGATCCTCCTGGTCCTGTCGACTTCCAGTTCGGTGACAAGGGAGCTTGGTGCCCTCGGTGCTCGTGGCGGAGTTGTCATCGGGACCGTTCGCTGGGATCATCCACACGTGGCAGATTGGGACGAGGGTTCGAAGTTGGTCCGTGAGGCTTCGCGAGGCGACGAGCAGGCCGTCACGCAGCTGCTGGCCAGGCATCTTCCGCGCCTGCGAGCATTCTTGCGTCTGCGGCTGAGCGATCGGGCTCTCGCCAAGGACTCCGTTTCGGACTTCGTCCAGTCCGTGTGTCGTGAGTGTCTCGTCGAAGCGGATGCCTTCGAGTATCGCAGTGAAGCCGCGTTCCGGCACTGGTTGTTCACGCTCGCGTTGCGAAAGGTCCAAGATCGCGCGAGATACTGGCATGCCCAGCGTCGAAGCGTCGATCGCGAGCAGAGCCTGTCGGCGTCGTCGATCAGCTCGGATGCCTCGATCGAAGAGCGGATCGGTACGCTCTTCACGCCGAGTCGTGACGCTGCCGTGCACGAGGAGATCGAGCGTGTCCATGCTGCGTTCGAAGCGCTCCCGGAGCACTATCGTGAACTTCTCACGATGTCGCGGATCTACGGCTACACGAACCGCGAGATCGCGGAACTCACCGATCGTGGGGAGGACGCCGTGCGCATGATGCTCGCGCGTGCGCTCGTCAAACTGTCATCGATCTTGTCCGACTGACGGCGTTTGCCGGCAAGCCGTCAATGATCCGACACGACGCGGACCAGTCCGCGCATGTCGCCGGTCGCGATTCGATGCCCTTCGGTGTCGATCGCGAGATCGAGAATCGCGGAGCCGTGTCCACGAATCGTGAACAGCAGCTCGAAGTTCTCGGGATTCCAGATCCGAACGCTGAAGTCGCCCGCCCCTGCACTGAACAGGCGAGTTCCCGATGGATTCATCACGAGGTCGTGCACACCGCCATCGTGGCCGTGCAAGACGCCTAGCCGTTTTCCGTCCTGCGCCGAGTGGCACACGATCCTGCGGTCCTTGCCGGCGACGAAGAGCCTGCTGCCATCCGACGACCACGCCGCGGCGAACGCGCGAGCTTCGAGTGCACGAAACGACAACTTGCGTTCGAGCGTGTCGTTCGCGATCAAATGAACATCGCCCGCATCGTCGGTCGCGCAGAACATGTCGCGGTTCGGGCTCAGGACGATGCAACGCACGAGCGAAGTGCCGAGCTCGATGCTCCTCACGGGATTGCCGTCCGGATCGAACTCGATCACGCGTCCATCGGAGGTTCCCGCGAGAAAGCTGCCATGATCGCCCGTGGTCGTGGAGTGAACGAGTGCTGTGATGGCGTGGCCTTGCTGCAAGCGGCGTGTTTCCGCACCGTTCTTCCAAGTCGTCCATGTGCCGTTCGCATCGACGGCGTGCAAGGTTTCGCCGACGACGAGGAGTGCGGTCGGCGGGCGGCCGTGCGACAGCACGAAGCGCAACCGATTCTCATCGATGTCGAACGCCCTGATGAGGCCGTCGTAGCCACCTGCGTAGAGGGTCGATCGCTGCGCATCGAATGCCAATCTGGCGACGGGTCGTGCCAGTGTGAACGTGGCGCGCGGTGCAGCGGAACGTCGCCAGACGTGAAGCTCCGGCTCTCCCTCGCCAGCAACGATGCGTGAACTCGTCGCGACGACGAACGCGCCGCAAAGAGCGGCTGTGTCCAGGGACTCGTCGGAGCCGCGCAGACGGCGTGGTGTCGCGTCGGATTGGTCGTTCCAAAGTGTGACGGTCTTGTCCCAGCTCGCCGATACGAAGCTGCGACCGTCGTCGTCGACGCAGAGGTCGACCACTTGTGCATCGTGCGACGTGAGCGACCTGACATCGTCGGGTTGCTCGAGATCGATCGCGAGGATCGTCGCTGCTTGGCGCGCGACGAGAAGCCGTCGTTCGCGTGGCAACACGGCGAGCGCCTTGATGCGGTGACTCGATCGAGACAACAGACGCGGGGCTCCGTTTGTTCGATAGTCCCACTGGAGGATGTCATTGCCACGATCGAAATAAAGTCGATCGTGATCGGGGTCGAACACCACACTGCGAGCCGCAGCACCGGCAAATTGCCGAGATACGACGGGACTCCATCGCGCGCCATCCCGCTCGAAGACGTGCAGGGTGCTGCCGTCCGGCCCGAAGTCATCAAGGAGAGTCGCTGCGAGGATTCCGATGCGTGATGACGACTTCGGATCTGTGATGATCGCGCGGATCGGAGTCGATCCGGTCCGGATCGTGGAGCGCGACGAGCCTGCGAGCGTTCGTGGCACGACGTGAATCGTGCCCTGTGAATCCCCGACGATGACGTCGATTCCTCCGTGCTCGTCAGGAACACTCGAGATGGCTGTGAGGGAGGCGTTCTCGATTTGCAGTTCGCTGCGAACTTCGATGTTCGGTACGCCGACGAGCCTGATGGTGTTCCCGCCGTCGACGAACGCGACCGTGCGATCATCGACGGCACGTAGGTCGAAGGCGCGCGCTGGAATCGCGAGTCGACTCGACCGCGAATCGACGAGCGTGGACAGGTGTCGCCACTCGAAGTCCCGGAGCTCTTCTGCGCACCCCGACAAGAACGCCTTCGCGACCGAGATCTCGGAGTTCCTCGTCGACGTGTCGGCCGCGAGAAGCCCGGCGGAATAGCCGATCCGGTCCGCGCGATCTCGCTCGGCGATGGCGGCGTTTCGTTCGCGCAGTACTTGTGAGATCGTGACGAGAGGTGCCACGACGAGGAGAAAGAACCCGAGAAGTACGGCGACGCTCATCGTCGGATGACGCTGGATCCAACGACGGAGACGCAATGCACGACCCGGGGGACGTGCTTCGATCGGGCGGTGCGCGAGAAGGTGATCCAGATCGCGCGCGAAATCACGTGCGCTCGCGTAGCGACGCGCTTCGGACGGCTCGAGTGCCGTGGCGCAAACGGTCTCGACATCGACCGGGATCGCACGATCGTACTCGCGTGGTCTCGACGGAGTCGCGGCGAGAATCGACTCACGCAGGGATTCCCTGTCTTTGCTCTCGAATGGGCGACGGTGCGTCAGTAGTTCGTAGAGGATGACGCCGAGCGCCCAGACGTCTCCGCGTTCGGGGGCCGCGATTTCACCACGCAACGCCTCGGGAGGCATGTAGTGCAGAGATCCGAGCGTGCCTGGATCCTGAGTCATGCGGGCGTCGATGTCCCCCGAGCGCGCCAGTCCGAAGTCGAACAGGCGAATCGTCCCATCCGGCTCGACCGAGATGTTGGACGGCTTGACATCGCGGTGGATGACACCGCGTCCGTGAGCGTGTTCGAGCGCGTTGGCGACGTCTCTGACGATGCGGATCGCGCACTGGATGCGCGTCCCGGTGAACGCGTCGTCCCGGACCTCGTCGGTCGCGTGTGCGCGCCTGAGGAGCGCTGTGCCGTAGTCTGCTGCCGTCGTGTCCTGAGGGGGTTGCTTTGCCAACTCGTCCAAGAGGTCGCGCAGGGACGCGCCACGCAGGAGCTCCATTGCGAACCAAGGCGTCCCGCTCGCCTCTCCGGAGGCGAGAACCGGGACGATGTTGCGATGCTGCAGCTTCGAGATCGCGACGATTTCGCGGTGAAAGCGCTGATGCGCGCCCTCGAAGAACAGGAACTCGGGTCGAATCAGTTTGAGCGCGACATCGCGGCCCAGTGAGGTCTGAGTCGCCCGATGAACGACGCCCATGCCTCCTCGGCCGAGTGCTTCGCGAAGCGTGAAGTCTTCGATTTGCAGAACGTCGATTCCACGTGGTTCGTGTGCCTCGAGGAATCCTATCCGTCGCAGTTTTTCGAGGCGTGCCTCGATGGCTGTTGCGAGCTCGGGATGAGCCGAGCAAGCCGCGCGAATCTCCGCTTCGAACCGCGCTGGATCCGTAGCGAAGCATCGCTCGAGAATCGAATCGATCTGCTCGTCTCTCGAGCCCATGTGCGGAATCTATCAGACCGCGTGGGGTCGATACCGCATGAGGCGGGATTTCAGATCGGTGTGACCTCGGTCAGGCCGAGGCGGATCTTCGTGCCGGCGGCAAGCGTTCGGGACTCGTCCGTGAGGCTCGAGAGTTCGGGGGAGACGCGCATGCGTCGATGGAATGCAATCTGCGCATCGAGTTCGAGGTCCTCGGGTGGGCGCGATCGCATCGTGCTGCGCAGGATCCAATCCGAGGCATGGCTCGTCAGCACGAGGCAGGACTCGAAATCATCCGGCATCGTGGGTGGCAAACGCCGCAGGTGCATACGCCCGAAGAAGACGTCGCGCACGTCCGTAACGTGCACGACCCGCGTGCCGCGAGCGACGTGTTTGTCTCCGAAGCGCACGATGTCGACGAGATTGCCGTCGAGGCGCCACTCGACGGAGATCGATACGACGGATGTCGGTTCGATGACCTCGATGTTCCAATCGCTCCAACCGGCCATCTCGACTTGGCTGCACAGCAAGATCCCGCCACCCACAGTCATGCGGATTCCGGCTGGATCCTTCGAGGATCGAGCCGCGTGCAGCGGCGATAGCGACGGCGTCGCGATCGATTCGTCTCGCGTCTCGATTCGGAGGCCTCGGGCAATGACCGGGTGTTCGAGTACGTTCATCAGTAAGCCTCCGCCGATTCGAGTGCCGGGTCGAATGCCAGGTGCAGCCCCAAGTAAGACAGGCTTTCGCTGTGTCCTTCGCCGCTCGCGTTGTCGGCTCCGTCCCAGCTCGCATTCGCGAAGCGGTCGATGATGAGGTGCATCAAGTTGCCGTCGTCGCGCCGGTCGGCGCAGCGATATGCCGAGGCAGCGATCGACATGGCTGCTCCCGCTTTGGTGCGAGCCAGTGCTAGAAGCCTGTCTTCGAGTTCGCGTGCGAAGCTCACGATCGAACCCTGGTCGGGATTGCGGAGAGCGAGCTCGCTAGCGAGCAGAGTCGCAAAGGCCTGGTCGCGTGCGGATAGAACGCTCGCGTCGGGGTCCTCCGGTGCCCACCGGTCGAAGAGTGCACCCGTGTCGTCGAGCGCACGCCTCACCATGTTGACTCGTTTGAGGTCGAAGACTTCACCGCGACGACTGCACAGGACGGCTTCGACGAGCGTGTCGATGCAATACTTGCTGTCCAGAGGCTGACGAGCTGCGTCCGCGAAGCCCATGGCCCCGAGGGCATATGCGCGCATCGGCGCTTGCCCGTCATCTTGGTTCTGAAGGGTCAACGCCTCGGCCCGCCGCTGGCTCGCGTCGAGCGCCTTCTGGATCGCACCTCGGTACAGTTGCCGGTCGAGGCCGTGCCACAGTGCCGCCGCACATTCCTTGGCATAGCGCTCGGGTTCGAGAAACTCGCCGTTCGGCTGCTGGAGACTCACGAGGCTTTCGGCGATCTGACTCGCGATCTCTCGGGCACGATCTCGAATGCCGTCGAACTCACTCGCCGGTTTCCAGGCCAGCGGGTTCGCATTCGATTCGGGTTCGAGCGTGAAGTCGATGTCCAGTTTCTTGCGTGTCTTGGGGGCTGGCGACTCCGGTTCGCTCGGCGTCGGAGCCGGTGCCTTCTCGTCCTCTTCTCGCTCGAAGTCTTCGAACCAACCGTCGAGTGCGCTCGGTTTCTCCTCTTCGGGCTCTTCGTCTTCGAGCTTCTTCTCGAGCTGTTTGAGACGGTCGAGTGCGTCGTCGATCGCGTAGTCGTCCGGCTCCGCGTTGTTCTCAGCCCGCGTCGCGGACTCGTCTTCGACGTCTTCTTCGAGCCAACTCAGGTCCGGTGGACCTTCGATTGCGGCCTCGAGGATTGCGCGCGTATCCGCGTCCAGGTCGCTCACACCCAAGTCGTCCATCGAGAGCGATCCTGCCGCCGCGGACTTCTTCGAAGCGGGCTCTTCGTCGCGAACCAGATCGGGATCGCCGCCGGCGTCGATGAACTTCGCGCGCATCCGCTTGCGGAAGTCGTCCGGCAAACCCGGTAGGCGGGAAACGAAGAGGATCGAGGAAGCGTCGTCGTCCTTGAGGCTCGCTTCGAGCTCTTCGAGGTCGAGGCGACCCTCGGTTGCGAGTTCGGTCAAGAGTGCCTTTGCATCGTCATCGAGCGACTCGCTCGCGAACGACGTGTCGACGTCCATCGACAGTCCCGGGTCGAAGCCTACCGAAGGTGGCGGCTCGTGGCGTTCGGGCTCGTCCGAGCTGATGGTTCGAGAGGCCTCGTCCTGGCGGAATGCGTGTGCGAGCAGAGGTTCGTCGTCGAAGTCGTGCTCAGCTTCGGGGATTGCATTCGTGGACGGTGTGGTCCGTGTCGTCGCCGATCCTTCCGCAGGCATCACGGGTGCGGAGGAACCAGCAGCGCCGGGTGCAACGCACGTGAAGGTGACTGGCGCATCCGCACGGGCGTACTCGACGCGAATCGATGCAATGTCTCGCTCGACGAGGAGCTCGGTCACGTAGGTCGAAGTGTCGCTGCGGATCAGGCTCTCCGCGAGCACGCGGCGCCGCGTTCGGCGACCTTCCGAATCGTTCGCATGGATCGCGTCGAGAGCGTCGAGTTCTGCGACCGCGAGACCGTCGATTCGATCGGCAGAGAACGACGGCAACGCACCGTCCGCCACGTCGCCACTGCGCTGTGCGGATCCATCGCGGGCAATGTAGCCAGCGACGGCATACACGACCTGACCGCCGATCTCCGCGAACATGCGGCGCAACGCCTGCGGGTGCACGAGAGTCTCGTCGTCGAAGCAGATCGCGATCTTGTTCGCATCCTTGTAGCGCTTCCGAACGAGTCGAAGGAGGCTGCCCAACCCGTCGTCATCTCTCAGCTGCATCGTCACGAAATCGCAACTGCTGCTCGATCGCGCGATCTCGAGGATCCGGGCGTCGGGCGTCGCTCCTTCTCGTGTGATCAGGACGATCGTCAGGTCTTCGATGTCTTGGCGCGTTGCTGCCACGAGGCGCGAGAGCAGTCGGCGGGATTGCCGGCAGCATTCGAGAACGAGGAGATTCATCGGTGTGTCCCTGCGCCCTCACGCGTGACGAGGTCTTGTGTTGCGAGGCCGCGAGTCTCGTCGGCGCATACGCGACCGCACGCGACGAAGATCGAACGGCGCTCCTGCGGCGACGTACCACTCGTGAACGTTTCCGCCAGGTCGCACGAAGCGAGCAACCATGGATCCCACCGTTCGTGGTCGCGCAGGCGTTCGGTCGCTTCCTCGTCGCACGATTCGATGAGTTTCGGTAGCCACCAGTCGCGCATCCACTCGATGCGCAGACGCTGTGCTTCCTCGGACAGGTACCGCACGATCGTCGGCTGCACTTCGAAGGCGGCGTTGAGAGCGATCTGGAGTTCGTCCCGCGCGAGGAGGGCAGCAGAGCCGACGCCTCTTGCGTCTTCGATCCAGGCCTCGATCCTCGGGTCGTGGATCGGGGCATGAGGAACCGGGTTCAGCGTGTCGTTTCGAACGATGCGAGCGTGCGATTGGGTTCCGACACCGATCCGCAGCGTTCCTTCGGCCTGGAACCGACGCCACGACCGTTGCAGGTCGTGAACGTAGAACGGATCGTTCCGGGAGAGGCAGATCGACGAACCGAGTGAGGCGTCACACGTCCTTGGGTCGGCGGCGTGCACCGCGCGCGGAAGTGCATACGCGCCTACGTGGGCTTCTTCGAACTCGAGTCGATCGGCGAGCGCGCGAAGATCGTCGCGGTGGTCTGCATCGGCGAAGTCGCCGAGGTCGAAGTTCAAGACGGCGGTCCCGTTGCACTCCTGTCGAGCACGAGTCGGCCTCGCGAACATCAGGTCGAACGCCGCGCTCGGGCTATCTCGGTCGATCGGCTCGTGGACGATCCGGAGTCGAGATTCGCTATTCGACAAGGCTCGAAGGCTGTCGCCGCCTTCATTGCCGTCCGCATTGCAGTCGACGACGACGACCTCGTCGCAGACTTGCAAGAACGATCGAATGCTCGCCTCGAGATCGACCCCTCGTGCGTTCGCATCGAAGCAGATCGTGTAGCCGCTGATCTTGTGCACTCGCCGTCTTCTCCCCGCCGAAAGCCGTGTTTCGGGCTTATCGGCAACGACGGTGGGCGAATCGCAGGAGAGTTGTTCTGCGAGCTCGAACTCGCGATGACACCGTGGAGCTGGCGAACACCACGAGCGGGAGAGCGTCACGAGAACGCCGCGTGCAGCCGGCGCTCTCGAGGCTCATGATGCGCGAAGTCCACATCAGAGGTCCGGCCATGGCATTCACGGCACCGCAACCGCTCCCCGAACATCGCAGACTCGAGGCGATGTGCGGCACCTTCACGGGGGAAGAGATCCAGTTCGCTTCGGCATGGGGGCCAGAAGAGCGCCGTCGTACGAGCACGCTCCATGCGAAGATGCTGGATGGTTTCTTCGTCGTGTCCGACTACGTGCAGTCGGAAGGTTCGACTGTCAACTTCCGCGGTCACGGCGTGTACGGCTACGACGCCGAAAACGCGTGCTATCGCATGCACTGGTTCGATTCGATGGGCGGTCCCGGATCGGTCGTCGACGGGCAGTTCGAAGGTGATGTTCTCACGTTCGAGAAGGCGACGCCGCACGGGCACAACCGCTACCGCTACACGTTCAAGGACGATGGCTACGTGTTCGAGATCGCCTTGTCGCAGGACGGCGTCGCTTGGCAGCCTCTCATGCAGGCGACCTTCACGCGCACCGAATGAAACCGTCTCAGTGTACGACGGAGATCGGTCGAGGCTGCGGGCGCAGGACGCGCGTCCGACGCAGCGGAGTCGGGACGAGGCCGCTCGGCAGCCGGTTCGGTGGGAGGACGTCGCGAATCGACTCGTGACACCACAGTACGGGGATGCCGTGCGTTGCGCGGTCGAGTGCGTCGCCGAGTTCCGTAGCGTGGCTACCGTCATGCCGCAGTGCTTCGACGTCCGCTGGCACGGTTTCGATACAAGGGATCGGTGTTCCCGTATGCCGATCGGTCAGACCTTGGATGTCGTGCGTGATCTCCGGATCGTTGCATGACAGCGACGGCCTCGAAAGAGGGCGGTCGCGACGTACGTGCTCGACTCCGCCACGGAATCGAAGGACCGGGAGCGCGATGCACGGCCACCCGTCGCGCGTCCGCCACTCGTCGTCGAGCAGGTCCAGCAGCGCATCGAAGCCCGGCGAGTCGGAGTCATCGACGACGAGCGTCGGTGAGCCTTCGAAAGTCCAGGGGCATCGACATGCCTCACGCGCGAGCGAGAGTGCGTCGTGCGGAAGCGTCAACGAGGTGCAGCGCAGGAGACGAACACGAGAGTCTTGCTGCGTCATGTGACGCAGCTCTTCCCATGTCCCGTCATGGCTGTCGCGGTCGCAGACGACGACTTCGCTCGAGAACGTGAGATACGACGCCAGGATCTCGTCGAGGCCGACAGCCTCGCGTCCGTGATTCGAGGTCGTCAAATACGCACTGATGCGACGGTCCTTCACGATGCCCTTCTCATCGGCAGTTCAGACGTTCGACTTGAGGGACGCGCGCTCACGCGGGCTGCATCGCGAGGCTGTCCTTCGTGGTGACGGGCAGTGTCGCTAGCAGGCGTCCGGCGACTTCGCGTGTCGCTTCCGTATCCGAGAAGCGGCTCGCTTCGAGCAACGCGCTCGCGAGTTCGTCGCGACGCGTCTCGTCTTCGAGAAGAACGAGCGCCTTGTCCCATGCGAGATTGCCGAGGAGTACGGGGTCTTGGATGCGTCGTCGCCTCGAGTTGATCAATTGCAGCGCGCGTTCGGGGCGCCCGAGCAGGCGAAGCGCAGCGTTGCAGCGGCGCAGTTCGTTGTAGCCGATACGGTGCTCTTCGATGCGTTCGAGGTTGTCGGCAATCGTATTGCGCAAGGACTCCGGTGCGTGTCGGCATGCAGGGCCGAGTTGCAAGAGCGTGTGCGACGAAGGTGCGGCTTCGAGATGCTCGAACCAGAACGCGAGCGCGTGCTCCGTGATGCTCGCCACCGTGTAGTCGCCGCTCGGTGGGACCGTGGTGAGGAAGGCGAACACGACGTCGAGCCACGCGGAGTACGCCGGACGTGCTCGCCCGTTCTCACCGGCGATCGTCGCTCGTAGATGGAGTGCTGCGCGTTCGAGCCACGAGATCGCCAGCGACGTGTTCGAAACGTGAGCGGCGTGTGCCGCCAAGGTGATGAACGCGTCGAGCCGCGTGCGGCGATCCAGTCTGGCAAGGATCGCTTCGAGCTGCGGGCTGTGGTGAACCGCATACCGCGCGGGAGTCTCGGATTCGACCAACGCGCTGCGGATCCGCTGCAACTCTGTAGCGGGCTCACCGAGCGTGATCGCATCGAGCTGCGCGAACTGGTTCGCAGAGTGGACGCTGCGAGTGCCGTTGGTGGCGAGGTCGACGACATTGCCAGCGCAGGCTGTCGCCTCGAGACGTTCTGGGCCGTCTCGTCCGTCGATCCACGTCACCTCGGTTCCATCACACATGACCCGGTGGGTCGCCGTATCCCATGCCGGTGGATCTCCGTGCATCGCCCGCTGCACGAGCGCGTCGATTTCGGTTTCGAGTTGATCGCGGGTAATGCCACGCATGTCGCAGGTCTTGTCCCGACACGATCGACCGCAGGGGCGCACGCAGCTCGTGAACGAAAGCAGCGACGTGCTGCCCGCGGCGAGGGGCGGTGCGATCCACGGATGGGAGCCCGCGAAGAGTGCGAGCGAAGGCACCCCGAACGTCGATGCCAGATGCAGGCATCCCGAGTCTGGCCCGACGTAGCAGGTAGCGCCGGCGATGAGTGCCGCGCTGGTCGGTGCGGGGACGGTGCCCGCGAGATTGATGGCCTTAGGATGGTCGACGTGCTCGTCGGGTCCGCCGACGACGATGACCGGAAGCCCATGCGACGCGAGTCTGTCGACGATCTGGATGGCTTGCGGAGGTGTCAGCGACTTGGAATCCCAGCCTGCCGTGGTATGCAAGACGGCGTACGGGGCGCCGTGCAAGAGGCGTGCGCGCAGTCTGTCGCTTTCGCGGGTGGCGTCTTCGGGGACCCGGATCACGGGGATCCCTCGAGAAGTGCGGACGCCTGCCTGAGCTGCGTAATACGACGCGAGTCGCATCCCTCCGGCATCGCAGTAGCTAGCATTGTCGAGCCTCGGAGAACAGAGGACGAAGCGGTCGTACTCGCATCGTTCCTGGCCGCTTCGAGGGGCGCAGCCGAACAGTGCACGATGGATCGCGAGTTCTTCGGAGACTCGTTCGGCTGCGGGTGGGCAGGTCACGACGCGTGCGACGCGTTCGTGCGACGCATAGATCCAGGCGTTGCTCGCTTCGGTGAGGACGTCGATCCGGTCGTTCGGGTGTTCCCTTGCGAGAGCGTCGAGTGCGATCGTCGACAAGATCGCGTCGCCGAACGTTCGCAGGCATACGAAGAGAACCCGCTGCCCCGAATGGCGGGAATCCTCGCCCCGGCGCGCCGGTAGGCGGCGCGCGAGTAGAGACCGATCGAATGCGAGCTGTCCATAGCCGCGGCCAGCGTCGGGGATCGACGGAATGCCGCCGGTGAGGACCCAAGCGTTGGTGGCGCAACTCGCAGCCTCGTGCTCCTGGAGCAGGGCTTCGAACACGAGCGGCGTGTGATAGGCCGAACCCGCGAATGCGTCGTCCACGAGCGTGCGTGTGGCCACGCACGAAGCGGCGGCGACCGCGTCCTGGCGAGAGCGCTCCGTGCCGTCGATCCCGATCGCACGTGCAGAAGCGAACCCTCCACCACTGCTCGCAGCGGCGAAAAGGTGCTCCAACGCGCTGCCGATGGGGACGGTCCCAGGCAGCAAGTGAATCGAGAACTCGGCGCGTGCTTGTTTCGCGAGGAGCGCGACGCGGCCCGGATAGGTCATCGGTGTGCGATCCTCGATGATCCTCACGTTCTCGTGCAGGATCGCGAGTTCGCCGAGACTCGCCCGGTCGTCGATTGCATGGCGGGTGCGCACGAGTACGAGTGTTTCGTGCGGCACTCCTTCAAGGGATTGCTCGGCGCACGCGATGGTCGTGCGCAGGCGCCGTGCCGCGAGTTCGTCGTTGGAATCGACGTTTTCGACGATCAACACGGACACCTTCGGTAGTTCGCCGGAAGGGGATGCCGAACCCGTGGTGCCCGCAACCGGCCCGAAGTTGCCAGTCGGCAAGTAGAACGACCTCCCTGCTCGTTTGCGCAGGATCACTTCGAAGCTGTCTTCGTCCTCGAAGCGCTCGGAGCGAACGACGTCGAGATTGCCGAGGTCCTTCGCGAACCCTTCGACATCCTCTGGGACGTAATCGTCCTTGTGGCCGGGATTCGCACCCTCGGTGCCGACGTTGGGGTAGAAGTCGCGAAGCGGGAGATACAGGCTCAGATGCCCGCCGATGCGCAGGATTCGGGACCACTCTTCGAGCGCTTGCCGGGGGTCCCAGAGATCCTCGAGGCAATGCGACGAGTAGACCGCGTCGAAGCTCTGGTCGCCGAAGAAGTAGAGATCGCGTACGTCCCCGATCCAGTCGTCGGCGTCGTACTTGAAGAAGTCGACACCGACAGCATCCGGGAGGATTTTGCATCCGCCGTGACCGAGATCGGCGAGCTTGCCGCCCAGGTAGTGTCGAAGGCGTTCGCGACAGCGTGCGCTCTCGCCGAGATCGCGTCGGAGGATGCCGGGCGCGAGTCGTTCGAACTCACGCTGGACGTCCTGGAGCAGCAGGTCACGACGAAACGACGTGTGCGCCCTGAGGATTCGACACCGATCGAATCCCGTGGCGGCTTCCGGAAGCGGATCCACTCTCGGTTCGCCGTCGGGCACGAAGAGCGTCTGCACCCCGACTTCGCGCGCGGTGGTAAGAGACGACTCCCTGGTCGTCACGAAGAACGCCGCGTTGGCGAGGAGTTCGGTGCGCACGCTCCGCTCGCCGTCGTCTTCGACTGCGATGGCGCGTCCGACGGGGTAGCCGTCGCCGACACCGAGTTGCATGCACGGGATCGAGCTCGACCAAACCGCGGCCCACCAGCCACCGAAGCGGCTCGTCGCGCCTTCGAGTTCGGATTCGACCTCGAGCACGAAGTAGGGGCGCAAGTCTTCTGCGACCGGAACACGAATACTGCTGGGGAGTTCGGCCATGACCACCTCGAAGTTCCCTTCCTATCGGGCTGAGGGGCCAGGACTCCTGAGTCCGGATCCGCGACTCGGTCGCAGTGGGGGCGCTCCCGTATTCTCGATATCGGGAAACGGCGAGGCGGGTGTCGAGGCGAAGCTCGCAAGTCCTTGCGGAAGAGTGGTTTGTGAAGCCGAGGCACGGAAAGCCTTCGCGGTTCCGTGCTCTTTGTAAAAAAAAGTCGGGAGCACGGCGAAACTCACCGGTGAGCGCCATCTAAAGCCATCTGTCCGTGAACGCGGACCATGACAATCTGTCGAGGGTCAGCTGTCGCAGCGAATCCGAGCCGACGCGAGTCGGGTCACGCAGATGCGACACAGGCCAGAACGAACTCGCACGAGGGTTCACGTCGAGAGGTGCTGAGCACGGTGTTCATCACCTCGGGGGCACGGCGTGAGCCCTCGGGCTTTTTTGTACGCCCGCTTTGTTCCCGTAACCGCGTCGTCACGCCGGCGGAAAAAAGCCCGACGCGCCACCGTGCAGGACAGTGACGCGTCGGTGTACTCGCTTTGGCTTGTTGCTCGAAGCCACGGCCGCGACTTCGAGCGGAGAACCATACGTCGCGTCTCGCCACAAAACCGAAACTTTCGCGAGACTCCTTGTCGCGCGATCGAACGGACGTGCATGCGACGCCTTCGTATCGAGGGTTCCCGTTACGGGATTGGACCGAGAACCCTGACATCGTTCTCGGACGTGGAGCCCGAGGGCTTTGTTCCCTTCGAATTGCAGCGTTGGGAGGACGTGGATCCACATGACGAGGCGACGAACGACGGACGCGGGCCGTCGGTTCGTTCGTTACTCGTGTCGCAGGGCTTCGACCGGGTCCATCTGCGCGGCACGCCATGCCGGATAGATCCCGAAGAGGACACCGACGCCAGCGGAGATCGTGAACGCGAGAACCGCGAAGCTCGGAACGAAGATCGCCTTCATGCCCGAGGCGGCTTCGACGATCATGGGCGCGGCAATCCCGAGCGCGACACCGAGAAGTCCCCCGGCGCACGACAACACGACCGTCTCGACGAGGAACTGCGAGATGATGTGTCCGCGTTTTGCCCCGAGCGCACGACGGATACCGATCTCGCGCGTGCGCTCGGTCACGGTCGCGAGCATGACGTTCATGATCCCGATCCCGGCGACGACGAGGGCCATCGAAGCGATTACGCCGAGGAAGATCTGCCAGATCTGCGCCTGCTCCTTCGCGGCTTGGAGCTTCTCGAGTGGGACGTCGATGACGTAGTCGGGTTGGTCGTGCAGCAGCGTCAGTAGCTGACGAATCGATGCTGCCGTAGCGACGACGTTGTCTTCGAGCTTGTCGCCCTCGCCTTCGATCTGAACCTTGATCTCCTGGAGTTGCACCATCTTGAACTCCCGCGACCCCGCGGAAGTCCGAATCTCGAGCTCGCCGAAATACTCGCGCGCACTCTCGATCGGGATCACGATGCCATCCGCAGCGAGTGCGCCGGATTCACTGTCGTCACGCGGTCCGTAGATCCCGACGACGCGGAAGCTCTTCTTGGCGATGAGGATGTCCGCACCGATCGGATTCTCGAACGGGAAGAGTTCACCCGCGGTGTGTGTTCCGAGGACACATACGTTGAGGGAGTAGCGGCTGTCCGCTTCGACGAGGAAGCGCCCTTCGTAGAGCTTGACGCCACTGACGGCCATCCACTGCTCGGTCGTGCCGTAGATCGGCACGTTGACCTGGAACTCGCCGTACGCGGCCGACTTGTTGAGTTCTCGCACCGGCACGACGACACGCACCGCCGGCATCGTCTCGCGGAGGATCTCGACCTCTTCGTACTCGAGACCGTACCGCTGCGGCGCCATCGAGCTCTGTTGCTGTGTCTCGAGTTCGGCGGGTTTGACCGAGCGCAGCAGGATGTTGTTGGAGCCGAGCGCTTTGATCTTCTGCTGCGCTTCGTAGCTCGCGCCTTCGCCGACTGCGAGCATGCAGATGACCGCGGCGACGCCGATCGTGATCCCGAGCGTCGTCAAGAACGACCGCAGCGGGTGCAGCATCAGATTCTTGACGCCGAGTCGGACGGTGCGGAGTGTCGAGCCGCGGATCATTGTTCGAGCACCGCGTCTTCGTGGATTGCGGACTCTCGATTCTTGACGATCTGCTCGACCTTGCCGTCACGGAGGTAGAGCACGCGTCGCGCGCGATCCGCGACGGTCTGCCCGTGCGTGACCATGATGATCGTCTTCCCTTCGGAGTGGAGCTCGTCGAGGAGCGCGAGGATCTCTTGTTCGGTGCGCGAGTCGAGGTTCCCGGTCGCTTCGTCGGCGAGCAGGATCAGAGGGTCGTTCATCAGCGCGCGTGCGATCGCCACGCGCTGCTGCTGTCCACCGCTGAGTTCGAGGGGACGGTGGTCGAGCCGTTCGCCGAGTCCGACCTTGGTCGCGAGGTCGACAGCGCGCTGCCGGGCGTATGCCGGATCGATGTCCTGATAGAAGAGCGGCACCTCGAGGTTCTCGAGCACGGTCAACTGTGGAATCAGATTGAACGACTGGAAGATGAACCCGATGCGCTGTCCGCGGATCTCGCTGATCTCGTCGTCATCGAGTTCGCCGACCGACGTGCCACCGAGGTAGTAATGCCCACCGGTCGGGCGATCGAGACAACCGAGCAGGTTGAGCAACGTCGACTTGCCGGAGCCCGAACGGCCGACGATCGCCCAATACTCGCCGCGCTTGATCTCGAGATCGACACCATCGAGCGCCCGGACGACGGTTTGCCCCATGACGTAGTGGCGTTCGACTTTGTCGAGCCGGACGAGGATGTCGCTGCTCGGCGTGTCGCCGGACTTCGGATCAGCCATCGCGTCCTGCGCCTCGGTTACCACCGCCGAAGCTGCCGCCGTTGCCACCTCGTCGCGGGCGACCGGAGCCGTCACCACCAGGCGCCTGACCATCACCGGCTGCGCCGGGTCCGCCGGAACCTTGCCCGCCTCGGCGGCCGCGGTTGCCCATGCCCTGCATCATCTCGCGCAACTTCGGGCCCAGGACCGGGTCGGCGTCGATCTTCGCGCGGAGCTCGGCGTCACGGAACAGGCTCATGATGCTCTCGAGCTTTCCAGCGTCCTCGGGGAAGCGTGCTTTGACCTCTTCCACGAACGCGGTCATGCGTTGGCGGCGCGCCTGCCGTTCTTCGTCGTTCGCGCCACCGCTTCCGCCCGGCCGTCCGCCGGCACCGCTCGCGTTGCTGCCCGGTCCGGCTCCGCCGGGGGAACGATTCGTCGGAGCGCCACCCTCCGTGGCGCCCGACGACGGGCCACCCGACGAGGAGCGCCGTTGCGCGGCCGATTCGATGGCGCGCTCCTTGCGCTCTTGTTCCTTCGCTTGGATCTCCGCGTTCTCCTTCTCGAACAGCGGTCGCTTCACGCCCGGTGGCGTCGACAGCCAGACCTTGTCGCCCGCGGTCAGGCCACTCTTGATTTCGACGCGGCGTTCGTTCGACAGGCCTTTCTCGATGATCCGTTCGACCGGTCCGCTGTCGGTCTGGACCCAGACGTAGAGCACCTGGCCTGCGCGTTGGATGGCGTGGACCGGGACCGTGAGCACGTTCTCGAGGTCGGCGACTTTGATCATCGCCGTTGCGGAGACGCCTTCGCGGAGTTCGGGATGCGAACCGAAGATCGAGATGTCGGTGCGGTATTCCTTGGTGTCGCTGAACCACGAGTTGGACGAGTCGTGCACCTTCGCGACTCTCGTGATCTCGCCGTAGAAGATCTTGTCCTGCACGGTCTGGACCTTGATCTCGACGCGCTGTCCTTCCTCGACTTTCGACACGACCGACTCGGGAACGCTCGCGCGCAGACGCATCGTCGTGACGTCGGGCAGCTTGATGATCTCCTGCCCTTCCCGGACTTCGGTGCCGAGGTCGATCGGCTCCTGCCGGCGACGATCGCCGACGGTCGCATAGACGATCAGGCCGTCGCCCGGTGCGTAGAGCGTGCCGTAAGCGATCTGTTCCTTGAACTTGTCGAACTTGGCTTGTTCGAGTTCGAACTCCTGCTTCTTGGAGTTGAGATCGGCTTCTTCCTGCGCGATGCGCGCCTCGCAGCGGAGCTCGGTGCGGCGCTCTTCGGCCTGTGCTTCCTTGACCTTTGCGACGAGTTCGCGTTCGGTCTTGAGCAGCGTGTAACGGTCGAGGATGTGGAGCTTGTTCTGCGCGAGGGTCAGTTGCTTGTCGGCCTTCTTGAGCGACAGCTCATCGGCTTCTAGATCCTGGTCGGTGACGTACTTGCTCTCCCAGAGCTCCTTCGTCCAGCGCAGACGGTTCTGCGCGCGCTTGACTTCCTCTTGGGCGATCTCGATGTCGGCGCGCGCAGCAACGAGCTCTTGCAGTCGCACGCCCATCGTCGTGTTTCCGGTTTCGCCTGCTTGACTGCTGGCTTCGGTCGGTGACGGCGAGTTGTTCGCGGACGCTGTGTCCACCTCGCTCAGGATTTCGGAAGGGACGTCGCCGCGACGTCGCATTTCTTCTCGCCCCAAGAACTTCTCGAGTTCGAGCTGCGCGAAGAGGACTTCGTTGCGTGCTGCTTCGATGTCCGAGGCGTTCTGGTTCTTCTGGATCTCGAGGTTCTTCTCGGCCGTGATGAGTGCGGCTTTGGCGCGCGAGACCGAGATCGCTTGCGTCTCCGAACGATCGCGAATCGACGAGACGTCGAGATCGGCGACCTTCTCACCCTTCTTGACGGTCCTACCCTCTTCGGCGAGCCAGAGGATCGTCGTGCGTCCCTCGACATTGCATCGAACGACTTCGGACTTCGACGCGTAGACGGTCGCCGACGTCGTGACTTCGACACGCAGCGTGCCGGGTTCGACGGTCATCAGCGAAGCGCTCGACGCTTCGGCGGCCGGGTTCTTGAGGAACTTCGACCATACGAACCAACCACCGCCGAGGACGACGATCAGAGACAGACCTATGGTGCTCGCTTTCATTTCTCTTTCCGATCGACGTCGGGCCGATCCGCCTCGGGGGCTCTGGGTTCGCCGGACTCCGGCGCTTTTTCCTCGGACGTGTCTCGAACCGTCCAGCGTTCGAGGCCTGCGAAGTCGATCTCCAGGCCTTCGGTGCCTACGTCGAGGAGTTCGAGGTCGCGAAGTAGCCTGAGCTTGTTGACGACGTAGTCTACCAGGGCGCTCGTCACCGCATTCTGCGATTGGAGCCGGGCGGACTCGGACTCGAGGTAGTCACGCGTCGTCGCGCGGCCTGCTTCGATCAGCTTGCTCGTGCTGTTGACGCGTTCCGTGGCGAGTTCGAACGCCTTCTTTTGGATCTGGTAGCTTCGCCAACTCGCGCCGACATCGCGCAATGCGCGTCGGATCGAGGCTTTGATGTTGTCTTCGAGTTCGTCGCAGGCTCGCGACGCCGCGGCGCGCGCGATGATCGCTTGACGGTAGACGTTGCGCTGCGGGACGCGGTTGAACGGCAGATCCAGATTCAGGCCGACCGCCCATTCGTAATTCTTCCAATCGAAGACGAACGGCTTCTTGGTGTCCTCGTTGGGGACGTCGATCGCTGCGGTGAGATCGAGGCCTGCCTGCAACGCGTTGGCGGTGATGCCGATCTGGCGCTGCGCGTCGACGAGCGAGCCCTGGATGTTCTGCCAATCGAGGCGACGCCCGAAGGCGATCTCGAGGGCCTCGGACTCGGCGAGGCCGAGTTCGTGCACACCGAGGTTACTGAGTCGCTTCAACACGCCCGCGTCGAGTTCGAGCTCGACCGCCATCGGGAGTCCGAGGCGAATCTTGAAGCGGTCGATCAGGGTCGCGAGTTGCGCTTGCGCGTTGATCACGCGGTCCTGCGCCGAGAATTCCTGTTGCTCCGCCTGGTCGACTTCGAACTTCGGTGTGCGACCAGCCTTGGAGAGCGCTTCCTGCCGTGTCTTGTTGAGCTTGAGGTTCTCGAAGTTGGCGCGCTGGTTCTCGAGGTTGTTGCCCTGCTCGAGGATGGACATGTACTCCTCGAGGATCGTGACCGCGAACGTGCGACGGAAGCGCTCGTAGTCGCGGACCGAGTAGACGACGTTCCGCTCTGCCTGAGTCAGCGGCTCCATCGTCACGGTCCGTCCGAAACCTGCGAGGATCGGCTGCGTGATCGAGAGATTGAGGAGCGAGCTCGTGTTCCAGCCGCCGCCGCTCGTGAACACGCGGAAGAACGACGTGACGAATCCACCGAGGACGCGAGCGCCGCTCGCCAAGATCTTGGATGCCGAGAGGTCGCCGCGCGCGCTGCCGTCGGCGGTCTCGTCCGCGACTCCGGTCGAGTCGGCGGTGGCGCCGCCCGAGAAGATCGTCGAGTACCGATTTCGCTGCCCCGTGAGCGCGAGGGCGCTGTTGTAGAGGCGTTCTTTCTGAGTCTGGAAGTCGCGACTGTTTTCCGCCGCGATCCGAAGGGCATCCTCGAGGCTCAAGTGCAGTTGCGGGGAATCCCCGCCTTCGAGTTCACCGAGGAGTCGTCGTCGCAGCGAGTCCTCGATCGCCTCGACCTTGAAGGGCACCTCGGCATCGGGACCGAAGACCGTTTCGCGCTTCTCGCCGAGGATTCGGTAGACCTCTGCGTCGGCTTCCATCCGGTAGGTCTCGGCGCTGCACGCGGCGAGTGCGAGCAAGCCGAGCACGCAGGGAAGTGGGGGGCACTGCATCGGAACGTGTGCGTGTTTTGAGTTCGAGGACGAGGTCGTGCGCGGTGGCGACGGAGCCAGGCCTGCGGGTCAGACTGGTTCCGAGAAGGTCCTACCTACGGCTCGCGGCCGCGCGCTGCCAATGCCCCGTCGACGAAATCTGCACGAGCCCTACTGGAAGGCCGATTCGCGAGGTCCCCACGCGACAGAACGGTACGCATTCGTCAGACTCTCGAAGCATGTGGCTGCTGACCTCGGGACCGACCCGCGAACACCTCGACAGCGTGCGCTTCCTCTCCAATGCCTCGAGCGGGCGCATGGGCTTCGCGATCGCCGAAGCGGCCCTCGCACGGGACCACGAGGTCACGATCGTGCAGGGGCCGGTCGGGCTTTCGCCGCCTCCCGGAGCGCAAATCCTGCCCGTCGTCAGTGCGATCGAAATGCTCGAGAACGCGGCCCGGGTTCTCGAGCGTGGCGGTGTCGAGGCGTTGATCGGTGTCGCCGCGGTGTGTGACTTCCGCCCCGCCCGGAAACTCGCGGGAAAACCCGCCAAGAGCGAGGTTTCCCGGCATCTCGATCTCGTTCTCAACCCCGATGTCCTGGCCGAGCTCGCGGCACGCCACCTTGCCAGGGTGCACGTCGGCTTCGCTCTGCAGAGCATGGCGACGCCGGAAGAAGCATCCGCTGCCTTCGTTGCTGCGCGGAGCAAGCTCGCGCGCAAGGGGCTCGACGCCATCGTGCTCAACGGGGCCGCAGCGATGGAGTCGGACGAGAGTCACGCATATTGGATTCCCGCCCGCGGCGAAGACGTCGATCTGGGGGCGGCGGACAAGATGGCTCACGCCCGGCGTCTCGTCGCGTGCATCGAGGAGCTACTCACGCGCCGGTGACCGGATTTTCGCCTGCTCGGCAATCCGAGATACGAAGAGGGCGGATTCTTGCGCGCCGCACAGCAACCGGGAGCGGGCTGCCCCTTTCGTGACCCGCTGCGATGGGTATAATGTCACGGCGTCCGTTGGTTGGACGCGGTTCGCCCCACGAGGGAGCGCTCCGGGCGGGGCGCGGTCGGGGCGGAGCGATACAGGGAGGTCGAGGGCATGGCGAAGGGCGGCCCTGGGGCGCAGCGCTCCACGTCCGACGCGGCGCGACTCGGGCGGGAAATTCTCGCTCTGGTGCTCGTCACGTTGGGCCTTTTCTTGACGATTTCGGCGCTCAGCTACCGCTTGAGCGATCCGATGCAGCCGTTGCTGGATGGCGCAGCCTCCAACTGGGGAGGGGCCATCGGTCACGCGTTCGGTGGCTTCTTCGTCAAGTCGTTCGGGCTCGCGTCCTACCCGCTGTTCGGCTTCATCATCTTCTGGGGCATCCTGCTGTTCTTCGACCGCCCGATGCCGCGTCCGGTCGCTCGCGTCTTCGGCGCGTTCGCCCTCGTATTGACGTTCTCGGTGTTCTTGGCAGGACCGACACTGTCGGATACCTCGGTACGCACGCCGTTCGGCTTCGGCGGCGGGCTCGGCCACTATCTCGCGCCACGGCTCTATCACAGCTTCGGCAGTTTCGGCGTGCTGCTTCTGCTCGGTGTCAGCGGTTGTGTCGCCTTCCTCATCGCGACCGACTGGCCGCTCCGGGCGGTCTTCGAGGACATCCGCGAGATCGCGCGTCGAGATACGAATCCACGCTCGAAATCGAAGGGTCGCAAGGCGAGTCGCTCCAGTCGGGGTACCGGCGCACTCGGACGCGGCTTCGCGTTCGCGTTTCAGAAGGCCAAGGGGGCGTTGTCGGATCTCTTCGGCCCTGTCGACGAGGACATCGACACGACACCGTCACGGCGCGCCACGCCCGCAAAGCCGGCCTCGGCGCGCGGTGCGCTACGCAAGAAGAAAGCGGACAGAGCGGACGAGAAGGAAGCCGTCGTCGATGCCGAACTCGAAGACGAGGTCGTCGGGGACGCCACGAGTGACAGCGAAGGGGAACCCGAGCGCGAACTCGAGATCGAAGATGTCACGAGTCCTCGCAAGCGAACGCGCGCTTCGCGTGTGGCAGCCGAGCGCGCCGACGCGGAGGACGAACTCGTCGAGGACGATGCGGACTACGAGGCCGACGACGAGCTTTCGGATGCCGAGGACGCAGACGGAGACCTCGACGACGACGTTGATGCCGAGGACGAGAGCGACGACGAGAGCGACGACGAGAGCGAGGTCGAGGACGACGAGGATGCGGAGGACGAGGGCGCCGCGCCCCGCCGCGTTGCTAGCGCGACCGCGAAGGCTGCTGCAGCACGGGTCGCGGCCGAGAAGCGCGCGGCGAGTGGTGCCTCCGGCCAAGTCCTTCCGATCAACATCGTCGGGACGCCGAGTCGCGTCGCGCGACAGCGACTCGCATCGGTCGGCGAGTACAAGTTCCCGCCGCTCGATCTGCTCGAAGAGACGCAAGAGGACCAGGTCGCCGACAAAGAAGTGCTTCGACGTCACGCCGAAGCCATCGAGCGTCGGCTCGGTAGTCACAACGTCGAGTGCAAGGTCGTGCGCGTGTCCGCCGGTCCTGCGGTGACCGTGTTCGAGCTCGAGTTGTCCGAAGGCACGCGCGTCACGGCGATTCCGAAGTTCGCACCCGATCTCGCTGCGGCGCTCAAGGCGTTCTCGGTCCGCGTCGTCGCGCCGATCCCCGGCAAACACACCGTCGGTATCGAGGTGCCCAACGAACGTCGCAGCCTCGTGCGTCTCCGCGAACTCTGCGAACTTCGCGAGCCGGGGAAGACGCCGGAGACCGTGCCGCTCTTCTTGGGGCGGGACGTCGCGGGTCAACCGATCATCGCGGATCTCGCACGCATGCCGCACCTCTTGATCGCCGGAGCCACCGGTTCGGGCAAGTCGGTGTGCATCAACTCGATCCTCTTGTCGATCCTGCTCGCGAAGTCTCCAGACGACGTGCGCGTCATCCTGATCGACCCCAAGATGGTCGAGCTGCAGAATTACGCGAGCATCCCGCACCTGCTATGCCCGGTCGTGACGTCGATGAAGCGCGTGCCGAGCGTGCTCGAGTGGTCGGTCGAAACGATGGAGCAACGCTACGCGCTGCTCTCGAAGGCCGGAGTGCGCAACCTCAAGGACTACAACGCGCTCGGCGAGGACAAGCTGAGGCAGCGTCTCGGAAACGCCTTCGATCCGGAGCGGACTCCGATCCGGATGCCGACGATCGTCATGGTCATCGACGAGTTCGCGGACTTGATGGCCGTTGCTGCCAACGAGGTCGAAGTCTCGATCCAGCGCCTCGCACAGAAGTCGCGTGCGGTCGGTATCCACGTCATCCTGGCGACCCAGCGCCCGAGTCGAGATGTCATTACGGGTTTGATCAAGGCCAACCTACCGACGCGCATCGCGTTCCAGGTCAGCAGTCGGATCGATTCCCGTGTCGTTCTCGATGCCAACGGCGCGGAGCAGTTGCTCGGTCATGGCGACATGCTCTACATCCCGCCGGGGACCAATCGGTTGATTCGTGCCCAAGGCACGTTCATCTCGGACGACGAGATTCACGGAGTCACGTCGTTCCTCGAGGACAATGGTCAAGGCCAGGTCTTCGAGACTTCGCTCACGCAGACCCCGACCGGTAGCGGACGTGGCGCGAAGGAGCGAGACGAGCTCTATGAGGATGCGGTTCGAGCCGTGCTCGAAGAGCAGCGCGGCTCGGCGACGCTGATCCAGCGCAAGCTTTCCGTCGGCTACACACGAGCGAGTCGATTGATCGAACTGATGGCCGAAGACGGCATCGTGGGCGAGTTCGTCGGCAGCAAGTCGCGCGAGGTCATGATGACGCTCGAGGAGTGGGAGGCGATCCAAGAGGCCGCCGATTCCGCGCTCGAGTCCCAGTCCGAAGGCGACACGTACGAAGCCGGAGGGGCGCCAGCGGCCGGAGAGTCGCCGTTCGTCGAGAGTTCCGACGTGACAGCGGACGAGCTTCAGGCGGCACCCGGCGACGAGAACCCCGTCGAATCGGAAGACCCCGAAGTCGACGAGGCGCAGTCCGAGACCGCCGAACGAATCGCGACCGAGGCTGACGATTCTGCTGACGTCGAGGACGAGGACGAAGACGTCGACGAAGAGTATTTCGAAGCCGAAGACGACGACCCCGACGAAGCGCTTCTCTCTGACGACGAACTCGAAGACGAGCTCGACGAGGAGGACGTGGAAGGCGAGGAGCTCGAAGACGAAGACCTCGAAGACGTCGACGAGGAAGAAGAGGAAGAATACGAAGACGTCGACGAGGACGAGGAAACAGGCGACGAAGAACTCGACGACGAGGACTACGAAGAAGACGACGCCGAAGAAGACGACGCCGAAGAAGACGACGCCGAAGACGCGGACGAAGAAGAAGACGACGAAGACGAAGAGGCCGAGGACGACGAGGAGGACGAAGCGTCGTGAATCGCCCTTCGTCCTCGGCCCCGAAACGAGCGGCCCACCGAAGAACGGAGCGAGCCATGGAACGAAGTCTCGATGTGTCGCGGGGCCACGGCCCCGCATTGTCGCGCAAGATCGAGCTGGCACTCGAGAAGGCGCACCGCCACGACAGCGCCGACGAAGCCAACGCCGAAGGGCCGTGGCGCATCGCTGGCGGCTTGGTGCTCGTCGCGATCGGCATCGTGTTCGGAGTCGCGCTCGCGCGACTGCACTGGGGGTACGCAGGGAATGTCGACGCGCGCGGTGTCGGCCAGAACTTCGTGCTCTCCATCTATCGCGGTGTCGGGTTCGCACCCGCGCTGTACTTCTTCCTCCTCGTCACGGTGTGGGGGCTGCTCGCGTTCTTCGGCACATCGGTTCGCGCGTCGCTGCGGCGACTCTCGATTGCGGTCGTGTTCGTTATGGCGTTCGCATCGCTGGCAGGCACGCTCGGCGGGAATGGTGGCGAGTTCGGCTCGTGGGTGTCCGGACGCCTGATGGCGGCGATCGGGACCGTTCCCGCCTTCCTCGTCCTCGGTGTCCTCGCGGTCATGGCGCTGCTGCTCGCGACCGATTGGTTCTTCTTCTCCCAGTTCCGAAGCGGGCACCTCGATTTCTGGCGCGACACGGAATCGCGTTCCGCCACCGGACGGGCCGAAGGGCGTATGCCGCGCGCATCCGTGACGTTCCGACCCTCGGAAGCGACGGGGGAGACGTTGCGTCCCGTTCCTGTCTCGCGCGACGCGCGTGGGTTCGAAGCCACGCGGAGCGAGTCCGAAGTCGCGGCACAGCGAGAACGCGACATGGTCGATCGCGTGCTCGCGGAAGCGCGGCTCGAACTCTCGGCGACCGCTGTCGCCGAACCATTTGCGGCGTCGGGCTCCTCGGCTGGTACCCTCGAGATCGACGAGGACGTGGCGTCCGACGAAGACGGGGACGACTCGATCGAGGCACGTCGGCTCGCGCGCCGCGCACGTCGTGAGGCCCTTCGCGCCGCGCGCGAAGACGAAGACGAGGACGTCGCGAGCGACGTCCTCGACGCAGAAATGGATGTCGAGGAGGAGGCAGCGTTCTCAGCGGCGTCCGCGTCCATCGCCTCTGCGCTGCAGGAAGACGAAGCGGAGGATGCGATCGACGTCGACGACGAGCCCCGTGTCGTGATCCGTGGGCCGGAAGCCACGGTCGATCCCGATCCGTATCACTTCGAGGGGCTGCACCCCGACGAAGAGCTCGGTCTCGCCGGATTGTTGGACGGTGGGCCCCTATCGAAGGACGACGAAGACCTGCTCGCGAAGGCGGGCGAAGCACTCGAAAAGCAGTGGCAGGGGGGCGATGTCGGCTTCGGGTCCTTGCGACTGTCCGGGCAGACCAGCGGCAGCGACAAGGCCGAGACCGGTAGGGCCGAAGACGTCACGTCGGCACGCAATCCGGGAGATCGAAGTCCGGCAAATCGGGGCCCATCCGAGCGGGGCTTGTCAGGGGCGAATCCCGCCGACGAGTCGGCATCCTCCGAAGAAGAGCCGCGTGCCGACATGCCGGCGAAGGCCGACCCGTTCGCCGCTGCACCCGATCGACGTCTCGGCGACGAGCACGAATCGTCGGTGCTCCAACCCCAACCTTCGCGGCGACCGATGCCCGAGATCGAATCCAAAACGGAGCTTCCTCCGGGCTTGCGCCAGGGGTCTCTGTTCGACGACTTCGTGCAGATCGACGAAGGACCGGCGGCCCCCGCTGCGCCGGAAACCCCTGTGGATACCGGCTCGCCCGTCGAGACAGTAGCCCCCGCAGGCGACATCGCGACCGGCGACGAGGACGAGGCTGACGGCGCTGCCGAGGACACCGGCGAGATCGAGATCGAGAACGAGATCGACGGGGCCGAGAAGGCTGGCGAGGCACTCGGGCACACGCACGAGCCAGCGGTGGCGGGCCGTCCGCAGGAAGTCCACGGGGTGTCCCTCGACGCCGCGGACGTGGCACGACTCGACGCGGCAGCCGAAATCGTCCTGTCCGTGCGGCGACCGACGCCGAGCCTGTTGCAGCGACGTCTCGGGGTCGATGGCCTCGTCGCGCGAGGACTCCTGGACCGGCTCGCGGAGCTTGGGGCGGTCGAGGAGCCCGACGATGGCGGCGCGTGGTACCCGTTGCAGACCGTCGAGGAATGGCGCGCATCCCGCGCGCGCCCCTGACGCTGCGCTCTCCCGAAAGCCTCCCCGAATCGACGATTCGCCTACGTTTTCGGGAGCTACCGGGTCGGTGAAATCACTCACTCGACGCGTGCCCGACTTTTTCAACACGCTGCTACACTCTTCGCCCCGATGAGTGAACCTGTCCGCGTCTCGATGATCAGCCTCGGCTGTCCCAAGAACCTCGTCGACTCCGAGGTCCTGCTCGGGCATGCGGCGCGAGATGGCCTCTTGATCGCCCAAAACGTCGAGGACTCCGATGTCGCGGTGATCAATACCTGCGGCTTCATCGATTCCGCGAAAGAGGAGTCGATCGACACGATCCTCGAAGTCGCCGAACTCAAGAAGCAGGGAAAGCTGCGTGGCATCGTCGTCGTCGGTTGCCTATCGCAGCGTTACGGCGACGACCTTCGCAAGGAGTTGCCCGAGGTCGACGCGATCCTCGGATTGTCCGACTACTCCAAGGTCCCGCAGCTCCTGCGCCACATCGCTCGCGGGGGCGATGAGCGCTTTGTCGCCTCCACGCAAGGCGGCAGCCTCAAGGACGCTCGATCGGACGCGAGCCGTCTCGTGCTGACTCCCAAGAGCTACGCGTATCTGCGAATCGGCGAGGGATGCGATCACGTGTGCACGTTTTGCGCGATTCCCAGCATCCGGGGCAAGCAGCGCAGCAAGCCGATCGAAGTGCTCGTCGAAGAGGCTCGAGGCCTCGCGCGCGGTGGCGTCAAAGAGCTCGTGCTCGTCGCCGAGGACAGCACGGCGTACGGCATGGATTGGTCGGGTCGCCAGCGCCGACTCGCGGATCTCCTCGTCGCGCTCGGCGAGGTCGACGGAATCGAGTGGATCCGCGTGCTGTATGCCTATCCGCACACCGTGAGTTCGAAGATCACGGAGCAGCTGCGCGACAACCCGAAGGTCGTGCCGTACCTCGACATCCCGATTCAGCACATTTCCGGTCCGATGCTGCGCGCGATGAAGCGCGGTGTGAGCTCGGAACAAGTGCGCGGCATCCTCGACCGACTGCGGAGCGAGGTGCCCGGAATCGCCGTTCGATCGACGTACATCGTCGGGTTCCCCGGGGAGACGGAGGCCGACTTCGAAGAGCTCCTCGGGTTGACGGAGGACTACCGCTTCGAGCGACTCGGAGTGTTCCCGTATTCGGACGAAGAAGGCACTCCCGCACACACGATCGAGGCCGAACGCGTGACCGAGGAGGTCGTCGAAGAGCGCGTCGAAGCGATCATGCTCGCATCCAGACGCATCATCGAAGAGCGCAACCTCGCGCTCGTCGGTCAGCGTGCGAAGGTCCTGGTCGACGGTGCGGTCGACCCCCGCGCACTCGAAGGTCGTCCCGAGCTGGCAGGCGCCCGTTCGATCGGGCGGACCTTCGCCGATGCTCCCGAAATCGATTGCAGCGTGTTCCTCGAAACCGAGCATCCGAGCGGGACCTTCGTCGAGGCCACGATTCGCGCAGTCGATGGTTACGACCTCGTCGCGGAAGTGGACGCCTCGTGAAGATCGCCAACGCCATCACGCTCGGTCGCTTGGTCCTCGTCGTGATCGGCCTCACGTTGCTGGCGCTGCGACCGGGGCGGGAACGGATGACGTGGGACCTCGATTGGCTCATGTTCGGATGCCTCTTCGTCGGCGCGGTGACCGACTTCGTCGATGGGTGGGCAGCTCGCAAGTTCCACGAGGTCAGTCAGGTCGGACGACTCCTCGATCCGCTCGTCGACAAGATTCTCGTCTGCGGCGCACTCGTGCTCTTTTTGCAGATGCCCGACCTCAGTCCCTGGGTTCCAGGCTGGGTCGTCGTCGTGATCCTCGTTCGTGAGTTCGTCGTCCAGAGTTTGCGCGGAGCTGCGGAAGCTCAGGGAAGCGACTTCGGCGCCGACCAGTTCGGCAAGTGGAAGATGGTTTCGCAGTGCGTCTACGTGCTCGGCCTAGCGAGCTATCAGGCGGGGTGGGACTGGCCGATCGAAGTCGTTCGATACGCGATCTGGGTCGCACTCGGTTTCACGGTGCTTTCGGGCTTCAACTACGTGCGCAAGGCGGCTCGTGTCCTCGAGTTCTGACCGGCCATCGGACCGGCCGACACCTGAGCTTGGTTCGCGCTGGCTCGACTTCGTGCGGGTCTTCGTGCTCACGAGTGGCGGCCTCGGCCTTTCCGGCTGGGCCCCCGGCACCTTCGGCACGATCGGTGGCGTGCTCCTCGCCATTGCGCTCGAGTTCGTGCCGGGATTGCCGTTCTCGGTCGTGCTCGCACTCGGTGCCTTCGTGTGCACGGTCGTCGGAGTCTTGCTCGGACCGTGGGCCGAACGCTACTTCGGCAAGAAGGACCCCGGCGCGATCGTGCTCGACGAGACGCAGACCCGCGCGGCCCTCGCGGCGCAGGAGAGCGCGGGCGAGCTCCCCGACGGAACCACCGCCGACGCGGCGTTCGCCGAGGGGGGCTTCCGGGCCTACGTCGATCTCGAGGACGCGGCCTTCGCCGACCACAAGCGCGCGCTCGCGCTGCTCCTCACGGCCGCGTACCAAGAGGAAGGCGTCGAGGCGACGCGCGCGGCCGAGCTCGCCGCGCGCTACGCGCAGGGGAACACCGACGCCGGGCTCCTTCAATCGCTGATCGCCGAGGGGCGCGCGAGCCTCCCGAGCGACCTGATGGGCATCGCGGACATCGACCCGACCGACCCCACCCTCCCCCTCGGGCTGCCGTACTTCGGGCTCGGCAAGACGGGCCTCGTGGGCCAGCTCGGCGCGCGGTACCTGACGGT
>JAGQQW010000079.1 GCA_020426005.1 Planctomycetota bacterium | reverse complement strand
CCCGCGATCGCTTCGACCTCGCGGAAGGTCAGGTGCGCAAGCTGCTGAAGTCGCTACGGTCCTGACTGCGACGTACGGGGAACAACCCGCCCGGCAGATTCTTCCCGCCTCACGCGTGTGCGGGTCGGCGCATACCGAGCTTCTGCAAGAACCACATCATCGGACACCAGTTGGTCACCGCCGACTGGAGCAGGTTGAAGCCCACGAATGCGGTCAACCAGAGCCACGACGGACGCTCGAGATCCGCGCCGTCGAGGAACCAATGGAGGGTCAGGGACAGGAGGATGACGAGGCCGGCAATGCCGCGAAGCGTGCGTTCCATGCGGCGTGAGAGCCTGGCCGGTCAGGGTAGGTTCCCAGTGCACCGAGCGGAATTCGCCCGAACCTCAGCCCTCGCGACGACGATCCTCGAGAAGCTTCCGTCGCGACGCCTCTGGCAGCGCGGAGTCGAGCCGCGGAAAGACCTGCAGCTCCTCCCGAGCAAAGTGGTGCTCGAGTACGTGCTCGAGCCGTCCGGCGAGATCGATCAGGCGAAGCCGGTTCGCGGCAGAACCTGCGCCACCGACAGCCGCAGCCAACTCGCCCTGCAATTCTCGACCTGCGGAATCGATCTTGTCGTGCTCGGCGCGCGCGATGACGAGCATGGCGTCGTCGAGGTCGACGCCGGTCCCGGCGAAGATCCGCCTCTCCTCGAACGCCGCATGCGACTGCAGGTTTGCACGCAACGCTTCGAACGTCGCCCGTGCACCCGTGAGGTCGCCCTCGACGAGCAGGACTCGCACACCGTGTATCGCGTCGAGCATCTCCTCGTGTTCGATGCCGAAGGCGCGCGCGAGGCTCTCGTTCCCGCTTGGCACTTCGACGAGCTTCTCGGTTGCCTCCGCGAGCACGGAGGCAACCAAAGCATCGTCCGGCTCGGGCGACATGACGAAGACGACGCGCCCCTGCTTCGCCCGCATCGCGATGCGCTCGAGGGCTGCGCTTCCGTCGAGTTCTTCCGTGTAGCGACGTCGCGCGTCGTCGTCGGACATCCCGCGCGCACGCGCGCGACGCCACGATGGCGATGGCAGGACACGTCGTGGCCAAGCGAGCCCTGCCACGGCTTCGACGCGCGCATCGCGCGGCCACGTTTCGCCAATCCAATAAGCGTTGTGCTCGCCGCGCAGGAGCGCATCGAGTCGTGCATCGAAGTTTGCATCCTCGAGCGAAATCACGTCGATCATCGGAATCGCCATTTCAGTTCCCCACCGTCCTAGCCCGATAGGACGGTCATGCAATGGCGCGTCGACCCGCACAGCTTGACTCCACCGAGCCAACAGATCGTGGCAGCGGTGCTCGACGCCATCGCGGGGCTCGAACTCGGGCCTGGCGACAAGCTGCCCTCGGTCCGTGGCCTCGCGAGTGAAGCCCTCGTCAACCCCAACACCGTGACGAAGGCCTACCGCGACCTCGAGCGCATGGGCGCGACCGAAGGGCGCAATGGCACCGGCGTCTTCGTGACGCCGGACGGCCCGCGCATCGCCCGCGGCGTACGCCTCGCCGAAACCGCAGGCGCGCTGCAGGAAGCGATCGCACTCGCGATCCGGGCCGGACACGAGCCCGATGCCCTGCGCGCACTGATCGACACCTGGCTCGACGGCGACGCCGTCGGTAGCGCACAACGAGACACCCAAGCACCGGACGGAGCACCCTCATGAACGACGTGGTCCACATCGAAGGCCTCGAACTGGGCTTCTCGCGCAAGCAGCGCGTGCTGTCGGAGTTCGACCTCACTCTCGAACCAGGCGCGGTGACCGTCTTGCTCGGCACCAATGGCGCTGGCAAGAGCTGCCTCCTGCGTGCGCTGATCGGCGTACTGCGGCCGAGGCGCGGAACGGTTCGCGTCTTCGGACTCGACCCTGTGCGGGAACAACGCGCGGTGCTCACACGCACCGGCTACGTGCCCGACACGCCCGACGTCTATCCGTGGATGAAGGTGCGCGAGTTGTTCCGCTTCTTGGAGCCGCAGTATCCGACGTGGAACGCTCAGCTCGCGCACGAGCTCTGCGATCGACTCGCGGTGCCACCGCGCACGAAGTTCAAGCACATGAGTCGTGGCCAAGGCATGAAAGCGATGCTCGTCGCGGCACTCGCCTACGAGCCCGAACTCCTGCTACTCGACGAGCCGTTCGCCGGGCTCGATCCGGTCGTGCGCGAAGACGTCCTCAGTGGCGTCATCGACTCGTTGCGCGCCGGCCGACGCACCGTGCTCTGCGCAACCCACGAACTCGACATCGCCGCGCGCATCGCCGATCGCGTCGCGGTCCTGCACGACGGGCGCATCGTCGCGCACGACACGCTCGATGCGGTCACGGAGCGACTCGAAGGTCCCGCCGCAGCCACGCCAACGTGCCTCAAGAACCTCCTCGTGGAGGCCTCGGCATGAACGCCTCGCCGCTCGCCCTCGTCTACCTGTGGAAGGAGTACCGCGCGCAGCGCACGCTGTTGCTCGCCTACTTCGCGCTCGTCTGGCCGAGCCTCATGCTGGTCTTCCTCGCGCATCGCGAAACGTCGACAGAGGGCAACGGCGGTGTCGTGCTCGCGGCGTTCGTGGCAGTCGGGATGCTGCCGGCGATCTTCTTCGTGCCCTCGTGGCTCACGGGGTTCGAGCTGACGGCTGCGCGTGGTGACCTCTTCGTGCGGCGCCTCCCCGGCATGCTCGCGCCCGCGTTCGGAGGGAAGCTGCTCTTTCTATCGCTGACTTCGATCGGGCTGCCGCTCCTGAGTCTCGCGCTCGGGGAGCTCTTCGTCTGGATCGCGGGCATCGAGTGCAACGACCTCTGGCGCATCGAGTACGACGGTGCCGCGCGTTGGCGCTACCTCGGATACACGCTGTGGGCGCTCGCGGCCATCGGCCTCGCGCCGTGGGTCTGGGCCGCGAGCCTGTGGATGTCCCGCGGGCGCTTCGCGGCTCCGGCAGCAGGGCTCCTCTGCGCGGCCCTCTTCGGCGCGGCCTTCGCGTTGCTCCGCCTCGCGCCTGGACTCGATCGCTCGATCGCGAGTTGGCACTGGCTCTGGTTCGTGTGGCCGACCGGTTTGCTCGTCGCCTACGTGAGTCTCGTGATCGGTCGCCGCGGTGGCAGCGCGGCGCGCTCTGCGTGCTGCGGGCTGACCACGACCGCGTTGCTCGCGACACCGCTGTTCGCGTGGCTCGGCATGACGGTCTGGGGGTATCACCATCCCGACCCGTACGCGTTGCGCGACCTACACGTTGTGTCGACGAGCGAAGATGGTCGACACATCCTCGCATTCGGCGCGGGCGACAAGGAGTGGGATTGCGTTCCTGTGTTGATCGACCTCGAGAACCATCGCTGTCGCCGGCTCGCCAGCACACGCTCTTGGACTGGTCCGGACGTGCTCAGTCCAGCCGGCCTGCGGAACCGCAAGAGGGCACGCTACTGGCTCGTCGAAGATCGCAGCACGACGCAGCTCGTCGATCTCGAGACTGCGGAGGTGACGACGCTCGCCCCTGACGAAATCGCGACTCAGGGCGCGCGCCCGGAGAGGCAGGACCTTCCACAGCGACTGCGGGAGCGATTGGAGCAAGCTCGAAGACTCGAATCACAACTCCGTGTGCCGGGCTTTCCTCGATCGTGGATCGTGGATGCGACCCTCTTCCTCGAAGACGAGGAAGGAACCGTGCATACCCACTCGATGCCGCACAGCTGCAGCTTGGTGATCGCTCGAGGTCACGGCGCACTCTTGATCGGCCCAGACAAGAAAAAGCACCTGTTCGATCTGATCCGGCGCACGCTCGTGACCATCCCTTGTGCTCACGACGACCAACCCGTCCGTGGCTTCGCCGTTCAGAGTCACTGGCTCCACCGACACGAGAAGCGCGGATCCTTCTATTCCTTCGATTCACGAACGAACACGTGTACTCCCTGCGGATTCGAAGGTGAGATCGTCGGGCTCTTCGGAGATGACGCAGTGCTCGTCAAGAAGAAGACGTTCACCAAAGTCCACGAGACCCGCCTCATGACATACGACGTCATCCGAGGCGAGCTCTCGAACGTGCTCGAGCTGCCCGCCAGTAGGTTCGTCGTGCACTCCATGGCTCCGTCGAACGCGGACGAAGTACGGTTGACGATCTTTGATCCCAAAGAGCAAGTGCAGCGTCGCGTGCTCGTCAACACGACGACGCGTGAAGTGACCGAACTTCCATCCGTGCCACGCTGGACGTTCTTCGTGGACGACGTGCGCGCTCTCGCGACCTCCGAGGATCGCGCGAGCATCGTCGAGATCGATCTACGGACTCGCGTGCAACGCGTCGTGTATCCGATGCCGGGCGGTCCAAACGGGGCACGATGAGTCTCGCACTCGAGTTCTTCTGGAAGGAGTACCGCGCGCAACGCAAGCTCCTCATCGCCTACTTCGCGCTCGTCTTGCCGAGCCTCATTCTGTTCTTTTCCTTCTGGCGAGCAGAATCCGAGTACAGCAAAAGCACCATCGCGATCGCGGCATTCGCGGCTGCAGGGGTGTTTCCAGCGACGTGTCGCGTTCCCGCATGGCTCACGAGCTTCGAGCGCACCTCACCGCGTGATGACCTCTTCGTGCAGCGATTGCCAGGCATGCTCGCAACGTCATTCCTGGGCAAGCTCGCGTTCCTGGCGGCGACATCGATCGGCCTACCGTTGCTGAGCGTGCTCGCAGGATGCGTGGTTCTTCGAGTCGCAGGGATCGAAGAGAGGCTCCAGTGGAGCATTCTCGAGGACGGGATGGCGGGCTGGCGCGTTGTGGATCAGGCGATGCTGGTCGTCGGCATTCTCGGTCTCGCGCCATGGACCTTCGCAATCGGCCACTGGTCATCCCGTGGTCGCATGGGCCCAGCGACGGCGCTTCTGCTGTGCAGCTCTGCATGCTCATTGGCAGGCCTGTCGTTCTACGTGTGGCCCGAGTTGGCGCAGACGCTGTCCCGTACGCCTTGGCCGTGGCTCCTGTGGCCGAGCGGCACCCTTGCCGCCTTCATCTGTCTCGTACGGAACCGCACGACGGTCGCGACAGCAACCGGGGACACGAAGCTGGCGTCGAGCCCACGCCGTGCCATCAGGATCCCGCTCGAGCGCATTCTGACGCTCATGTTCCTCCCCATCATCGGCAGCATTGCCCTGGCAATCGTCGTTGCCGAAACCGGGATCTGTGCGAATTCGGTGCCCTGGTTGTCGTACGGCGCACGCACTTCGAGCCAAGATCGCATCGTCGCATTCGCAGTCACAGCGACCGCACTGACACCATGGGTCTGGGCGGCGAGCCTCTGGACAGCGAGAGCTCGCGCGAGCGTGCCGGTGACTGTGCTGCTGGCTCTTGTCGTCTACCAGGCGTCCATTGCGCTCATCGATCGGTCACCCCATGGCCTCGTAGAGCGGCTTCGGAGCTGGCACTGGCTGTGGATCGTGTGGCTCAGCGGTGCACTCGTCGCCCATGCGTCTTTCGTCGTGGGGCGCCGCGGGGGTACTCGGGCGAGTTCGGCTCGATCGGGTTTGCTTGCAACATCAGCGCTCGTATCCGCGCTCTTCTGCTGGCTCGGTTTCCGCGTTTGGTGCAATCCCGGCCCTGACCCGCAGAGACTCCAAGAGCTCTCCGTCGAACACTGCGGTCCGAGTGGTCGCCGTGTGCTCGTGTTTGGGAGAGACATCGCCCCCTACCGCCATCGCCTGCCGTACTTGCTCGACCTCGAGTCTGGTGTCTGTACCCCGATCACAAGTATTCCTTGGTGCATTTCCTACCAACACCTCCGACCGCCGATGAAGAGCATGCCGACGCAGTCTCGCTTCGTAGGGCTGAGTCATGGTGAATCGGCCTTGCTCGTCGATCTCGAAGAGGGCGCCTTTGTAGACATCGGCCCGCATGGCGGCGAGTTGCGGTCCTTCCCGCAGATCGAGAAGGCTGTCGATGACGATTTCCGATTGCATTCACCGCTTGCGGCACCCGGATATCGACATGTGTGGATCGAGGGCACCTCCCTCATGCTGGAGAACCGAGAAGGCGTTGTCGAAACCTCTCCGTTTCCACCGAACCAGCAATCAGCCAAGCCATGTGGTCACGGGATGCTCTTGTTGGGATCCACGCATACGCATCAACTTTTTGATCTCGTCCGACGCAAGTCGATCACGATCCCGTGCCAAACCAACAACCTGCTATACCGAGCGTTCGCTTCGCGGGGATACTGGTTACATCAGCACAATGAAGTCACGGGCTACTACCGGATGTATGCGTATGACACCCAGTCGGGAACGTGCTCCGGACCTCTCTTTTCCGGACGCGCCTTGGGCCTCTTCGGAGAAGCCGAAGTCCTGATCGAGCGCTACGACACCGATTGGCCCTTGTGGACGCTCGACGTCGCCTCGCAGCGGTTTCGCCGAATCGACCTGCCAGGCGTCGAGTGGATGCAGGGCTTTGCGACGCGCGTCGATGGAGAAGACATCGTTGTCACGACATCAGGCACTCCGGACGGTCATGCAGGACAGTTCCGAATCCGCACGTCGACACGCCTCGTGACGGCAGAGCCGTACACGTCTCACCGAGTGTTCTACACCGATGGCACACGCGAACTGAGGGTCTCCGACCTGGGAGATCAAATCATCGAGACGAACCGAGAGACCGGTCGGCAACGCGTGCTTTACCCACGCTCCGAGCACTGAACCACACGCGAGCGCGCGAACGACCGTGCCGAGCAGGTTCGTCCCGCCAGCGCTACGCCTTCTTCGCGCGCCCGTACACCATCGTGTAGACGAGCGGAACCAGCACGAGCGTGAACGCGCTCGACACGAGCAGCCCGAAGATCAGTGCCCACGCGAGGCCGGAGAAGATCGGGTCGAGCGTGATCGGTAGCGCCGCGAGCATCGCGGTGCCAGCGGTCAGCAGGATCGGGCGGAAGCGCGCCGCCCCCGCGTGCATCACCGCGTCGGCGGTCGCGTGGCCGCGTTCTTCGGCACGCCTCACGAACTCGATCAACAGGATCGAGTTGCGCACCGCGATCCCGGCGAGCGCGATCATTCCGATCATCGCGGTCGCGGTGAAGAAGACGATCGAATCGCCCGACATCGACGCGACGCCGTTGAGCAGCCAGAAGCCCGGCATGATGCCGATCATCGTGAACGGGATCGCGAGCATCAGGATGAGCGGCATCAGGTAGCTCGACGTTTCGTAGACGAGCAGGATGTAGATGCCGAAGCACGCGGCGAAGAACGCGATGCCGAGATCGCGGAACGCATCGATCGTGATCTTCCACTCGCCTTCGCCCGACCAGACGACGTCGACTTCGTCCGCGACGTTCCACGGGATCCCGGCGCCGTTGTTCAGGAAGCTACGCGAGGCGACCGGGCGAAGCTTGGCTTCGCCGAGTCGCTCGTCCGCGGGGCGACGGTCGGCCTGCACGTCGAAGATCACGTCCGCCGGCGGACGCCCGACCACCTCGGCGAAGACGTACGCCACGCGCCGCAGGTTCTTGCGATAGATCGTGTCGTCGATCGTGACCGGGTCGAAGCTGCCGACCTCCGAGAGGTTGACGCTCGTCCCATTGGCAGTCGGGACCGGCAACTCGAGGAGATCCTCTGCCGAGCTCCGTCGCGCGAGCGGCACGCGGAGTTCGACCGGTACCGGGTTCGCATCGCGACCCGTGTGCAGCGTCGCGACGGTCCGACCGTCGGTCGCGACCTCGAGCAACTCGGACACGTCGACGTCCCGCAGGCCGTGCAACGCGGCCTTGTCCCGATCGAGATGGAAGCGCAGTCGTTCCTGTCGCGCCACGAGCGTCGTGTCGACGTCGCGCACGCCCTCTTCCCGTTGGAGGCGATCCGCGATCCGGTGCGCCGCGGTCTCGATCGAGGCATACGGCGTGTGTTCGTCGCCGTAGACCTCGACGGTCAGCGTCGCGGCGACCGGCGGACCCGGAGGCGCTTCGACGACCTTGATGCGCGCGTCATGGCGCTTCGCGATCGGTTCGAGTTCGTCGCGCACGCGAATGCCGAACTCGTGGCTCTGCTCCTCGCGCGAGTGCTTGTCGTGCATGTTGATGCGCAGGTCCGCGACGTTGCTGCCACGCCGCATGTAGTACTGCCGCACCATGCCGTTGAAGTCCATCGGCGACGCGAGGCCGACGAAGCTCGACACGTCCCGCACTCCGGGGAAGCCCCGGATCGCGGCCGACAACTCGGCGACGACGGCTTCGGTCGCTTCGAGCGTCGTGCCTTCGGGCGTATCGACGACGACTTGCAGCTCGCTCTTGTTGTCGAACGGCAGCATCTTGAGCGGCACTTGCCGATCGAGCGCGAGGAAGCCCGACGCGACGAACAACAGCGCGGTCACGCCGATCAGCCCCCAGCGCAGCAGCGGCGAGCGCAGCAGCGGCCGCATCATGTTCGCGTAGACACCGGTCGGCGCGTGCAGCGTGTCCTCTTCGTCCGTCTCCGCACCCTCGGCCACCGGATGGACGTGCTTCTTGAGCACCACGTAGCTGAGCCACGGCGTCACGGTGAACGCGATGAGCAGACTCATGAGCATCGCGAGCGGCACGTTGAGCGCCATCGGCGCCATGTACGGCCCCATCATGCCCGTGATGAAGAACATCGGCAGGAAGCTCACGATGACCGCGAGCGTCGCCATGATGATCGGCGGGCGCACTTCGTTGACCGCGTCGAGCACGGCGCGGAACGCGTTCTTCTTACCCTGCTGCAAGTGCCGATGGATGTTCTCGACGTCGACGATCGGATCGTCGACGACGAGTCCGAGCGCGAGGATCAGCGCGAACATCGTGACGCGATTGATCGAGTATCCCGCGAGGTAATTGACGAGGAGCGTCAACGCGAACGTGAGCGGCACCGCCGCCGCGACGATCAACGATTCTCGGAAGCCGAGGATCATCGCGAGCAACGCGATGACCATCACGACGGCGACCGCGAGCGCTTCGACGAGTTCGTTGACCTTGGCGTTGGCCGTCTCGCCGTAGTCTCGGATTACGTGCAGATAGACGTCATCGGGCAGCACGTCGGCCGCGAGCGCACGCACGCGCTCCTGCACGTCGCGCGAGACCCAGACCGCGTTGGCGCCCTTGCGCTTGCTGACCGCGAGCGTGACCATCGCGTAGTCGGCGCTCTCGCTGCGCAAGGCTTCGGGAATCGACTCGGGAGCCTGTGGACCGAAGCCGATGCGCGTGTAGCTCGTGCGTTCGGCAGGGCCATCGAGGACCTTGGCGACGTCGCGAAGCAGGATCGGCACCTGGTCATCGACACCGACCACGACGGTCTCGAGATCGATCCCGAACTCCTGGATCGGCGCGACATCGACGACGACTTCGTCTCCGCGCACGAGCGAACCACCGGGCGCCGTGCGCGTCGCACCATCGAGCGCGCGCACGAGTGCGGTCATGTCGAGCCCGCGCGAGGCCAACGCCTCGGGATCGATCTCGACACGCACTTTGCGCTGCGGCCCCCCGAGGACCTGCGTACGGCCGAGCCCGTCGACACCGCCGAGGCGTCGCTCGATCTCCTCGGCCATGCGCCTGAGTGCGTAGTCGTCGTATTGCGCCGAGTAGAACGCGAACGCGACGATCGGCACATCGTCGACCTCGACCGGCTTGACGACCCACGAACGGACCTGCGGCGGGATCCGATCGGCGTTCATCTGCAGCTTGTTGTGCAGCTTGATGAGGCTGTCCTCGCGATCCTCACCGACGAAGAAGCGCACGGTGATGACCGCTTCGTCCGCTCGACTCGCCGAGTAGACGTACTCGACCCCGTCGATCTCCATCAGGAGCATCTCGAGTCGTGTCGAGACCGTGCGTTCGACTTCGGCAGCCGAAGCTCCTGGCACCGAACAGTAGACATCGGCGACCGGCACGACGATCTGAGGCTCTTCTTCGCGCGGCGTAACCCAGAGCGCGATCGCGCCGGCGACGAGCGAGAGGATCATCAGGAGTGGTGTGAGCCGTCCGCGCAGGAAGACCTCGACGAGGCGCGCGGTCAGCGGTGTGCGTTCTTCGCTCATTTCGCGGCGCCCTCACGGGCGGCCTTGTCGGCCGCATCCTGTGCGGGAACCGCATCCGCCGCGTTGACGAGGATCGTCTCCCCATCTTCGAGACCGGACAGGATCTCGACTCGATCCAAGGCTCCGTCGTCTCCCGCGATCTCGCGCCCGACGCGCACGAAACGACGAATCACCGTCTTGTCGTCGCGCACGACGAAGCACAGGTCCACTTGACCCGCGCGGCGCAGCGCAGTGCGCGGCACGTGAATCTCCTGGCGCGTTCCGGTGCGGAGTTCGAGGCGACCGAACATGCCCGAGTAGACGCCCACCGGACAAGGCCCGGTGACCTCGACGCGGAACGACCGGCTCGCACGACTCGCTTCGGGCACGATCCGCGCGACGTCGGCCTGACACGTGAAATCGAGCGCATCGAGATGCACGGTCACCTTGTCGCCCGGTGACAGCTTCGTCGCGAGAGCTTCCCGCACGCTCGCGACGAGCTGAAGGTGCGCGGGGTCGTAGAGCGTCACGAGATCCTGTCCAGGACTCGCGGTGTTGCCGGGTTCGATGTGCTTGTCGACGACGATGCCGTCACTCGGCGATCGAATCGTCGCGAACCCGAGACGGGTATTCGCCTGACTCAGAAGCTCTTCCTGACGTTTGACTTCCGCGTCGGCGCGCTGCAGCGCCGTCTCGTCACGCTCGACGCGTCCCTTCGAAGCGATGTCCTTCTCGAGCAGTCCCTTGCTGCGTTCGAGATCGATCTCGGCTTGGCTCTTCGCGGCCTTCGCCGAAGCGAGGGCAGCTTCGGCCTCACTGACCGCGGCGGTCAGATCGCGGTCATCGAGTTCGACCAGGACATCGCCGGCCTTCACTCGCTGACTCGCGTTGACGTGCACGGCTTTGACACGCGCCAGGATGCGCGAGCCGACACGGATGCGTCGTGTCGCTTCGATGCTCCCGATCGCGGTTTCGATGACGGGTGCTTCGACGCCGCGGACGACGAGTGTCGGGGCGCCCTGTGCCGGGACGAGAACCTCGCGCGACGGCCCCGCCGCGATCTTCTCGTGGAAGGCCCCCATGAGCCACAGCAGCACGAGGACGATCGCGGCCGTTCCGACGAGGGCGACGAGGATGGTTCGGATTCGCTTGGCTTTGGATCGCATGCTTCGCGGAGCATAGATCCGCGTCGCGCCGGACTGGTTCCCGAACTCGGACGGACGAGCGGTTCTACAGGTCGCGGTCGATCAGCGCTGCGGCATTGCCCGTGCGCGAATACGCGCCAAACGGGGATCGCGTGCCATCGCGCGGTCGAGATCCTGGACGGTTTCCCGGAGTGCCGACGACCCTGCTACGGCCTCGCCGTCGTCCGAGGCTCGTTCCATCGCGTCGAGGAGTTCGTGTCCGAGAATCCAGCGATCGAGCACGAGGGTCAGATCGCCGGGATCCGCGTGTGCCCAGGATCCATGCACGTCGAACGCGTGCCGGGCATCCGCGGGGAGCACGGGGCGACCGCGGTGAGCCGGGCCGTTCGGAAGCGAACCGAAGACCGCGACCGCGAGCTCGGCGTCGATCGCGGCGAGGACACGGTCGATCGCTCGTGCTCGCGTGACTCGACTCTGCACGACGATCTTCCTGCCTTCGATGCGGATCGAGAATCGCAGAGATTCCGCACGTCCTGCAGCATCTTCGAGTCGCTCGGGAAGGGTCCGAATCCCGCTCGTCCGGATACTCCGGTGGAGGCGAGCGACCGCATCGGGCCCGAGGGTCGCTTCGTGGACAGCGTCGAAGATCGGCTGATCGAAGCGCGTGCGACGCGCGAGCCGCGCGCGGAAGACCCCGTCTTCGAGCGCACACTCCCCGCGTTCTCCGTGACTGCCGATCCACGTCAAGGTGAACGAAAGCGGCGCGGTAGCAGGGATCGCAACGCGTCCCACGCTACACGACGACATCGACACCGAGCATGTATACAAGAGCGCAACGACCGCCACACGAATCCGGGCGTCCGACCCGACCATCGACGGCTCGCGGAATGCGCACGAAACTCCGATGCTAGTGGCGGCATCGCGTCGCACGACCGGGTATCCTCCTGCGCACATGGTCTTCCCCATCCACGAGAAAATCGAGCTGCAGCTCCGCCTTTCGAAACGTCGCAAGAAGGACCTCGCGAGCTTCCTCGGCATCGCGCCACAGACGATGACCGACATCTGCAAGGGGCGATCGGCCGTCACGCTGACTCACCTGAAGGGTCTCGTGCGCTACTTCGGGCTCCGCTCGAATTACTGGCTCGACGACGAACGGCGAGATCCCGATCCGTTCGATCGCTTGGACCTTTTCGGCGAGACCGACCTGCGCCATCTCGAGGCTCTGCTCCTGTCGGAGCGACCATCGGATTTCGCGGCCAGGGAGCTGTCGGCGAGCCTGCAACGGCGCGAAGAGAACTTCGCGAACCAACGGCTCACACCGACCGCGCTCCGGCAGTTCTTGCTGCGAATCCACGTCGGTGACGGCGCGACGCAGCACGGCACGCCCCAGCCGTCCGTGCCCCAGCAGAAGGCACCACGAATCGGCGACGGGATCGGATCCGCGACCGAGTCCGGTCACTGAAGCAGAATGGGGCGCGATGCGCCGCTTCGTCTCCCTCCTGCTCGCACTGTTCCTGCCGCTGACGGCGTGCACGACGCGTCCGTCACAGACCGGGACACCGGCGCGTGACCTCGAGCGTTACAAGGCCGAACACTACGCGGCGGTGCCGACGATCCCGCGAAAACTCGTGTCGCTCGAGTCCCTCGAAGCCGACCTCGGCGCCGGTGGTCTACTTCTCATCGGGGACGTGCACGACGATGCCGGGCTCCACGCCCGCGTCACGACTCTGCTCGAGCGACTCACGATCTTCGCGCGGAGAACGAATCGTGCATGCAGGCTCTTCGTCGAGTTCGTCGGCACCGAAGACGAGCAACTCCTCGAGGACTGGCTCGCTGGACGGACCGAGCTCCAGTCGCTACGTGCGTCGTTGCGCGACCGCTGGTCCGAATCGTGGCTCGAAGGCGGGACCCGCATCGATGCAGCCTTCTATCGCGGCCTGCTGCGTTTCGCGCGCGACCACGCGCTCGCGGTCCGACCACTCGAACCGATCCCGCGCCTGCCACTCGAACTCCGCGACCTCGCGATGGCGACGACGATCCTCGCGGCGCGAAACGAGGGTGTCCGCACGCTCGACATCGTGCTCGTCGGCCACGCACACCTGCTCGGTGACGGGCATCTCGTGGACGCACTCGGAGTCACCGGCCGACGCGCGAGTGTCATCCTGCCGGACTTCGATCCCACGCTCGTGCGCGGTGCGCCGTTGGCACTCTTGGCGCCGCGGCTCTATCGCTGGACCGCGCCCTGAGGCGAGCGTCAGCGACCCGACGTTCCGTAGAGCCTCAGCACGCGCGAACGGCCCGGGCGTCCGACGATGCGACGTTGATTGCGCCCGGACTCGGGGTCCTGCCAGCGCACTTGGACTTCGTGAATCGGAGCACCGAAGTCCTGCTTCCAGACGAAGTCCGCGACGTCTTCGATCATCGGTTCGATGTCGGTTCCGCGCTTGGGCCACAGCCTCGCGATCACGCGCACGACGGCTTCGACGTCGGTGCCGATCAGCTCCTGCGGATCCGGTTTCTTGACGACCAACGCCGGCGCGCGCTCGGAGAGGGCAGAGAAGCGTTTCGCGAAGTCGTCAGCGATCGTGCCGGTCAAACGACGGTCGGGCTCCATGGACAAGAGGTGCCCCATCAAGACCGTGGTCAGCAGGCAGCCGCCGAGCCCCGTTCCGACCAGTGCGATCATCGACTTGCGCATGCGTCGTCCTTCCTCGTGGGTTGATGCTTCGAATCGGCACGACGCCCCCTCCGAGAACAGCGCATTCCGAGCAATTGCTCGATCGATCACACACGCGAACACGCTCGCGGCGACAGCAACGACGCTTGACGTCCACAGCTGCCCGCGATCGAGCGCCCTGCGTACGACACGCTGCAACCACCGTTGAAGATTGCCGCATCGAATGTCGATGGTACGCCGGGGCCTCCAAACCGGAGGCGGACGTGAGTTGCTGCGACTCTGGGGGAATCGAATGGACAAACTGCGCGATCCGAAGTGGTGCGCCATCGTCTTGGGAGTGCTCGTCGTCGCCGGCGGTATCACCAAGTCCCTGCTCGCGCCGGCCGAAGCCGAGCCAGCCGAATCGAAAGCCGCGAGACACGTCCAAGAAGCGAGCCCCGAGCTCGGCAAGTACGAACTCGCCGCGAGCAGTTGGAACGTCCGTCGCGCAGGTGAAGTCGCGAGCGCGCCCAAGGCGCCGGTCCAGAACATCGATACCGCCCGCCAAGAACGCCGCTGGTCGGGCATCTGCGTCGCTATCCGGAGGAACTGAAATGCACGAACCCGATTCGATTCGCACGACGCATGACCAGAATCGCGAAGCCGGCTTCAGCCTCATCGACGTGTGCGTCACGCTCTTCGTGTGCGTGGTCGTCATCTACGCACTGCACTCCGGCACGCGCACCGCGATGAACACGCGACGCGTCGTCGAGTCCAACTACCAGTTGCAGCTCTTCGCGAACGACTTCGTGAATCGACTGCGACGCCTGCCGTTCGGAAACCCGGGCGCGTCTGCCGCGACGGCCCAACAACTCGACGACTTGTTCGACGCCGACCAGGATCTCGGCACGGTCACGCTCGCCCAACTGCGCTGCGCGGCGACCGAGGACGGGTACAGCTTCAAGCTCGGCGGGAGTGAACTCAACCGCACGTGGCGCGTACGTGTGACCTCGGACGTCAATGGAGACGGAGACGAGCTCGACGAACGCGAAGCGCGCAGCGACCTCGTGCGCATGGAGATCTACTACGACAACCGGCTCGTCGTCGAGACCTTGCGCGCAGCCGAGTCCAACATGACTGCGCCGGATGTCAGCGTGAACTACATCACCGGCCCGATTCCCGAACCGCCGCCGCCCACCACGATCATTCCGCCGCCACCGCCGGCGATCGAAGGCGAACCACCACCGAGTGACGAACTCCTGCCGGCCATCGAGCCACCGGCGGACGAGACGGATCCGGGTTTGTTGCCGGCCGTCGAACCCGACCCGACGGCGCTCACGGCATCGACGCCAACCACGGGTGCCGGCAACGCCGGCGGTCTCGGATCGACAGGCAAGGTCAGCGCGACCTCGGCCGCGTCCAAGTAGAACCACGCATGACACTCTCACCCAAGCCACACCACGCACCCGTGCAAGCCCGCGCGCACGAGCGCGGCACGACGGTCATCGAACTCGCCGTCTCGGCGAGTCTGATCGTCGCCGTGCTCGGGATCACGTTCACCGCGGCCGACGTCGTCAACTCGGTCAATCGCACCGACCAAGCCAAGCTACGGCAAGAAGTCGGCTATCGCGAGATCCTCGAGCGCATCGAGCGAGAACTGCTCGCGAGCACGACCAAGCGCGACCCGCGCACGAACCTCCATCGCTACGAAATCTCGTCCGACGCGGCGGGTCGCCAGCACCTACGCATCCAGCAAGTTGCCGGAGCGAAGATGTCGAACGGTGAAGTCGAACCGATCTGGTCGTCCGACATCGAGTGGTACGCCGACGAAGCCGGCCACGTCTGCCGCACACAAGATGGTGAGACGACGCGCTTCGGAACGGGCTTCGTCGGCCTGTTCTTCGAAGTCACCGACCAAGGCGAGTTCGTCGTCACGACGACCAACCGCTGGCGCAACCCGCGCAGCGGCAGTTGGACGGAGGACACGCACAAAGTAAAAGTGCGCCCTCTCAACTAGGAGTACGGACGAATGCACAGGAAGACACCGATGCTCCGCGTTTGCACGATGACAGCCTTCGCGCTCGCCATCACGGCGAGCGTCGCCGCGTCCCAAGACCAGCGGGGCACGCCACGCAAAGAGACCGTAGCCCCGAAGAAAGGCGTGGTACCCGTGAGGCCCGCTCCCGAGCGCAAGGTGCCCGAGATCGTCGAGCCGTCGAAAGGCACGAAGGGACCATTCCACGACCTCAAGGTCGCGATGGGACTCTTGACGAAGGCGCGAGTCGGAGCTGCACGCCAGTTGCTCGAGAAAGTCGTCAAGGACGCGCCGAAGTTCGGAGAGGCATGGCACCAGCTCGCGCTGTGTCACGAGCTCGGCAACAACGCGGAAGCGGCACAGCAGTCGGCATCGATGGCACTCCGCTGCGAGCCCAAACACGCGCGTGCCGCGCTCCTGCTCGCCCGCTTGTCCCTGCGCGAGGATCCCGTACTCGCGAGTGACTACGCACGCCGCGCGAACCAGAACGCTGCGAGCGACGTCGCGGTGCGGCGTGACGCTGCGCACATCCTGATGGACACCGGCAACCTCGACGAAGCGCACGAAATCGCCGAGAGCCTGGCGAAGAACGATCCGACGAATCAGCGGCTCTTGACCCTGCGTTCCGAACTCGCGATCGCGATGCGGGACTTCGACACCGCGACGAAGCACCTACAGACACTCGCACTGCTCCGGCCCGGTGACCCGCTTCCGTACGAGAACCTCGCGGGCATCGCGTGGTCGCGCGGGCACCAGGCAGAGGCGATCTCGGCCCTCGAGCACGCGCTGCGCCGTCGGCCGAAGCCCGAGGCGCGCAAGCGTCTCATCCAATGGCTCGAAGAGTCGGGAGCACCCGCCGAACGCATCGCTGCCGAGCGTCGCGAGTTGCAGAAGGTCGTACCCGAGACACCGAGTGAGGAGCCCGCCGAGCGCCCGAAGCCGGTCGGGCGCTGACACGTCCACTCACCGCCGCTCGGGTTCGACACGCAACGTCGACAGATCGACGTGGTACAGATCGGGCCCGAGGCCTATCCCAGAGACACCTCGCCGGTACAGGGCGATCCGCTTCGGTACGTAGAGCGGTGTCACGAGGACGTGCTCACGCACGTAGGACTGGATCGCACGATACGCGCCGATTCTCCGCTCTTCACGCGGCTCACGCAGCGCATTGGTGACGAGTCGGGCGAGTTCCGGTTGGCTTGCAGCCCAACGTCCTCGCTCGTTCCCGAACCGGGTCCGGATCGCATCCAACGGGTCGTAGGGAAGACCGAGCGTGACGTTGACGGTCACGTCGGCATCCACCTCTTCTTTGGGCGCGAGAACGGCGGGGAAACCCGCGCGGTGCAGCTGCAGAACGACGGCGCGCGCGACACGCTCGGTGCGCGCCAGGCGCCCCGGACGCACTGTGATCGTTTGATCGAAACGCGCGACCGCCGCCGCCTCTGCAGGGCGAACGGACTCGCCATTCCGCGGCCACCACGACAGGCACGGTGCCATGAGCAGATCGGTCGGGTCGGCCCTTCCTCCCTCGACTTCGGCGACGAGTGCTTCGCGGTCGATCGCGACGTCGATCGCAGCGCGAACATCACGGTGCGCCGTCGCGCCTTCGCCGCGATAGTCGAGGACGACGACCGACGATCCGGGCGCGGTCTGCACCGAGAAGTTCGCATCATGGCACAGCTCGTCGACATCGAGAGACGGGAGATCCTCGTCCCAACCACCGACAAAGAGATCGATCGCACGCGACCGCAGTGCAGCGATGGGCTCCGGGCCTCGACGCGCGAAGGCGACGACTTCGAGTTCTTGCCCACTCGATACGGACGCGACTCGCCACGACTTGCCGTCGATGTCGTCGACGAAGCGATACGGTCCGCTTCCGACAGGGCGGACGAATCGTCCTTCACGATCGCGCGAAGCCGGTGCCGCGATCGCACACGGATTGATCGCACAAAGCGACTCGAGCAAGGCGTGGGGCTCTACGAGTTCGAAGCGCACGCACGTCGGCGAAACGACCGTCACGTCGTCGACGAGTCGATTGACTGCGAGCCAATCGTGTTCGGGTAACCCGAGGCAACGCCGCATGTGCATGCGGACGTCCTCGGCAGTCACGAGCGTTCCGTCGTGGAACCGGGCACCCGCACGCAACACGAAGTCGAACCTGCGACCGTCATCCGAAATCTCCCAGCGTTCGGCGAGGCCCGGACCAACGCGCCCAGTCTGGTCGCGCTCGACGAGTGTCTCGTAGAGCATCGACTTGGTCGCGAATCCACCCGTGTAGGAGAGCGGACTGAGTTGCTTGCCGACTCCGTCTCGAGCACGCAAGCCGATGCGCAGCGGCGCAGGCCCGCCCGCCCCAAACCCGCCTACCACCGCGCGAGCCGTCGTCGTCGCGCTGAGAACCGCAGGCACGCTCGATGACAGTCCGAAACCCGGCGGTCGCGACAGGAGGACGACTCTCCCCGCATAGCCCGACGCGACGAGTTCGTCCGTGCCGTTGCGCCCGTCGACTTCGCACGTCGTCAGCCAATGCCCCTTGTCGATCTCCTCGAAGATCGTCGTGACGGTCCACGGTCCATTGCCTTTGCGACTCAGGAGTTCGACGCGTTTGGAGTAGCCAAAGACCGCAATGCTCTCGACGGCAGGATCCTCGTGGAATCGACCACAAGCGATGCCACGTGGACCCTGTGGACCGGCGTAGATGATCTCTCGCGTGAGATCGTGTTCGCCGGATAGAATCGCGTCGCGATCGCCTGCGAATCGCAAGATGACACCGTCGTCACGCGTCACGTACAGGACGAGTTCGCCTCCGCGCATCGTGGACGCGATGCGTCCGAGCCCCATGGGTTCGCGAGCGAGGAAGCGCGTCGTGAGCTTGGTTCCCTCGAGGTGGAGGCTGGCGAGGAATCCAGCGCGCGAAACCGCGAGCACGCTGGTTCTGCCGTCGCTCGTCTTGACGAGAACGGCTTCGCGCACGCGTCCAGGTACGGATTCGAGTTCGCGAACCTCGAAGTCCGAGTCTTCCGCACTGCGTGCGTCGACTCGGAAGACGCGACCCGACGCCAAGAAGACGAGGAGCTCCGAACCGGACGTGGTCGTGTCGATATCGCCGAGAACCACCGTGTGCACCTCTTCTCCGTTCCACTCGGCGAGCACACGACAATCGAAGACTCCGCCCGTGCGCGGACGCAGCTGCCAGAGACGGCCCGAAGCACCACCCACGTAGACGCTTCGTGTCCGCGCAGCCTGGTGGAGAGAACCGACCGCTGTGGGCGCGAGCCATTTGCCATCGGTGATCGTCGATTCTGGCGTCCACTTACCACTGTACGAACGTAACACGGTGCACCGGCCTCGGTCATCCAGCGCGATGAGCTCGGGGCAACCGTACTGCTCATGGACCTTTGCCGCGACGACGGTCCAAACGCCGACACCGGCATCGAAGACCATGTGCGCGCGCCAGCCTTCGGCACACGGCAAGACGACTTCGCCGTCTTCGGGGCGAAGCGGCGCGACTTTCTGCTTCGCGGACTGCGCCATCGCGACGTTCGGAATAGCGGCAATCACGCACGGCAAGAGGAGCAATGCGAACGATGCGATCCGAGTCGCGGCGAGGAACGCGATGCCGCGCCAAAGGTCCGGGAGCACAAACTGCGTAGGTGTGGCGTTCATCGGTGTCTATCCGTCCTTCTCTGAGAAACCAGACGCGGGAAAGCGATGTGCATCGAGTGTTGGGTCGAGCTCGAAGCTCGTCCCTGCAAGATCGACGAGGATCTCATGGGTGCCTGCCTCGGTGAGGACGCGCTCCACGGCTTGTCCGCGTAGCGTGCGCCAAGTGTCCGTTCCGCGAACGCGAAGCCAGGCATGCCATGCACTGCGATAGCGACCGGGGATCGTCACACGAAACTCGTCGACGAACTCACGCGTCGCTGCGGTGAACTCGCGTGGCGGATCCTGCTGGACGGCTCTGCGCACGTCTTGCAGGCTTCGCGACGGTTTGTCCGACTTCACCGGGTCGAGTCTGCCCCCCTCACCGACGGCATGGAGTTCTGGGACGACTTCGAGATCCAAACGCTCGTCGGTGACGCGGATGACGACGCGAACCATCGCCGAGCGCGACGGGGCGCTCGGCGCGCCTTCGTCCGTCTCGATCGTTGCACGTGGTCCGAAGCCGCCCAGGGCACCCACCGTCGCGTGCGCGTTCGTACCTTCGGTGAGCACACCTTCACGAACCGAGGTCGATCGCGCCAACATCGAAACCGAGCCCGAGTCTGCACGGACCTTTGCAGACTCACGACTCGCGAGTTCGACTCCCGTGGAACCGGTCCAGAACATCGCGAATGCGACTCCCAGCGACACGACCGCTCCGGAGGATGCGAGCCATGGCCGAGAGCGAAGAGGCAACTTCGGGTCGTTCATCACAGCACCGAGAATTCGATCGCTGGCGACGCTCCGAAAGGCTTCACGGAATCGCCGACGTAGAAGTTCTGGAGAAGGATGCGAGCGCCGACGAGGTTCGAGTCGTTGGGCAGTGGCAGCGGGATTCGGTTGACGGGAGCGAGCGGAAGCGCGACCTGCGCGAAGTAGGTCGTCAAGTCGACGAAGACGTCGACGCCTAGGAGTTGGAACGGCGTCTTGGCACGGTCGAGGCAGAAGAAGGACCAACCCGGTCGGCTGATGCCTGTCGCTGAAATGGTCAGCCCGAAGTTCTGATTCCCGACGAGTGGAAGCTCGTCCGGGTTCGGCAGGACCCAAGCGTACGAGGCCGTCGCGGGTGTCTCGAATCCGACGATCTCGGGCGACGGGTTGATGTCGATGCCGGACAGGATCGCGAAGTTGGGGCTGCTCAGCAGGTGGTCGGTTCCATTGGGCTCCATCCAGAACAAGGACCTGGCCGGCATGCCGGAGTTGGCACTCAGCACCGCGAAGTTGCCGGTGACCTCGTCGTAGACGAGTGCGTTGAGCGAGCCGTTCAACTGCGTGACCGCGGTCGCCGTGCCGGTCTTTGCGTCGACCTTGTAGAAGGCCTTCACGCTGTTCAGCGTCGTGACCCAAACATCCCCATTGGCATCGACGGTCAAGTTGGAGATCCCACCGCCGACGGTTGCGAGCTTGGTTGCCGCGCCACCCTTGATAGGAACAGCCCAAATGTCACCAACGGTCGACGAAACGTAGGTCGCGGCATAGACGGTGGTTTCGTCGGGAGAGAGAGCCAGGCCGTTGAACACATCGACGATCTGCGTGCCGTTCGTGATCGGGATCGACGTCACGAGCCCGCTCGTCGTGTCGACGATGCCGAGACCTTGCCACCCGTACGATGTCGTCAGGATGTTCTTGAGTGGACCTGCACTCACGTCCGTCACTGCAACGACCACACGATCGTCGGAGAGCATGGCCATCTGCGGGATCTCGCCGCAGCACGAGCCACCCGTGCCCACGCTGATCGATGCATCGTAGAGCACCGACGATCCGTTCAGCCAGATGACGTGGAGGTCGACGCTGGCACCGACGGGTGCGCGTTCGCCAGCCAGGATCGCACCGTCACTTCGACGATAGAGAATGCAACTCGCACCGGACGTTCGAAGGTCGCCCTGCATGTTGGCGATGGCCGTCGGCGTCCCGGGCGTTCGAGGATGCGCAGTGAAGATGCCGACGTCACCTCGCGAAGGAGAGAATGCTCCGAAGACGTAGTGACCATCGGGGACTTGTGCGTAGACAGCGGTGCCGATGAGAGCACTGAACAGGACGGCCAACGTACACGACGCGACGGACGTACGAGTGGCAAACGGTCGAGCTTGCATGACGATGCTCCTTGTGATCAGCGATGGAGAACGAACGTTCGCGGGCGGGGCGTTCCGCACTCGTTGTTTCGCATCGTGGTTGTCGTCGCGCATGCAGCATGTCGCTGCGCGACGAGCACGTCGTGAGGCAACGTTCATGCCGTGGGCGTGCGGCAAAGGAGCCCGTCGCCGTGAACGCCGCGCAGCGAGCGCTGCAGCACGACGATGTGTCTTCGACGAGCCGAGACGAACATCGCTCAGATCCGCGTGCGCGTATCTGACGGCGTAACAGCGCCGTACTCGACATGCGACGAAGCTCCGGACGAACGCCGCGCACCTCGAGCTCGTTCACGGATGTGCGACACGTCGCGGTCTGCGATGTCGTACGTTCGCGACGTTGCCCCGGCGCCGACAGAGGACCGCGGGGGGTCTCGACTCGATCTTCTCGCTACTGACACCGTGGCAGCCGTGGCCGGCCAGCCCGGCGCCAGTTTGGCACCGACCGAGCGCGGGCTCTCGAACCCGGGGCGAACGTCGAGACCTAGAATCCTTGTAGACAAGAACTTGCGCTCGCTCGACGGGAGGCCTTATTTCACGGCATGCTGCTTGCAGTCCCGCCGCCGTGATGCAACGGATCCTCGTAGCAGACGACGACGATGGCCTGCGGGACGCGCTCGGCGAACTCTTCGCCCGGCTCGGCTTCCAGGTGCTCGAAGCAGCGGACGGTCACGCCGCGCTGCGCGTCTGGCGTGAGGCCAACCCGCTGCTGTCGATCCTCGACGTGCACATGCCCGGTTTGACCGGGATCCAGGTGCTCGAAGCCCTGCATCGCATGCGCTCGGGACCCCTGCCGTGCATCCTCGTCTCGGCCGAAGCGACCGATCGCGAGCGCGATGCGGCACTCGCCTTCGGCGCGTTCGACTTCTTGTCGAAGCCCTTCGACATCGACCGGCTGCTCACGCGCGTCGACGAACTCTGTCGGACGTTCGCGGGGACCACGCCGTTCGGTCCCGACCACCCGCTCAGCCGGTTGCTCGATGCACACGTCCGCCGGCTTCTCGGCCCGATGCCGACGAGCGCGAACGACCTCCCGGTTCCACTCGACCTCTTGTTCCGGCCGCTGTTCCGACCGTTGTTCCCACCGACTCTCAACCGGCCGAACGACACGAAACGACTGGACGACACGAAACGACCGAACGACCCGAATCGGCCGAGCGCGAACTCCTGACTCTTTCATTTTCCAATCAACGCAACCACATCCGTCCCCTCGAATTCCGGAGAACCACGATGGCCAAGACCAAGACCCCGACGATCGTCCCCCTCGGCGAGCGTGTCCTCATTCAGCGCGTCCAAGCCGAATCCACGACCCGTGGCGGCATCGTCCTTCCCGACAGCGCGAAGGAGAAGCCGAAGGAAGGCGTCATCATCGAGACGGGCAAAGGTCGCCTTCTCGAAGGCGGCAAGCACGCCGAGATGAGCGTCAAGAAGGGTGATCGCGTCCTCTTCACCTCGTACGCGGGCACCGAGATC
>JAGQQW010000078.1 GCA_020426005.1 Planctomycetota bacterium | reverse complement strand
AGGATCCCCATGCAGAAATTCGCGACGAGGTACGAGAACGAGTTGCCGAGCCCGCAGGCAGCGACATCGTCCGAGGACACGCGCCCCAACATGGCGGTATCGACGAGCCCCATCGACATCATGCCGATCTGCACGACCATGATCGGGGCCGCGAGCGCCACGAGATCGCGGAACTCGCGGCGGCCCGTGCGCTCGGCCGGATTGTCGGTTGCCTCGGTCATCGAAGCGGGGGAGTCTCGCGGGTCGGCGGGTTCGGCGCCACCGCGGACCGAGCGAGGTCGGTTCCAAAGAATCGGGAAGACGGGCCGCCGAGCAACGTCGGAGGCCCGCACGGCAGCAATTGGTCGATCTGCTCGCTGGCCGTCCGTGACTCGGCACTCTACTTTGGACGACGATGCGCATCGCTACCCTCCGAACTTCGGGTCTGCTGTTTTCACCGATCCTCGCTGCGGTTCTCGCCGCGTGTTCGGCGCCCCCGGCGGCGCTGCACTACGGGCGCGCTGTCGAGGCGTTCGATCAGGCGCGCTACGAAGAGGCCTATGCGCAAGGTCAGGCGGCGCTCGCCGATGCGCCGGGTGATCGCAAGATCGAGCGTTTTGCCGAGCGCATGCGCACCGTTCTCTTGTTGGATCGTGCGCGCGCATCGATCCTGTCCGGGCACGAGCGAGAAGGGCTCGGCATCCTGGCGCGGGTCCTGACGAATCATCCGGACAACCCGATCGCACTGCGCTGGCAACGCAAGGCCAAGGATCAGATCGCTGCCCGCATGCTCGTGCGTGGCCAAGAAGCCGTCGTCGACGACGAGCCCGAGCGCGCGCTCGAGTCGTTCCAAGAAGTCCTCAACATCAGGCCCGGCGACGAAGCCGCGCTGCGGGGACTCAAGGACGTTCGCGACATCTACGACGAGCGCCGCGAGTTCGCGGACGAGCACTATCGCAATGCGCTGACCGCGCGACGTGACGGCGACTGGGAACGCGTGCACTACCACGCCGATGCCGCCCTCGACAGTGATGGCGCCAACCAACGCGCGAGCTATCTCGAAGGCGTCGCCGCGCGTCAAGTTGCGCGCACGCGACGAGCGTGGGCAGACCAGCTCGCCGCCGAACGTCGCTGGGGGGCTGCGGGGCGCGAGATCCTCGAAGTCGTCGACCTGCTGGAGACGCGGCGCAAGGCCGAGAACGATGAGATCGCTTCCGCGACGGATGATCTCTTCACTTGGATTCCGGAAGGCAAGAGGATCGCCAAGATCTGGCTCAACGAGGCGGAAGCTGCCGAGGCCTTCACGGACGCGCAGATGGCGATCGCTGCGAAGCGCTTCGACGTTGCCGAGGAGTCTCTCGCGCGTGCGGCCGAGCTGGCGACCTACGACCGTGTTTCGCTCAACGAGTTGCGAGGTCAGCTTCTGGATGCGCGGCGGGACGCACGGTTCAGCGATGCGCAGTTCTTGGAACTCGCGTACGATTTCGAGCAAGCGCTGGAAGTGTATCGCGAACTCGCAGCAGCCCATCCGTCGAGCGGCGCGCCCGCCAAGGTCACCACGCTCACGCAGTTGCTCGAGGACGTCAAAAAGACGTACGACGAAGGCGTCGCTGCCGAGCAGGCCGGAAAGTCGGAAGATGCCTTGGCCGCGTTCCGGCGCGTGATGTCACTCCATCCGAGGTACGCAGACGTGCGCAAGCGCGTTGCGCGGATCGCATACGACCTGCAGCAGGCACGCGAAGGGCAGTGACGCCACTCAACGCGGTTCGACTCCGCGTCTTCCACGAGCTCTTCACGTCGATTGCGGAAGAGTGTGGCGAGCTTCTTCGGCAGACGGCACCGTCGCCCAACATTCGTGAGCGCCGTGACTATTCGTGCGCGATCTTCGACGCGAGCGGCGCGCTCGTCGCGCAGGCTGCCCACATCCCGGTCCACCTCGGGTCCGCGGCGTTGTCGATCGAAGCCGTGCGCACGCGCTTCGATGACCTCGCGACGGGTGACGCGATCTTGCTCAACGATCCGTATGCCGGCGGTACCCACCTGCCCGACCTGACGTTGATCCACGCCGTCGGTGAGCCCGGTGCCGCTTGGTACGTGCTGACGCGCGCGCACCATGCGGATATCGGCGGTTCCGAACCCGGCTCGATGGCGCCCGCACACGACTTGCCTGCCGAAGGATTGCGAATCCCACCGGTCCACGAATCCCGCCGCGGGGTTCCCGTGCCCGAAGTCGAAGCGTTGTTGCTCGCCAATACGCGCACGCCAGAACAGCGGCGCGGCGACTTACGCGCACAGCGTCAAGCGGGGGCCCTCGGTGTCGAGCGGATCCTCGCGATGATGGACCACCATGGTGTCGACACCATCGCTGCTGCGGCTGTTGCCCTGCGCGAATACACGACCCGTCTCTTTCGCGCGTCATTGGCCTCGCTCGAGAACGGCACGTTCGCGATTCGCGACGCACTCGAAGGAGACGGCATCGACGACGAGCCGATTGGTCTCGCGCTCGAGTTCACGCGCACGAAGCAGGGCCGCTTGGTCTTCGACTTCCAGCAAAGCGACGATCAATGCCGTGGCGGTCTCAATGCCAATCCCGCGATCGTGCTGGCGGCGGTGTTGTACGCTCTCGCGTGTGTTGCAGGCGACGAACTCCCGATCAACGGCGGGCTACTCACGGACGTCGAAGTACGCACCCGCAAGGGGACGGTCCTCGATCCGGAGTTTCCTGCTGCGGTTGCCGGGGGCAACGTCGAGACGAGCCAACGTCTCGTCGACATGTGTTTGGCGGCACTCGGGCGCGCGGGTGCCGACGTGCCGGCCTCGAGCCAGGGCACGATGAACAACCTCACGCTCGGTGGTACGGGGCTGCATGGCGAGGCGTTCGCGTTCTACGAAACGCTTGCGGGTGGTTCCGGTGCGAGTCGGACGGGTGTCGGTGCGAGTTGCGTTCAATCGCACATGACGAACACGCGGAACACTCCGATCGAAGACTGCGAACTCTCACAACCGCTCGTGATCGAACGACTACACGTTCGGCGGCGGAGTGGTGGACGCGGTCACCATCGCGGCGGTGACGGTCTCGTCAAGGAATTGCGCGCGCTCGTGCCGCTGCGCGGCGCCCTTCTATCCGAGCGAAGGGTCCAAGGCCCGCCGGGTCGGAATGGTGGTCAGCCGGGAAAGCCCGGTCGGCAATGGATCGTCGACGCACACGGCGTGCGTCGCAAAGTGTCGGCAAAAGGGCGTTTTTCCCTCGCTGCGGGGGATCGTTTGATCCTCGAGACGCCGGGCGGAGGCGGGTTCGGCGCCACTTGAGTTACACTGCCTGGATGATTCGTATCCTCCTCATTGCAGCTCCATGCTGCATTCTCGCCTCCGTGCTTCCGGGACAGAACCAGAAGATGGTGCCGCTCGCTGCTGGTAGTGCCGGCAGTTCGAGCTCGCCCTACTTCTCTGGTTACGGCGGCGGGATCGCCCAGCAGATCATCAACGGCTCGGCATTCTGTCGTGGAACCGCGCTGCTGCGCGAAGTGCGGTTGCGTGCCGACGGCACAGCGGCGGTGCCCTCACGGTCGTTCACGCGGGTTCGCTTGTCCGTCGGATCGGCAGCGTCTGACGCGGCAGGCATGAGCGCGACGTTCGCGAGCAATCGCAAGGGCACGCAAACTGTCGTGTTCGACGCGGCCTACAGCCTGCCAGCGCAAACGACGACGCGGCCGTTCAACATCGTCTTCAAGTTCACCTCGCCGTACGTCTACCAGCGTCCTGCTGGCGACTTGCTTCTCGAGTGGTACGTGCCGCAAGCACCGGTCAAGTCCAACTACTTCTTCGATGCGCATGCGCAACAAGCGGGTACGACCGGCACCTTCAAGAACTTCGGGAGCGGCGGCAAGTTCGCGAGCAACGACAGCTACGGCGTGACGTCGGACCCTGGACTCCTGCAACCGGGCGGCGCAGCGACCCTGATCGCCTCGGGTCTCAACTCCGCGTATCCGGCCATCAGCTTCTGGGGTTTCTCCAACACGATGTTCGGCACGATTCCGCTGCCGTTCGATCTCACGCCACTACAAGCTCCTGGGAACTCGTTGAACGTCAGCATCGACCTCGCGTTCGCGCTCCCACTCGTGGCTCAGGGCTCGACCTTCGGTGGCGAGGCTGCGCTGCCGATCCCGTATGTCGATGCACTCGTCGGTGCGACGATCCATGCCCAGGCGCTGTTCGTCGATCCGGCGAGTAATCCGCGTGGCTGGGTGCTCTCACAAGGCGTGACGATGACGATCGGGCGCGGTGGCATCGAGTGCAATCACGTCGGGCACTACGACTATCAGAGCGCCACGGGTTCGATCTCGCGCACGCCGTACGGGCTGGTCACCGAACTGTCCGGCGTCTTCAACTGATCGCCTTCGTGTTCCCCGGATCGTCACCGACTCGCGAGAGCGATGGCGGCCGCATTGCGAACGCGAACGTAAGTATCGCGCGACGCTCGGCAGAGCGCGGCTCGCACCGATCGTTCGAGGCCGCCATCCACGGGCGACGCGTCCGAGTGCTCGAGAGTTCGTAGAGCCGCTCCGAGCGCGTGGCACGCTCGTGCGCGCGCTCGCCAATCGGTCGCGCGAAGCGCATCGAACGTGACCGGAGCCAGTTGTGGCGTATCGCGCAGGACCCACGAAAGTGAGCGCGTCGCGGCGTCGCGCACGAACGGGCTCTTGTCGCCGAGGTGCACCGTGAGTGCGCGCACGATGGCTTCGTCGTGGGTGGTGCCGCGCAGTTCGCCGAGCGACGTGACGACGTTCGTGCGAACCCGATCGGATCGCGCATCCACCGCTGCGAGCAGAGCCCGAATCGCCACGTCTGCCCGAACGCGCGTCCACCCGAGAGCAAGCGCAGCAGCGGCTCGCACCTCGCGGTCGCTGTCCTCGAGGCTGGATGCCAGGTCCTCGATCACGGGCGCAGCACCGGATCCGAGTGGACCCATCTCTTCGCAAGCTGCGCGACGAACGAGAGGATGTCGATCCTGCAGAGCGCGCGCGAGAGCGCGCGCGTCCGCCCGTGCTCCGAAGATGCGAACCGCGAGGACACGTTGCTGCCAGTTGTGCGATGCGTAGGCGCGAGCGCCCGACACGGCGTCCGAGCATTGAGCCGTGGTCGCCGGACTGAGGACGAACAGAGAAGAGAACAGAACGAACGGAACGAACCGCGAAGGCATCAGAAGTCCCTGCGTTGTGGAGCCGAGTTGCAAGATCAAAGGGGAGGCGACTTCGGTGTGCTCATGCAGCTTGACGACCACCGAGCTCGACGAATGTCACGCTTCCATTGTCCGCGCAACCCGCGTTCGCGGGAAGGTGCGTGCCGAGCCTCGGACAACACGCGACGGCATCGCACGTTCCCGCGCAGTGCTCTCGGATCACGAGCTTCGTTGCGCGAGTGCAGCGCGGATTCGATGACGAACCAGCGGGCGGACCGAACTGTCGCGTGCGAGCAGATTCTCGAGGTCGCGTCGGGCTTGCCGCGCACGCGTCGCGTTGGACGTCCTGCGTGCGAGCACGAGTCGGTTGTAGCCGAGCACCGGATCCTGTCGCTGCACACTCGCGATGTCTTCGAGATGTTCCGCGGCTTCGTGCACACGACCTTGAGCGGTGAGACATCGGGTACGTGCCAAGCGCAACAAGTCGCCGCGACGCACCGAGCTCGGACACGTTGGCGTGCGTTCGAGTTCGTCGAGTCGCTGATGTGCGGCGTCGAGCCGGCGTTCTGCGAGAGCACGTTCGGCGGCGACGAGGTCGATCGAGAACGCATCGCCACCGAGGCCGCGTGCGATCGCTTCGAGAGTCTCCGGATCGCTGGTTTTTTCGCGGACCACGCGTCGTGCTTCTCGTACCGCGAGGCGGACATCGTTCGTGAAGGTCACGAACTTCAATCGATGGAGCAGGACCTTGGCGCGCACGAGACTCGCGGTACGCAGCGGTGCGGTCGGTACGAGGCTCGAAGACGTTGCTTCGAGGTTCTCTTGAAGCAGCGCGACGAAGGTCTCGGCGAGTCGAGCGAGCCAGAACTCGTTCCGTGCGTCGTCGCGTCCGAGGTTCGATCCGATCGTGTCCAGTCGTCGTTTCAGTACGCGCCGGGAGAGACCGAGCGAGTCGGCAAGACGTTCGATGCGGATCCCGCCGCCACGCTTCTGGAACGTGCTGCTCACCGCCAACTTCAGCACGGCCACGTCGATGTCGTCGGTACACGACTCGATGCCCATGGCGATCGGATCCGGGTCCGTGCCGGCGGCGGGAGCGCGCGCCGCCGCGATCGGATTCTCGGGCATCGTCGACTCGACGAGTTCGAGGTCGTGCGCCGCGCGTGACGATCTCCCGCGACGAAAGCGGTCGTAGGCAGCTCGACTCATCGACCGCAGGACATCCCCTTTCTCGCTGCCGATGCGGCCCGTGAGCGCGTCGGTGACCACGTCATGCAGGATGTCCACCCCGCCGTCTCCGGCGAGCAGTTCTTGTGGGTCGGTGTAGCGATACCGGAGGAGCGAGCGGATGCCGACGCGACACTCGACACGAAGACGGTCGAGCATGGGCGTCGGCAGCCGGGCATCGGCAGTCAGTGCATCCAGGTAGGCGAACAGCATGCGTTGGATCGGGGGCTTCGACATGCGGCAAAGCGTATACAAACGCGCGACGCCTGCAAGACTTCGATGCCATCGCTCACCCGTTCGCATGGGGAAGCGTCATGCCGTCGTGTCGCCTTGGACTTTGACGCCGGCGCGCTACACTCCGCCGCTTTTCTTGGCACCCGGTTCCGGGGCAGGGGCACGATGCCAGCGAGATGCGTCCTCGGCGCCCAATGGGGTGACGAAGGCAAAGGCAAGATCATCGACCGACTCGCGGAAGGCGCCGACTACGTCGTGCGCTTCAGCGGCGGGAACAATGCAGGGCACACGGTCGTGATCGGGGATCGCAAGTTCGCGGTGCACCTGCTTCCGTCCGGGGTGTTCCGGGACAACGTCACCAACCTGATCGGGCCTGGTGTCGTCATCGACCCCTGGCATCTGATCCGCGAACTCGAGAACGTCGAGAAGGGCGGGATCCGCGTCGAGCCGGGTCGCAACCTCCGAATCAGCAGGTCCGCGCACCTCATTCTTCCGTGGCACCGTCGCATCGATGCCCTGATGGAAGAGCTACGTGGTCCAGGCAAGATCGGCACGACCGGTCGTGGTATCGGTCCTGCCTACCAGGATCGTGCGAGTCGGGCCGGTTTGCGTTTCGGTGACCTCGAAGATCCCGAGATCTTGCGCACGCGTCTGCGCGCGGCGGCGATCGAGAAGAATCGCTTCTTGGAGGGCGTGCAACAGACGCCCGTCGATCCCGACGCACTGGCCGAGGAGCTGATCGAAGTGACGCGTCCTCTGCTCGCGGCTGCGGAGGACACCGGTCTCGTGTGTCGAACGGCGCTCGCGCGCGGCGACCAAGTGCTCTTCGAAGGGGCACAGGGCTTGATGCTCGACGTCGATCTCGGAACCTACCCGTACGTCACGTCGACGTCCGTCGGCATGAGCGGCCTCGGTGGCGGTGCCGGCGTGTCCCCGCGTGCGGTGGACGAAGTGATTCTCGTGGCCAAGGCCTACTCGACGCGTGTCGGCGAAGGGCCGTTCCCGACGGAGTTGCACGACGAAATCGGTGCCCGAATCCGCGAACGAGGACGCGAGTTCGGTACGACGACCGGCCGCCCCCGGAGGTGTGGTTGGCTCGACGCGGTTGCGCTGCGCTATGCGTGCGCGATCAGTGGTGCGGACGCGTTGTATCTGACGATGCTCGACGTGCTGTCGACGTTCGACGAGATCCGGATCGCTCTCGCGTATCGGCGTGGCGACGAGATCGTCCGCGAGTGGCCGGCAGGACATCCACGTATTGCCGAGTTCGAACCGGTGTACGATGTCCTTCCCGGTTTCGACGAGGAAATCGCCGAGTGTGGACGCTTCGAGGACCTGCCGGAGGCAGCCAAGTCCTTCGTTCGTAAGATCGAGTCCATCGTGGACGTGCCGATTCCCCTCGTTTCGATCGGGCCCGAACGGGACCAAGTCCTCCACGTGCAGCGAGTTTGACGACGATTTTGAGTACGCGAGCCAAGGACCGGACATCGCAGGGCACGGACGTGCTGCCTCGTTCGGTTGCCGTGATCATGGATGGCAACGGTCGGTGGGCACGAAAGCGAGGCTTCTTGCGCATCCGCGGTCATCGCAAGGGCGTCGACGCCGTGCGCACCACCGTGACCGAATGTGCGCGTCTCGGTCTCGAAGCGCTCTATCTCTACGCGTTCTCCACGGAGAATTGGTCACGCCCGAAAGCCGAAGTCGACTTCTTGATGAAGACCCTCGGCGAGTTCCTCGTCGCCGAACGACCGACGCTCATGAAGAACAACGTGCGACTGACGCACTGCGGTCGGATCGAGGCCTTGCCCGCAGACATCCGCGGCACGCTGCACGAGACCGAAGCACTCACCAAGGACAACACCGGTTTGACCCTGTGTCTCGCGCTCTCGTACGGGGGACGCCAAGAAGTCGTGGATGCCGCGCGTGAAGTCGCGCGCGCGGCGATGAAGGGGGAGATCGACGTCGAGGACATCGACGAACGTGCGTTCGCGGCACGGCTCTATCGCCCCGAGTTGCCGGATCCCGACCTCCTGATCCGTACCGCGGGTCAGATGCGCGTCAGCAACTTCTTGCTGTGGCAGATCAGCTATGCGGAGTTCTACGTGACGGAGACCTGTTGGCCGGATTTCGACGAGCACGAACTGCAGCGTGCGTTCGAGGCCTATGCGCGTCGCGATCGTCGCTACGGACGGATCTCGCGTGAGGAGGCCGAAGAATACGAGGGCAACGAGAAGTCCGTTCGAGCCTCGACACGCGGGCCGGAGATCTCGCCGCGCTGATGGCACTCGACACGGCGGGCAAGCGCGCTCTGCGCACGCGACTCATCATCGGACCGACCCTCATCGCGGTCATCGCGACCGTCTTCGTCCTCGATCGATCGGTGACGCACGGCCGCGCGGCAGCGGGACTCCTGTACGCCATCGCGATGATCTCGATGTTCGAGTACGTCACGATGATGCGCGGGGCCGGCTTTCCGGTTGGACGCCGGCTGAGCATGTTCGCGGCGCTCGTGCTGCACGCGATGCCGTTCTTCTTCGATTCGTGGTCGCAGCTCGATACCGAACTCTATCCGGTCGTCATCGTGACCCTTTCGTTGCTCGGCGTCGGTTCGGTGCGCGCGCTGACGAGGACGCGAATGGCGCGAGGGCTCGAAGAACTCGGAGCGAACCTGCTCGGGTTCGTACTGATCGCGTGGCCGTTGTTCTTCGCGCAGGGGCTCGCGCTCCGCAATGTCGATGCGCTCTTCTGGGCCGTCGTCGTCGCAAAATGCGGGGATATCGGTGGCTACTTCGTCGGCATCGCGATCGGTCGCCGCAAGTTCATCCCGCACGTGAGTCCGGGCAAATCTCTCGAAGGGTGCATCGGTAGTCTCGTGTTCGCCTGCATCGTCGGCGCGTTGCTCGCGCCGATGTTGTTGCACCGCATGACCGGGTTGGACACGATTCTCGTCATTGGGCTCTCGGCGGTCGTCAACTTGATGGCTCAGCTCGGAGACCTCGTCGAATCCCTTCTCAAGCGCCGTTGTGGTGTCAAAGACTCGTCGCACATGTTGCCAGAGCACGGCGGCATGCTCGACTTGGTCGATTCCCTGCTGTTCGCACTCCCTGCATTCTTCTTCGTCATCGTCCGCATCACGTGAGTATCGAAATCCGGCTCCGCAACCACGATGAAGCGCGCACGCTGCTCGGTCCGCTCGATCGAACGGCAAAGCTCTTTCACGACGAGTTCGGCGTACAGTTGGTCGCTCGCGGCGACATCCTCAAGCTCCTCGGCGAAGAAGACGACGTCACGCGTGCACGGTCGATCGTCGAACGCGCGCTGCGCAACCTCAGGCGCGGACATCCGGTATCGCACGCCGACTTCGAGCGGTGGGTACGCGGTGACGACCACGAAGAGGATGGTCAGAAGCGGTCCGCCCCGTCGCAACGCGTCGCCATGCCGGCAGCGAAGCGCGCAGGAGTGCGCGCGCGCACCGATGGTCAGCGTCACTATTTGCGTGCGCTCGAGAAGAACACCGTGTGCTTCGCGGTGGGTCCCGCAGGAACCGGTAAGACGTATCTCGCGGTCGCCGCCGCGGTCGCGTCCCTTCGCGAAGGGCGGTTCCAGAAGATCGTGTTGTGCCGCCCAGCGGTCGAAGCCGGCGAGAAGCTCGGCTTCCTCCCCGGTGACTTCCAGGCCAAGGTCAATCCGTATCTGAGGCCCCTGTACGACGCGCTCGGCAACATCCTCGATCCCGCGTTGACGCAGCGCTACCTCGAGAACGATGTCATCGAGGTGTGTCCACTCGCGTTCATGCGGGGACGCACGCTCAACGACGCGTTCATCATCCTCGACGAAGCGCAGAACACGACCGTCTCGCAGATGCGCATGTTCTTGACTCGTATGGGCGAGCGCTCCCAGGTCGTCGTCACCGGGGACCTCACCCAAGTCGACCTCCAGCGTGGAACTCCGTCAGGACTCGCCGACGCGATCAGGCGGCTCGAAGGCGTGCAGGGGCTCACGGTCGTCCGGCTCGATCGAGAGGACATCGTGCGTCACCCGATCGTGCAACGCATCGTCGATGCGTACGAGTCCTCACAACATCGGATGCCGTCGCCGGAGGATCGTGCGGCAAATCCGGTGCGCGGGTCTCGCCAGAAGCGCTGACCAGCGATGTCGCACTGGCCCGAAGTGGCGGTCGAGGAAGGACTCGACCTGCCCGATGAGATCGACCGTGACGCGCGCGAGTTCGTCGAGCGCGTCCTCGAGGCCGTGTTCGCGCAGGAGAAGAGACGACTCGCGCTCTCCGTCTATCTGTGCGGCGATGCCGAAATTCGTCGCCTGCATGCCGAGTATTTGGGGGACGACACGGTCACCGATGTCATCAGCTTTCGGTTGCAGGACGATGACGCGAGCGACGAGACGGCGCGCGGCGGTTTCGAATTCGCAGACGGAGAACTCGTCGTCGATGTCGAACACGCCGCGCGACAAGCGAACGATCATGGCAACGCGTGGGAAGCCGAATGCGCGCTCTACGTCGTGCATGGTGCGCTGCATCTGTTCGGGTACGACGATCACGAAGCACACGAACTCGTGCGAATGAAGACTGCAGAGCGTGCAGTACTCGCGCGACTCGCGTACGAGATCTCGGGACGCTTCGACATCACGACCTGACAAAGCGCGCATGCTTCGATGCTTTTCGTTGTTGCAGCGCGACGATTGCGTACACTTCCATGAAGTCGAGCGCGTACACTGCGCGCGCCTTGCACCGTGGTGTGTCGAGACGGCTGGTCATGATCAACGGGAGGGTTGATCCATGTCACTGATCGAGAAAACCGAACGGGATCGAAAACGGACGACGAAGTCGTCGAGGCGGATCCATACGACGCGAGTCGACGAGGGCATCGGGGAAGCACGCAGTGCCCGCGTCGCGAAGCCGTCGAAGGCGAAGTCCGGCGACCGTAGTGCGAAGCGCTCGAAGGCGGATGCCCCTTCGCGGTCGAAGGTTCCGGCGCGGCAGAATGCGGCTTCGGTACGGAAAGCCAAGAGTGCCAAGCCTGCGACGAAGACCGTGAAGGCGCGCAAGGCGCTCACGCCGATCGATCCCGAGGACCTCCTCGGCCTGTCTTCCGAAGTCTTGCTTCGCAGATGGGTTCGTTCGCGTCGGACGGAATGGCGGGACGCACTGATCGAGCGCCACCTGCCGGACGTCGCGGACGTCGCCCGCACTCTGAGTGCTCGCCTGCCGCGAAGCGTCGATGTCGATGACCTGTGCAACGCGGGGTACGGCGGTCTGCTTCGATGCCTCGAGACCTTCAACGCCGGGAAGGGGCGCAGCTTCGTGTCGTATCTCAAGACCCGCGTCTATGGCGCGATGGTCGACGAGCTCCGCGCGATGGATTGGCTACCGCGTCTCATGCGATCGCGCCTCGCGCAACGGGATGCGATCGTCGAACAGCTCCGTCAGGATCTCGGTCGCGAGCCTTCCGACGAGGAAGTCTCGGACGAACTCGGCGTGACGCTGTCCGTCTATCGGCAGTCGTATCCACCCGTGGGGGTCCAGGCGACGACCGGGTTCAGTTCCGCGTACGAGGACGACATCGACGTTCTCGGGGGCTCGATCATCGCAGTCGGCGCACGTGGGCGCGGATCCGGTGATGACACGCATCCGCTGACCGCGCTGTATCACCGCGAGTTGCTCGGTCGCGTCGAAGAACTCTGCAGCACGACGGAGTGGAGGCTCGTCGATCTCCACTATCTGCAGGGCATGAAGCTGCGGGACGTCGCGCACGAACTCCGCTTGTCACCGGCTCGTATCTGTCAGATCCACGCCCGCGTCCTGCAGCGGCTCAAGGATCGATTGCGCGAAGAAGCGATCACGATCTGAGACCATGATCGTCGGCCGGCTTACGATACGCGGGTGACGATTCCGTACATCGCTCCCGGATCGCCTCCGGCTTTTCCAGATCCGGTCGCAGCGACCGATGATCTCGTGGCGGTGGGTGCCGACCTCGAACCGGAACGCGTCTTGTTCGGCTACGAACTCGGCATCTTTCCGTGGTACGGCGAGGACGAGTTACCGCTCTGGTGGTGCCCAGATCCGCGCGCTGTCTTGCATGCGAACGACCTACACGTGTCGCGCAGTATGAAGCGTGTGCTCGCCCGTCACGACTTCCGTCTCACGTGGAATCACTGCTTCGAACGCGTCATGCGCGAATGCAGCAGGGATCGACCCGATGGGATGTGGATCCATGACGACATGGTCACGAGCTACGTCGAGCTTCATGGTCGCGGTCATGCGCACAGCCTCGAAGTGTGGAACGGAGATCGTCTCGTCGGTGGAATCTATGGCGTGCAGTGCGGATCGCTGTTCGCCGCAGAGAGCAAGTTCCATCGAGTCACCGACATGTCCAAGGTCGCCTTGATTGCTCTCGTTCGGAGTCTGGAGCGTGCCGGGATCGATCTGATCGACGTGCAACTCATGACTCCACACCTCGCGAGCCTCGGCGTCACGGAGTGGCCGCGGGCGCGCTATCTCGCACACCTGGATCGAGTCAAGAGCATCCCCGTCGACCTCTCGAGCCTCGAACCGTCGGTGTCGCCGTGATGTCGCATTCCTGGATTCATCGTGGTGCCACCGAGCGTCTCAGCGCTCGAGCGATCGCGGCGAGGACGACGCGACGAGAGCGTTCGCTGACCGGCGCGAGGACGGCCATGCTCTCGTAGGCGCTCGCGTCCTCCTGACGTTCGACGTCGTAAAGCACCGAACGAAGATCCAGGTAGTCGACCCCATGGCTCATCACGATGTCCTGGACACGGCGCTCGAAGCGGCGACTCTCGATGTGGCTCGGATCGAGTTCGAGTTCGGTCATCAGCTGCGTGAGGCGGTCGTCCGCGACTTCGAAGGTGGCTGGCAGGCGAACGACGAGGACCGGTTGCCGCTGGCGGTGCGTGGCCAGCCACTGCATCGCTCGTTCGAGTGGAGCATAGTGAGCCGATTCTCCCTGTGAGCCTTCGCGGCGCCACGGCAGCAGCCACGACGGCATCGAGACGTCTCCGCTGTCGACGAGTCGAGAGGCGTCACTCGTGAGCACGCGTGCGAGCGGGATCCAGGATGGGAGACGCCGCTCGATGGAGGATTCGCGTTCGTCGATGTGTCGCAGAGAGTCCTGCGCGGCGCCCTCGTCGGCGGCAACGAACTCCAAGGTTCCTTGGTCTTGCCCCGGCTGCAGCCGCACGCGGGTCGCGCCGTCCGCTTCGTCTGCCAACCAAACGTCTTCGGGGGTGATCATGAACACGATCATCGATGCTTCGCGCCCGGCAATCGCGCGCGCACGCTGCGCAGCGGTCGTGCCGGGAAAGCAGTGGATCTCGGGGACGACCGCCGCGAGGTCGACTTCGAAGAGCTTCCGGCGCAGCCACTCCTCGTCGGCGTTTCGCTCCGCTGGGCTACGGGCCACGAGGCTCTCGTGCAGAACGACCGTCAAGGCGCCGTGCGGCGTCACCGCCGCGTTGCGCGAGTCGACCTCGAAGGGGGACCCGACGATGCCGAGTTCGGGATCGAGCACGCGAGGCGCCCTGAAGACGTCGGGCAACCAGCGCTGCGCTGCGACGCGACGCGCGAAGACGAGGCGTTCGAGGGCGATCCCGATGCCGTACGCAATGGTGGGTATCAGCAGAACGATGAGGCCGATGCGCATTCGAGATCGCAGCAAGTTCCGTCCCTCCGGTTCTCCGTTGGAGTGGGGTGCTCATTCGGGCATGACGACTACAACACATTCGGGCGGGACTTCGTATCGTCGACGCATGTCGGAAGTCGCACTGCAGCAGGATTTTCTCGGAGCGTTCGGGGTGCTCGAAGTCGACGGCTGTGTGCTGCTCGCGGCCAATCGCCGCGTGCTCACGCAAGGGGAGAGCCGGGTGCGCACATTCGATCTGCCCGGCGGACGTGTCGAGCCCGGTGAGCGTGTCGAAGAGGCGCTTCGTCGCGAGTGGCTCGAAGAAACCGGTACGACGATCCAAGCCGTACGGTTCCTCTTCGTCCAGGAAGGGATCCGCCGTGTCGACGGCGTGCGTCGCTATGCGTGGCGATCGTTCTTCTTCGAAGTCGCTTCCGAGGAGCCGATCGCGGTTCGGCGGGAGCCGGTCCCGATGTCCGAAGTCGAGGGGTTGCTCTGGATGCCGATCGAGCGACTCCCCGAGGTGCTGCAGGCACCGTATCACGCCGGCTACATACGCTTCCGAGCTGACGGCCAGCCGTTTCAGGTCGACACGTGGTAGCGCTCCGGGCGGGCTTCCAGCTGGATCTAGATCTTCTTCTCCATGATGCCGAAGTACAGCGCAACGAACGGATCTGCCGAGTTCTCGACCGTCTTGTCGACGAACGTGAGCGTGCGGTAGTCGGGGTCGACCGCGCCTTCGAACCGCTGGTTGAACCCGCCGTTCTCGACGAGCGTGAACGCGCCGTTGTCACCGACGTCGAACGTTCCCGACAGGACCGTCTTGCTGTCCGTGAAGCTCAGGGACCAGGTCTTGCCGGTCTCGAGCAGCAAGACTCCGGACGAGGAGGCGACTCCCGCACGACCGGGCTTGTTGAAGATCGCATGCAAGCCGACACGCCACGTACCGATGAGTCGCGTGATGTCCGCGCTCGCCGTCTGCTTGCGAACCATGACGAGGGTGCCGATCTCGCCGTCGTCCCATGTCTTGTCCACGAGCACGCCGACATGTTTGGCGATTCCGCCAGAGAAGCTGCGTGTGTCCTCGCCTTTGAACTCGATCGCGAAGTCGGTGAAGCCGAGAGTGCCGCCGGACATGAGTCCCGCCAGCAGGATGCTCTTGTCTCGTGAGTCCTTGATGACCCCACTCGTGATCGCGCCGGAGCCATCGATCTTGGCTTCTCCGGCGAAGGCGCGTCCGATGTTCTCGGGGACCTGCGCGTCGGTGGACTTCGCGAAGATCAAGGTTTCTCCGAAGATGTGCCAATCATCGGCAACCGTCGGCTTGCCCGAGATCTGGCGGACACCGAAGAGGAGATTCTCGCTGATGCTGCTGCGGATCAGGAACCAGTATGCGTCCCCATCGAGGTCGTAGTAACCCGAGTAACGCAGCGTGACGTTTCGGTTGACCTTGTCCGTCAGCGTGAGTTCGCCATTCTTGCCGAGGAAGTAAGGGTTCTTCGCCGATGTCGAGTTGCCGGGGCTCGATGTGCTGTATTGCCCATCGTCCTCGAAGTGCAACGTCTGCAGATCGCACCACGACGCATTGGGCGCAACGGGGAACGTCCCGAAACTCGGTGCCCCGCCGAGGCGTGCGAGGTGATGATCGACCGCGATCTTGACCTCGCTCGCCACGCTCTTGTCGAGGCCGCCTTCCTGGCATGCCACGAGGGAAAGCGCGATGGGCAGGACGCAGATCGCGAGCGCTCGCGATGGAGCGAGGCTGTGCTTGCGTGCAGATGCCAGGCCGTGCTTTCGCGCAGATGCCAGGCCGTCGAGTCGGAGACCACGTGCGGAACAGGGACGCATGAGAAGAGTCTAGCAGACCTGCCACTCCGAAGGCCCCGCGTGAATTCCGCGGTTCTCGACTTTGCATGGCGCCCCGGATTCGGTGCAATGCCGCTCGTGAGTTTCCGCTCTCATCGTTCGATCTCGCACGGGACGCTTCCGGCGATCCTCGTCGGTGCGGCTTCGATGCTGCTGGCCGCATGCGGTTTGGTGACAGGGTCGACCAAGACCCATGCAGCGCGACCCGGCACCGCGCTCGAAGCGTTTGCGCGCAGGATCGGTGTCGATGTCGCGCTGACCACGCAGGGTGACCGCACTTCTGGCCCGGATGTCTTCGCAGGTGTCGACGACGCGAAACTCGCGGAATATCTGAACGAACTCGGTCAGGCTTCGCGACTTCTGGCGCAGTCGTACGGAGATCGCCCACCCGAACTCGACTTGCTGCCGAGTGCGACATCCCGCATTTCGACGCTCGCGCGCGCGAAGGGACTCACCGACGATCTCGCGCGACACGAGGACGCACGTGTCCTGCTGGAAGAGATCCTCGCCGAGGATCCAGCGCACGTCGGTGCGCACCAAATGCTCGGGTTCGCGCTCCGCAGGAATGGCGAAGATGCCAAGGCGATCGAGAAGTTCCGTGCACTCCACGCTCGATTCCCTCAGGTGCCCGATTGGACGTTCCACCTCGCGTATTGCTTGCTCGAGCCATCGGCACGGAAGAGTGTCGCCGAGACCACGGTCGACGAACGAGAAGGGGAGAGGCTGCTCGCATCCCTGGTCGAGGGGCCGATCGGAGTCGAAGCCTGTCGCCAGCTCGAGCGGCATTTGCTGAACCGATATCAACCCGAGCGTCTCGAGACCGTGCTGAAAAAGGCGCTCCGCGTTCGGGAACGCCATCCAGAACTCGAGCTCATGCTCGGCAAGGCCCTTCGCTATGAAGGGCGCAACGAAGACGCGCTGGCAGTCTTGCTCCCGGTCGCCGAGCTCGGGGCACGCGATCGGGCGCGCGGGATCGTCGACGACGCGCGTCTGCAAGCGGTTTGGTGCTATCGCTCGCTCGGACGCTTCGAAGATGCGCTGCGCATGCTCGAACCGCTCACGAAGGAACCGACCTTCATCGATGCGGCAGTCGTCGCGACCTTGAAGAAGGCTCTCGTCGAAGAGCAGGCACTGGGGCAGCGCGTGAGCTTCTCGCCGACCGAACTGCGGTATCGGTTGCGACGAAGCGAAGAGAAGGGCGTGCGCGCCAACGCGCTCGAGATCTTGACACAGCACGCGCAGCAAGTTCCGTCGATCGAGGTCGACTTGTTCCACGTGCTCCGCCGTGATGTCGACCCCGAACTGCGGCTCGAGGCGCTCCGATGTTTGGTCGGCCTCGGTGCCGAGCTCGACAAGGTCATCAGGATCGCGCTTCAGGATCCCGATCCCGGAAATCGCGGCATCGCCGCGGGTCAGGCGCGCCGGCTGCCGCCGGATCGGGCAATCGAAGTGCTGTTTGCCGCACTCGAGCGCGAGTCCGAGCCCTCGGTCTTCCGAAGCATGCATGAGACTCTCGTGCGCGCTTCGCAGAGTGCCTACATGTTGGAGAGCGGTGCGGAAGCGACCGCGGAAGGGCGCGCTCGAGTCGTCGACGAATGGGCGCGCCGACTGGGTCGGACGCGCGCGAAGACAGATACCACGCAGGAGAACGTACGTTGACCATTCTCGTGACCGGCGGTGCCGGCTACATCGGCTCTCACACTGTTCATCGATTGCGCGAACTCGGTGAGGATGTCGCGATTCTCGACGACTTGAGCGAAGGCCACGTCGAAGCGATTCCCGAGGGTGTCGAACTCCTGCGCGTCGATCTGAAGGATCGTGCTGCCGTGCACGCAGCTCTCCAGGCGGCCCGCCCGGAGTCGGTCTTCCACTTTGCCGCGAGCTGTTACGTGGGGGAGAGCGTCGAGAAGCCTGCCGACTACTACGCGCAGAACTTCGAAGCGACGAAGAACCTGCTCGACGCGATGATCGCTGCGGATTGCAAGCGGTTCGTCTTCTCGTCGACGTGTGCGGTCTACGGTGAGCCGGAACGCATTCCGATCGTCGAAGATCTGCCGAAGGCACCCGTCAATCCGTACGGACGGACGAAGCTCTTTTGCGAAGGGCTGCTCGAGGACTACGAGCGTGCTTACGGCCTCGCGTCGTGCAGTCTCCGCTATTTCAACGCCGCGGGGGCGCATCCTTCGGGGGACATCGGTGAAGACCACGAACCCGAGACCCATCTGATTCCGATCGTCCTCCAAGTGGCTCTCGGGCAGCGCGAGCACGTCGCGATCTTCGGAAACGATTATCCCACGCCCGATGGCACGTGTATTCGCGACTACATCCACGTGCTCGACCTCGCCGAGGCGCACGTCCTCGGCCTGACCGCGATGCGCGAAGGCAAGTTCACGCGCAATGCGTTCAATCTCGGTAACGAAGAGGGCCATTCGGTCCTGCAAGTGATCGAAGAGGCGCGCCGACTCACGGGTCACGAGATCAAGGCGGTCGATGCACCGCGACGTGCGGGAGATCCGCCGAAGCTCGTCGGTTCTTCCGCACGCGCCAAGGCCGAACTCGGCTGGAAACCCCGCTTCGGGGACCTCACGTCGATCCTCGAGACGGCGTGGAATTGGCACGAGACGCATCCCCACGGGTATCGATCCGTTCCCAGCGATCGATCCGGTGCTTGAGATGCGACTCGTTCCGCTCGGAACGGGAAGCATCCTCATGCGGGGAGGTCGCTCCGCGAGCGGCTATCTGCTCGAAGCACACGGGCAGCGGACTCTGATCGACTGCGGTCCAGGCACGCTCTTGCGGTTGCAACAAGCGGGTGTCGGACCCGAGACGATCGATCACGTCGTGCTCTCGCACTTCCATCCGGATCATCATGCGGATCTCTTGCCGTTGCTCTTCTTGCGCAACAACCCGTCGCTGACGGCGGCGAGCGACTTGATCTTGCACGGCCCGCCCGGGCTGCAGCGCATCCTCGATGCTTGGGACAGTGTCTACGGGAAATGGACTCTCCATCCGCGTGACCGCGTTCACGAGCTCGATCCCGGGCCGCATGCGGTCGGTGAATGGATGGTCGTTGCCCATCGTGCTGCGCACACGATGCCGAGCTACATCTATCGCATTTCGCGGCGCGATGGCAGTGGTCCGGTGCTCGTGTATTCCGGGGACTCCGGTCCGTGCGCAGAACTCACGAACGCGTGTCACGGCGCCGATTTCTGCGTGCTCGAGTGCAGCGTCCCGGACGACGCCCCCCAAGACGCACGTGACGGGCACATGACGCCGAAGGACGTCGCTCGCATCGTGACGGACGCGAAGCCACGTTGTGTCGCGTTGACACATTTCTACCCGGCGATGTTTCCGCTTCTGTCCGATCGTGCCGGCCTCGAACGGGCGATCCTCGCCGAGGCCGCGGGCAGTGCCTCCGTCCGTACCCGGTTCCTGATCCTGGAGGACCTGCAGGCGATCGAGATTGACTGTGGCATGCGTGCAGTGGATTCGCCACCCTTTCCGTAGGGAGGAACGAATGCCATCGAGCAAGTGGTCGTCTTCTTGGGCGCTCGCGTGCGCCACGCTCGCGATCGTGCCCGGGAACGTCGAGAGTCAATCCATAGCATCCGAGCTCACGACGATCGTGCGTGGGCTCGAGCGAGACGGCGTGCGCTGTGGCGTCGCTGTGCGACGACTTTCGGATGATGCGATGCTGTACGAGCATCGTGCGCTCGAACTCTTCGCGCCCGCAAGCAATCAGAAAGTTCTGACCGCGATCCACGCCGTGCGGAGTCTCGGCATCGACTACGAGTTCTCGACGAGATTCTCGCTGGTCACGAGTGGTGAGCGTGGAACAGCACCCTTGCTCGTCGTGGAATCGCGCGGAGACCCGACGCTCTATCGGGATCGCGCTGGCCGTGGTCCCTTCGATGCTCTCGTCGCTGCACTTCTGCGCGAAGGCGTGACCGAACTCGCCGGCATCGAGTACTGCGCCGACGGATGGACGGGGCCGGACCGGCCCTCCGACTGGCCGCGGGATCAACTCGACCAGGATTATGCGGCGCCGACCGGACCGTTCGTGCTCGAAGAGGGGTGCCTCGTCGTCGAGGTTCGCCCCACGTCGCCGGGCAAACTCGCGCGAGTCTCTCTCTTCCCCGACGGACTCGACGAGCGTGAACTCGTCCGCGGAACGGTCAAGACGACGCGCTCGAAGGCGGAAGGGCGATCGATCCTCGTCGCGCGCACGCCCGATGGTGTGCGTGTCGCGGGTGCGATCTGGGACGGCTTCGGACCGAGCATCACACGCTTGGCGGATCCCGACATCGAGCGCAGCTATCGAGCTTGTCTCGAACACGCGCTCCGAGGCGCGGGAGTTCGCGTGCAAGGCGCCAGCGTGCGCGCCACTCCTGCCAGCACTGGCGGCGAGTCGACACGTGTCGTGTGCGATGCGCGGAATCCGTTGCGCGTGAGTGTCTCCAAGTTGCTCATGGACTCGAGCAACTTCCAAGCGGAGCAACTCTTGCGCGTCGTGAGTCTCGAGAGTGGCGGCGAGGCGTCGCTCGCAGCTGGCGTCGAAGGGCTCGCGAAGCGATTCGCGCGCGTGCCGGGCGGCGAGGGGCTCGTCGTGCGAGATGGCTCGGGTCTGTCGAAGGGGAATCGCGTGACGCCGACGCTGATCGTCACGGCGCTTTCCCGCGCGTTGGTCGATCCCTTCGGGAAGGGCTTGATCGAGTGCTTCCCGGTCGCGGGCGTGTCCGGCACGATCGACGATCGCATGCGATCGATCGCGGGCCGCGTGCGCGCGAAGACGGGGTGGATCCGAGGAGTCAGCGCTCTCTCGGGAATGGTGCTGACCGCGTCCGACGAAGTCGTCGTGTTCTCGATCCTCATGAACTACGACGCAGGGCGTTCGGGCCTGAACAAGCACTTGAAAGCCATGCAGGATCGAATCGTCACCAAGCTGCACGCGCTCACCGAGGCTGTGAAGTGATGCGTTCACGACTCGACTTCGCTCGCGACCTGGCGCAACGAACCGGCGTCGTGTTGTCTCGGCGTTTCGAGGAGCGCCGTGACGAGCTCGCTCGCGCGAATCTCGAATCCGGCAACGCGGCGCCCCACACGGAATTCAAAGGACGCCGTGAATTGGTGACCGAAGTCGATCGTGAGATCGAGCAGTTGCTCGTGGATGCGATTCGTACGGGCTTTCCCGGCGACGCGATCCTCGCAGAGGAAGGTGTCGCATCGCCGCGTGGGCAGAAGGATCGCGAAGCGCGTTTCGTCTGGGTCCTCGATCCGATCGATGGCACGACGAATTTCGTGCATGGACATCCCTCGTTCTCGATCAGTATCGGGTTGCTCGAGGGCGAAGACGTCGCTTGTGGCGTCGTGTTGGCTCCGGCTCTCGGTGGACGCGACGGTGGAGAGTGTTATTGGGGTGGGCCCGCCGTCGGTGCCTACTGCAACGACCGTCGCATCGCGGTTTCGCGGACCGAGCATTTGCGGGACGCGGTGGTCGCGACGGGATTCAGCTACGGACGCAACGAGCCGGGTGCGGATACGAACATCCAGCGCTTCGCGGCGGCATTGATGGAGGCGCGCGGCATTCGTCGCTGTGGCTCGGCGGCTCTCGATCTCGCGTTCGTGGCTGCTGGCATCTACGACGCCTACTGGGAGAAGGGACTCGCTCCCTACGACGTCGCTGCTGGAATCGCCCTCGTACTCGGCGCCGGCGGCGCGATCGATGTGCTCGAGCGTGGTGCGCGACCGCTCTGGGACGGCCAGGTTCTCGCGAGTAACGGGTGTGTCGGCGCGGAGCTCGCGGCGCTCTTCGATCGCTGATCGCACGTGACCTGTCGCGCATCTCGCGCTGACACGGAGTGGCGCGCGGCGCGTCCATTCGGCCTTGGGTCGCCCTCCCTGGACCGCCGATGACGCGAGGGGCCCTTTCGCCCCGCGCGCGCATGTCCAGGCAGATCGAAGATCCAACTCGTGGTGGTGTGCCCCGGACCGGAACCGAGTTTCTCGGCCTCCGTCTCTCGGACGTCACCGAATTCGGTGCTCACGGCACGTCGTTCCTCGCCGTGGACACGAAGGCTCATGAAGTTCGCGTCTTCAAAGTCCTCGAAGAGGGAGTGCAGTCGTGGTTCGAGTCGCACGCTCCCCTTCTACGTCGTGGTGAGTTGCGTGGCATGGCGCGCTTGCTGTCGACCGCTACTGCGCCGATACCGCATGCGGTGTTCGAGCCCTTGCATGGGACGAGCCTCGAAGCCTTGGCGTCGGGCATAGGCGCGTTCAAGGCGCGCTCGGCGCTGCGTGCCATTCTCGAGGTGACCGGCATCCTCGCCGGACCGGGAAGTGCCGGGCTGTTCCATCCGGGACTGTGCGCTCAGAACGTGTTCTTCGGAGCGGACGGTCGGATCACGGTGCTCGACTGGGGACTTCCCGGTGCGCCGTCGGGATATCGCGCACCGGAGCTCGATGACGGGCGATCGACCGTGGCGAGCGAGATCTACGCGATCGGAGCGATGCTCTTCCGCTTGCTGACGGGATTCGAACCGCATCGACCGCGTACGGCAGACGAGAGCTTCGACCAACTCGGCAAACTCCTGCAAGCAGGCCATTCGCCCAAGGTCATCACCGTCCTCGAGCGTTGTCTCTCGTTCGACAAGGGTGCGCGTTTTGCATGCCACTCCGAACTGCTGTTCGTGATCGGTCGCATGTTGCACGAGGCGATCGAGGACGCACCGGACGAACTGGGCGATGTCGATGCCGTGAGTGGGGCCGGTGGTGTCCGCGCGGAGATCGAGAAGCAACTCGATTGGCTCGACGAAGACGACGGCGGGTTTCCTACGGACGAGCGCGATCGCGAGCGGAAACGAGCTGCCAAGAAGGCGCGCCAAGGCAACGAACCCACCGAAGTCTCGACCGAAGCGACAGCATCGGCTCTCGACGCGATGCGCGCCGAACTCGTGCAGAGCTTTCGCAAGGGTACGCGCGGAGCGCGCAACAAGGAGGACGGAGCATGACCGCGACGATCGGATACTCGACG